>CAIQVS010000269.1 GCA_903875345.1 uncultured Pseudomonadota bacterium | reverse complement strand
GGGCAACATCGACCGATAATAAATTTACGCGCGGCATTCTGGAAAAAGTCGCTCATGTGCATCATGAAGCCGCCCTGCCCCGTTATGCCTCGTCCCCTTTTGTCGATCGCGCTCAGAAGGATCATCTGAAAACAAACGCTGCGGCTCCGGCTTACGGCAAGCGTAAGGCCGTGCTGTATGCCACCTGTTCAATGAATTACAACGATCCCGATCTTGGCATGATCGCGCGTAAAGTGCTTGCGCATAACGGCGTGGCGACCGAAGTTGTGTATCCGGCCTGTTGCGGAATGCCGCAACTTGAGCAAGGCAAAATCGCCGAAGTCGTCGCCAACGCCCGCAAGGTTGCCTCAGAGATGCAAAGCTGGATCAACGACGGGTACGATGTCGTCGCGTTGGTGCCGAGCTGCGCGCTGATGTTCAAACTTGAATGGCCGTTGCTGGTGCCAAAAGATGATCCTTCCTACGCCGCCGTTCAGAAACTGGCCGCCTCGACTTTTGACCTGACGGAGTTCGTCGTCGATCTGGCCGCCAAGCAAGGGTTGACATCGGGAATGGAACCGCTCGCCGGACATGTCGCGCTTCACCTCGCTTGCCACGCGCGTGCTCAGAACATGGGGGCGAAGGCTGCCGAAATGCTGAAACTTCTGCCGCAATCGGATGACATTACCGTCATTGAGCGTTGCTCCGGTCACGGCGGATCGTGGGGAGTGAAGAAGGACAATTTCGATGTCGCTCTGAAGGTTGGCAAGCCGGTAGCAAAAAAGGCCGCCGAGGTTTTGAAGCATGCCGATGAGCAGCAGAAACCCGGATTCATAGCTTCAGAATGTCCGCTTGCCGCCGCGCATATCGCGCAGGGTGTAGAAAAACTTGGCGATCCAAGCATTGTCCAAACACCCCGCTCATGGCATCCGATTGAAATTTTCGCTCTGAGTTATGGCATCACGAGGGAGTCCTTATGAAACGCGAACTGACGCCAGACGACATTCTTTCGAACGAAGCCTATGAGAAAATCCGCGCTGATAAACGCGCCGCGATTATGGCGTGCAAAAAAAAGCGGCGGGTATCCGTCGGTCCCTACGTCACGTTCTTGTTCGAGAATTACGACACGATGTGGCTGCAGGTTCAGGAAATGTTGCGCATCGAAAAGGGCGGCGCGGCGCAAATGCAGGATGAACTCGCGGCCTATAACCCGCTCGTTCCGAAAGGCAACGAACTGGTTGCCACCGTCATGTTCGAAATCGAGGATGCCGAACGACGCACGGCGGTGTTGAGCGCCCTCGGCGGAGTCGAACATAAAATGCAAATTAAAATTGGCAACGAAGCCATTATTGGCGAACCGGAACGCGATCTGGAATACACCTCACCCGAAGGCAAGGCTTCGTCGGTTCTGTTCGCGCATTTTCGATTTACGCCTGCGCAAATCGCCGCATTCCGCAAGCCTGAAACCGAGGTTGTTCTGGCCATTCTGCATCCGGGCTATAGCCACATGGCGATTTTGCCGCCGGATACAAAGCGGGAGTTGGCGGAGGATTTTAACTGATTTTTGCTTAATGCAAAAATGAGAATGCGCATTAAAATGAAAGCTTGATTCGTTGAGCAGGTATTTATTCATGAGTAACTCCCGCCAGAAAATTCTGATGTGTGCGCCCGATCATTACGGGGTTGAATATGTCATCAACCCGTGGATGGAAGGGCAATTGGGGCATGCCGACCGTTCAACGGCGCATTGGCAATGGCAAGGGCTGCGTAACGCGCTGACTGCCGAAGCTGACATTCTGACTATCGCGCCAGTGCCGGGATTGCCCGATCTGGTCTTTACCGCTAACGCCGGATTTGTTCTCGGCGATACTGTCGTCGTTAGCAGGTTCCGTTCGCCGGAACGACAAGCCGAGGAAGCTCCTTTTCGCGAATGGTTCGAACAAAATGGCTTTATCGTCGCCGACTGGCCTCAGGATGTTTTCTTTGAAGGCGCGGGCGATGCGCTGATTGATCGTGGCCGCTCGCTGATCTGGTGTGGGCATGGTTTTCGTTCCGATTTGAACGCATCGAACATGCTGGAGGATATTTACGGCTGGCCGGTAATTCCGTTACATCTTGTCGATGCGAGGTTTTACCATTTGGACACGTGCCTCTGCCCTCTGGATGGCGGCTGGCTGATGTATTTTCCGCCTGCATTTGACGCAGTTTCCCAACGCAAGATAGAGGCGATTATCCCGTTAGAAAAACGCATCATCGTCGGTGAGAAAGATGCGCAAGATTTTGCCTGCAACGCCGTTGATTTGAATGGACGGATTTTTATGAACAACGCCTCGGAGGATTTGCAAAACCAATTACGCGCCGCCGGGTTCAAGCCGACGCTAACTCCGTTGACCGAATTTCTGAAAGCCGGAGGCGCGGCAAAGTGCCTGACGCTGAAATTACAGGAACATCTCGCGTGACCTGTCGCCTGCGCCTGCTCGCGTTTGTCTTGCTGTTTATCGTTCCTATCGGTTGCCTGACAATATGGCCGTCGTTGGACTTAGTCGTCTCTGGCCTGTTCTATCGCACCGGTCAAGGGTTTTTTCTGGCCGATCAGCCGCCGCTTGTCGCGCTGCATCTTATAGCCGCTAAGGGATCGTGGGCACTTGGAATCCTTTTGGCACTGGCAGCGGCATATACGGCCATCACGCGAAAGAATCTTTTTAATATATCCGCGAAGAACTGGCTGTTCTTGTTACTGGCCTTGTTGATCGGACCGGCGCTGATCGCCAATGTGGGGTTGAAAGATCACTGGGGTCGCGCTCGTCCGCGCGAAATTGTCGCGTTCGGCGGTACGGCGAATTTTTCACCTGCGCTTTTCCCGCAAAACACGTCGCGCAAAAATGGCTCGTTCGTTTCCGGCGATGCCGCTTTCGGTTTCTACTTGCCAAGCTTTGCCTATGTCGTCCCTGTGTCCGCAGGCCGTAAAAAAATACGTCGATTTTTCTGGATCTCCATTGCGTGCGCTCTTTTGTTTAGTCTTGCCCGCTTGATGATGGGGGCGCACTTCTTAAGTGATATTCTCTGCGCGGGCATCCTCATGCTCACCGTCAGCGCCGCGCTTCATGCCACAATGTTTGGCCGCCAGACGACGTTCAGTTTTTGGAAAGATCAGTTTTCAAGCCATTAATATGGTTAACGTAATAAAATAGGTGCCTTTTACAAGAATTTTTTATGTTTAGGTTGACTTAGTCACTCAGATCGCTTAGAAAATTATTAACTCCGATGCGGTAGTGTATTCGAATATTTTTCATTTTATCGCGTATCGGAACTCCACCCTCAGCGAAATATAATTGAGCCGGCTTACTTCAGCCAGCCCTCGCGCCCCACACCACAACAACCAAGGTTCCTATGAATTTACGTGAATTAAAGAGCAAAACGCCCGCCGATCTATTGTCCATCGCGGAAGAGATGCAAATTGAAAACGCTGGCGCAATGCGCAAGCAAGACATGATGTTCGCCATTCTGAAAAAGTACGGCGAACAGGAAAATCAGATCATCAACGGCGACGGCGTCCTCGAAGTTCTGCCCGACGGCTTTGGCTTTTTGCGCTCGCCAGAATCCAATTATTTGCCCGGCCCCGACGATATCTATGTTTCGCCAAGTCAAGTGCGGAAATTTAACCTGCGTACCGGCGACACGGTGGAAGGTGAGATTCGTTCACCCAAGGAAGGCGAACGCTATTTCGCCTTGCTCAAGGTGAACCGCATCAATTTCGAAGACCCCGAAAAAGCGCGTCATCGGATCAGCTTTGACAACCTGACTCCGCTTTATCCGAATAAGCATCTAAAGCTGGAGCTGCCGGATCCGACCAAGAAGGAATACACGACGCGTATCATCGATTTAATTGCGCCGCTCGGCAAAGGCCAGCGCGCATTGATCGTCGCGCCGCCGCGTACCGGCAAGACTGTGATGATGCAGAACATCGCCCAAGCGATTACGACCAATCATCCTGAAGTCTATCTGATCGTCCTGCTGATCGACGAGCGCCCGGAAGAAGTTACCGACATGGCCCGTTCGGTCAAGGGCGAGGTCATCAGCTCGACCTTCGACGAACCCGCCTCGCGTCACGTGCAAGTCGCGGAAATGGTTATCGAGAAAGCCAAGCGCCTCGTTGAACACAAGCGCGACGTGGTGATTTTACTCGATTCCATCACGCGGCTTGGACGCGCCTACAACACCGTCGTTCCGTCATCGGGCAAAGTCCTGACCGGCGGCGTGGACGCCAACGCCCTGCAACGCCCGAAGCGTTTCTTCGGCGCAGCGCGTAATATCGAGGAAGGCGGATCGTTGACGATCATCGCCACGGCGCTGATCGACACCGGCAGCCGCATGGACGAAGTAATTTTCGAAGAGTTCAAGGGTACCGGCAATTCGGAAATCATTCTCGACCGCAAGTTGTCCGATCGCCGTACCTTCCCCTCTATCGACATCACCAAGTCGGGCACGCGCAAGGAAGAATTACTCGTCGACAAGGGCACAATGTCCAAGATGTGGGTTCTGCGTCGCGTGTTGATGCCGATGGGTGTTACAGACGCTATGGAGTTCCTCGTCGACAAGCTCAAATACTCGAAGTCGAATGCTGATTTCTTCGACAGCATGAGCAGTCAGGGCGGCAACAACGAAGGGGGCAGTACTAAGGCGCCAACTCGTCGCTCCACAAGCTCTGGATCTGTTGGCAACGGGGACTGAAGAAGCCCTATTGACAAAGATCATTTTCGACTTTGAATTGTCCCCCGCAGGTTGCAGTTGCACTCGTGTGAACCATGTACTGCGCTGCGGTATGAATGGTGATATTTGTTGTCATAAGCAGTGCTTTTCGTCATGTCCGATAGAGGTGTTTATCTATTATAATCAATGCATTAGCACAGGAAACTAATTAATGATTCGTAAATTCCGACCAATTGTGTATTATATCCCTGAATTTACCGTCTCTTAAGAATCATTGTGGGTCATGTGGCGATATGAAAAATACTTCTCGAAAATCGACTTCTACGACCGGTTCTTATCAACGCGAAGCGCAACTCGACGAAGCTGTTGATCGCATCGTAGGCCTTGCGCGTGAAGTCAGTTTTGTTGAGAAGTCTCCCTTTGCCGAAGCGCCTCGCGCTATTCCGAATTTCAACAGCATCAACCAGACAACTGGGCGTTGGTTGTTGGCGAGTGATATTGTGGCGCTTGTCATGGCGTTTATGGCCGGGTGGTTTGGCGTTTTTCTGTTTGATAGTCATCTTCTCGACAGCAGTTTTCAGAATTTGACTGGCTTTTCGTTGTTTCAACATGTCGTCATATTTGTCGGCCTCGGCTTTGCCGTTCTGCTGTGGTTCGATACCAAAGGGCATTACCGCCAACGGCTACCGCATTGGGAAACAATCGGCCATATATTCGCCGTTGCCGGAGTTGGTTTTATCGGCGCGGGATTTATCGAGTTTGCCGCCAAGAGTCCGACCTCGCGTCTGTGGATGGGATTGAGCTGGGTTTTGTTCAGTCTGTTTGTGCTGATTGGCCGTAGCGTAACGCGTCGCGCACTTGAACGTCAGGGAAAATGGACAATTCCCGCAGTTGTTATTGGCCGTGGCACAACAGCGCAAGGCGCGCTGCAAGCTTTAAGTCGTGAAAAACAAATGGGGTTTGACATTGTCGGCCAGTTCCCCGGCAAAGCCCTGAATGATCTTGCCGAACCTTTGGCATGGAAGCGCCTGTTGATGAATTACAAGGCATGCCATGTGTTTTTGGCTCTGGAGGGTAGCGATATTGAGCGTTTTCCCATCGCGCTGAAAGCGATGGTGCGTTCGCGTGTACCCTGTTCTATCGTGCCTCCGTGGCTTGGGTTGCCGTCCAGCACTCTGTCGCCGCATCATTTCATGATGCACGACGTTACGATTATGCATGACAACAATCGCCTCGAATTGCCGTTGCCTAAGTTCCTGAAGCGCAGCTTTGATATTACAGTTTCCGGATTGGCGCTGCTTGCTTTGCTGCCTGCTTTTGCAATCATAGCGCTTATGGTACGGCGCGATGGTGGCCCGGCCTTGTTCTCGCAGCCGCGTATTGGCAGACATGGGAGACTGTTCGATTGTTACAAGTTTCGCTCCATGCGAGTCGATGCCGACAAGATATTAAATCAGTATCTGGTCGAAAGTCCCCAAGCCGCTGAAGAATGGCGTCGTTTCCAAAAATTGCGCAATGACGTGCGCATCACACGGTTTGGCCAGTTTATCCGTCGTACAAGCCTTGATGAGTTACCTCAGCTGATCAACGTCTTTAAAGGCGATATGAGCCTCGTCGGGCCGCGTCCCTGCATGCAGGGACAGGAAGTTTTTTATGCCGAGGATTTCAGTTTCTATACCTCGGTCCGTCCGGGCATCACCGGTCCGTGGCAGGTCAGCGGACGTAACAAACTCACATTCAAGGAACGCGTCGGGCTTGAATCTTGGTACGCGCGCAACTGGAGCTTGTGGATGGACATCGTTATACTTCTGAAAACGATCCCGACTGTTCTGAAGAAAGATCAAGCTTATTGAAGCTGAAGCCCTCTCCCGTCGGCCAAATCGTCCTACCCTTTGTGGATTGAGACAACTTGAGACTACAAAAACTTGTCTCAGAGAAGACTTGCTTTCCGGAAATAAATAATTAACGTCCAAATTTGATGCTGTTTTTACAGCATAAGGTTCCCGCATGTAAAAAGCCGATCTTCTGGCACAGGGTAAAAAATTTGGCTACGTCACGAAAAATAAAGTCACAAGACGTGCATTTTGACTTTATCTCATTGTCATTTTGGGCATTTACTTTAAGTGTCTGCTTGCTGCCTGTTGGACTGGGGGGCAATCGGCCTGTTCCCTTCGGGTTGGCTCAGCTGGGCTTGGGATTAAGTTGCATATTTTTGCTCTTGGGGCATCGGACATGGAGCGGCACAAGAATCCACAGACGATTGCGTTGGGCTTTAGCTACATTTGTTGCCGTTATCGTCTGGGCGTTTCTGCAAACCTTTCCTTATGTGCCAGCAAGCTGGATTCATCCCTTGTGGCAGGAAGCGGCGAACACGCTTGGCACAAATATCCACGGAACTATTGCGATTGCCCCGGAAGATGCTACGGCCGGGCTTATCCGCCTTATAACCTATATCGTTTGCGGATTTTTGGCTTTCTGCCTGATGCACGATGCCGGACGTGCGCACAGGCTTTTGTGGTCACTCTGGATCTCTGGGGTTGGTATCTGCCTTTATGGACTTCTTATTTATATTCTCGGCACCGAGAAAATCCTTTGGTTTGATAAATGGTCTTATGTGGGAGATCTAACCGCGACTTTCGTCAACCGCAATCATTTCGCCATCTATGCGGGAATGATTTTAGTTTGCGGCCTGTCGCTGACAATTCAGTCGTGGCGCAACGCAATACGCGCCGTCAGTCATGCTGACCGCATCAATGCCACCAAGGAATGGTTGCTACACAAAGGCCTAGCACTTTGTTTCGCGCTATTTTTGGTCTTTTTATCGATTATTCTCAGCCATTCTCGCGCTGGACTGGTTCTCAGCATCGTCGGACCCGGCTGTTATTTGTCGTTCTTTTCGATCTATAGAAAAAAATATCGGCGCGCCTTGATTATTGCCATCTCGTTTGTCCTTCTTCTCGGCATCGCCGCAATAATGGCGACCGAATATTCGGAACGATTTGCTTCCCTGACGCTGGATTCATCTTCGGAAGACCGACAAACCGTTTATTGGATTGTCGTGAAGGCGATAGAAAACAACCCGTTTCTGGGATATGGCTTAAACGGCTTTCAACCTATTTTCAGGCTTTACCGAACCGACAGCATGATTATGGAATTCAATCGGGCTCACTGCGATATTCTGGAGTCCATCCTTGATCTTGGCGTGATCGCGGGACTTGCCCTGTGGTCAGCCATCGGGCTGTTGTTGAGCGGACTTGCGCGTGGTATTCGCTATCGTCAACATGATGGAATGTACCCTGCTGTTGGTCTTGCCGTATCGGCTATGGTTATTGGCCACGCCGCAGTCGATTTCAGCCTTCAGATTCCGGGCATCGTTTTCTTGTGGGCAACCCTACTGGGAACAGGCCTTGCCCAAAGCTGGGGTAACCGCAAATAAACCATGTGGCTTATTTGCGATTAACGAGTTGACTGTAAAGATCGGGATTGGTTGTGCGCAAAATGCTTTCGGCTCTGGCCACAAGTCCGTTTTGTTTCAGATCGTCCCAAGTCGACGTGTTCGGCATTGCAATCACTTTCTGCCACAGCCGCACCTGATAAGCCTGCTGTTCCGCAGTCTCAACCGAACGCAGATCGTACCACATCAGAGCACGTTCCATTTTTTGCCTCGGTTCATTCGGGCTAACGAGATCCGACATCCGCAACGCAGCGAAAGCAGCTTTTTCATCGCCCTGAACCGTTTGTTGTAGGTAGGCAAGACGCGCCCAGGCAAAAGGTTCGGACGGGATCCGAGACAGAACGTTTTGTTCCTGTTCCAGCAACCCAGACTGCGCGGCACGACGTGCATTGTCTGGAAGAGACAGGGATTGAATGAACGCTTCCTCGATCCGGCGATCTCGCTCGGCAAAGGGTGTCGGCGTGAAGACAAGATTAATCGTCGCGAACGCGGCCATAATAACGGCCATGAACACAATCGCCGCGATAGGTTTAGTTTGTATAGTAACCCCGGTAACGGTCATCGTAATAGCCGCCGTATCCATAGTTTTTCTGTTCGCGCATATCGACCTGAGTCATAACCACGCCCGCAAGCCTGATTCCGAAGTTGCGGAATTGCTTCAGTCCTTCGCCGACCATCTCACGCGGTGTCTCGGCCCAGCGAACGACATAAACCGTTGTGTCAACCTGCTTGGCGACAACCAACGCATCCGCAACCGCAAGAACCGGGGGCGTATCGATTATGACGACATCATAGAGCGAGCGAACCTTGTTCAGCAAAAGCTCCATCTGCTTTGAGGCAAGAAGGTCATGCGGATTAGGTGTTTTCGCTTCGGCGATAATGACGTGAGCGCCGCTGGCGTCCTTCTGCACAGCTTGCTCAAATGTAGCGGCTTGAGCCAGAACCGTTGCCAACCCCGGTTTTGCCTTGTTCAATCCCATAACACGGTAAGCGCTTGGACGGCGCATGTCGGTGTCAATCAATAGAACCTTGCTGCCTGATTTGGCTAGAACCCGCGCGAAGCTGACAGCAAAAATGCTTTTGCCTTCGTTTGGCAAGGAACTGGTCACCATAATGACTTTAGGTTTGGCATCAACGTTGGAAAAAAGGATCGAGGTATGTATTGACCGTATAGCTTCAGCATAGGCTGACAAGGGTTTTTCAAGAACATAATCCGCCACGGTCTTGCGCGCCGGCAAATCAAGCGCCGGTGTCATTCCAAGCCCCGAAACGCCGTTCAGTTTTTCGATCAAGTCCATACTTCGGAAGCCACGATCCATATATTCAAGCAGCATGGCTGCGACAATACCAAACACGAGCCCAAGAAAAAGACCAAGACCGCTAAACATCAGCATGTTTGGAAACACTGGCTTAATTGGCTTGCTGGCGCGCGCTATAATGCGGGCATCGGCCATACGCAAATCCTGTTGCTCGGCGACTGACTTGGAACGGTTCAAAAATCCTTCATAGAGCGTGCGGCTTGCCGCAGCTTCGCGTTCCAACTGGCGCAGCGTTACCATCGCTTCGTTACCAAGGCCATTCTCGGCTTTAAGTTGTGATTGTTGCTTTCCAATGCTGTCATACTTGGCCTGTGCCACAAGCACATCGTTTTGCAAACCAAGTACAACCTTGTTAATTTCTTCAGCAATCTTTTCACGGATGCTGGCCAGTTCGTTTCGAATATCGATCATGGCCGGATGGCGATCGCCGTAGCGCATTGCCAGATCAGCCTCTTTACGCCGAACCTCGGCTTCCTGCTGTTTTAATTGCTGGATTAGCGGCGATGCCAGAACCATTGAGGACGTTTGAAGTTCTGACTGACTCATGCCCTTGATGGCTTTCAGGCGCGCCTGCGCTTGTGAAAGCTCGGCGCTGGCTTGTGATTTTTGAACATCAATGGCGCTTAATTCCTGCTGCACCACCGTCGCGTCGTTCACCTGCTCTAGATTGTGCGCGACCTTGTAATCGGCAACAGCTTTTTCGGCAACGGCGACCTCGTTGCGAAGGCTTTCTAGCCGTCCGGTTAGCCAAGCATTTGTTCGTTGCATCTCGTCATATTTGACCTCAAGCTGGTCGACGAGATATTCATCAGCAAAAGCATTCGCAATATCGGCGGCATTCTGGGCGTCATGATCGGCGTAATTGATGGTAATCGTGAATGAACGCCCATCATTTCCAACATCAAGATGCTTAAGAAGCTTGGTGGCAACGGCGGTGCGTATCTGGTTTTCTTGTAATTGAGGTTCGTTGGCTTTGCCCAACAGTCGGTCGATCCACGATATGCTTGCGGTGTAATCCTTATCGCCAAGCAGATTTAAGTCCTTGATCACACGGTCGATAACAGAACGCGATTGGATCAGGTCAATCTGGCTGCGCACCATAGAACTGTCAGGAGGGAGGTTGGATATTGCATCTTCGCCGGGTAATTTGATTTTACGCTGTTCCAGCATTACCATGCTTGTCCCTTGGTAACGCACAGGAATGACCGACGACACAACGATCGCCGCCAGTT
>CAIQVS010000268.1 GCA_903875345.1 uncultured Pseudomonadota bacterium | reverse complement strand
GCTTAGCTCGTTATACGCGTAGGGAAGAGCGATTTCTGGCAGGAGGTGCGCTGAGGCTGGCGTTTTCATGTCTTTTTCCGGGTTTTAAGAAGGTTTAAGATCATTAAAGTAACGATTTTGACTTATTTCATTGAGCGTCAGTCATGCGTCAATTTCATATTTATTTAGGGTTCAGCGCCAAGCTAAATCGTCAATCGATGGCTTCTGAGCATCGACAAATTTACCTGTTAAAAGTTGGCTTCTGTGAGATTTTTGAAGAAGCAACGGCGCTTGCCGAGTGGCGAGATCGATATCGTAATGGTTATCCGAAGGTGGATAGGACGCAGAAGGATTCGATGGGTCGTCCTCGCATTGTGCGTGGTAGTGACGGGTCGCCACTCCGCGTGTCTCTGCCATTGGCGCTTGTCGATGATTGGGATCGTATCGCGTTCAGACTTGTTAATGACTATGATCGTGCCGTGAAACGGATAGAAGAACCTATCAAGCGTTGGGGGAGTCGGCATTTGGACCCATTTTGCCTTCATCGTTCTATTTATGACGATGTGGACGAACGACACCGGAAGCATTTTTCGAATGATATTTCAGTTAATCATAATGGGCTTGGTGAGATTTTCTGCATTAGGCCGGATCAAATTACTGCTTTACGCAGGCAACTTAAGCGTTATCCGCTGAAAGATCCGTTGGCAAACGAGCTTTTGGGTGAGGCTTTTGGTTATGTCGAGAAAATTGGTGACTTCGCATTCGACATTGAGGTGGCGCGATGTGGATGAGGCAATAAAGTAAATAGGTTACAGGTTGCATTTTGATGTGGCTAGCTTAGTTTAGTCAAACTACTTGATTGACGAAGTCGCGGTATCCGGCATGAGGTAGGCTAGCGGCAATATTGAGGAGCATGTCGAACGACGATTTCATGTGGCGTCGGCGGTTCCAGCGGAAGACGAATTCGTCGAGATAACGGCGCAGATGGAGCTTGCGGACCCCGTGATAGGTTCCGAGCGCCCAGCGTTTGAAATTGGCGAAGACGCGGTGGACCCACGGCAAGACGATATGTGCGGCCATTTTGCCGACGACTTTAGGCTGATGGTTGTAGGCTTTGAGGCTTTTGTAAGCCGAGAATCCGTCGCTGAGGATCGTCGTGCCGGGCGCGACCGCGCCGGCGACGAAGGCGCCGATGCTGGTCGCGGAGAAATTCTCCAACGGCGCAAGGCGGATTCGCCGGGGATGGCCTTCCGGCGAGAGCTCGATCGCGCCGATAAAATGCAACTTTCCGACGGCGCTGCGGCCTTGGCCGCCGGCGATCGGGTCGGTTTTGGTGCGATAGGGGATGTCGCTTTCGTCGACTTCGACGATGTCTTCCAGGAAGCTTCGGTCCGGATCGACCATGGCGCGGCGAAGCTTTTGCAGCATCAGCCAGGCAGTCTTGTAGGAGCCGAGGTCAAGTTGCGCTTGCAACTGCAGCGCTGAGATGCCGTTGGAATGGCTGGCGATCGCGTAGATCGCCTGAAACCAGGTCAGCAGCGAGAGATGGCTGCGATGGAAGATGGTGCCGGCGATGACGGAGGTTTGGCGACCGCAGGCGGCGCATTCAAAGGTGAACGGTTTAGAGTCAAGCGCCCAGGCTTTCGCGCCGTGGCATTTTGGGCAGACGAACCCGTTCGGCCAGCGCTTTTCATAGAGGTGGCGGGCGCAGGCCGCGTTGTCTGGAAACCGCGCGGCGAAGGCGGTTCGAGACATGGGGCGATCGTGTTTCCAGCGGCTCGACACGAGAACAAAGATAGAACGTTGGTCGCGGTTGTCAAGCGTTTCACGCTACCTGTAGGCGGACCTTAGCCAAGGGGATAAGCCGCTAGAATAATTACCTCGCCGCAAAAAACCTTCTGACACAAAATAACATTAGCCGTATGCAGATCATCAATCAACTCAATTACTGGAACCGATAAATTTGGATATATGCTCACGCCTCACTTAAAGTATTGTCTCCTTTTTATATTGGCCGTGTCGGTGGCTGTGGCATGCAACAGCCCGGAAAAAAAAGAAGCGCCAGAGGAAAAATTGGTAGCTGCCGGGACGCCGGTTACCCTCACGTCAGTGAGCAGGGGCGCGCTGGCAGAATATTCAGAACTTAATGCCACGGCAACCTTCCTTCAAAAGCACTATGTAAAGGCAAATATC
>CAIQVS010000267.1 GCA_903875345.1 uncultured Pseudomonadota bacterium | reverse complement strand
TATCGTCCATGATTTCCTGCGGCGAGCGCGGATCAAGAATTGGCATTGATGCTATGTCGTGCCGGATTTGATCTATACATGCCCGACGCGAGGCAATGGCTTCAGGCGAACTATCGCGCTGTTTGTTGCCAAGAAAATCGGGGACTAAAACAGACGACTGTAGCGCCATTCGGACGACTTCATCCACGGGAATCCCCTTGGCGGCAGCCAACTGACGGGCGATTGCCTCAGTATTTTCGGACAACTCAATCATGAGCAAGAAACTAACACGGAACAGATCATAATTCCAGTCTGTTTTCCTACACTTTCTCGATTTCCGGACGGCCAAAGAAACCGTTGGGGCGCAGCATCAGCACGAGAATGAGGATGCAGAATACGGCGACATCTTTGTATTGGGCGTCGACGTAGCTCGACCAGAAACTTTCGATGAGGCCTATGACAAGGCCGCCCAGCATCGCGCCGGGCAGGGAGCCGATGCCGCCCAGAACTGCGGCGGTGAACGCTTTCATGCCCGCCAGAAAACCCATGAAGAAATCGACCACGCCATAGTAAAGCGTCACCATAAATCCGGCGAGGGCGGCCAGCGCAGCGCCTATGACGAACGTCGTCGAGATCGTGCGGTCGACGTTAATTCCGACCAGAGCCGCCATGACCTTGTCCTGCTCACAAGCGCGTTGCATGCGTCCCAAAGGCGTGCGGTGGACAAGGAGGGTCACGCCGATCATCAGCGCCGTCGTCAAGATCAGGATGATGATTTGCATCGTGGAGATGGAGACGACAAACCCGTCGCCGCGTTCCATCAGCGTCCACGATCCCGTCAGCACCGGGGCTATCGTCTTAACCCTCGCGCCTTGCAGAAGCTGGACATAGTTTTGCAAAACAATCGACATGCCGATGGCGGAAATCAGCGGCGCAAGTCGCGGCGCGTTGCGCAAGGGGCGGTATGCGATGCGTTCCACGCTCCAACCGTATAGGCTGGTGATGAGAATGCTCACAAAAAGAACGATCATCAGCATCACGGCAACCTGCGTCACTCCGGCGAAGCCGAGGACGGCAAAGCTGATGACCGTGATGAAGGCTCCCACCATATAAATCTCGCCATGCGCGAAATTGATCATGCCGATGATGCCATAGACCATCGTGTAGCCAATGGCGATCAGCCCGTAGACAGCGCCAAGCGTCAGGCCGTTGATCAGTTGTTGAAGAAAATAAAGCATGGCTGAAACATCCGAAAAAGCAGCATAAAAAAGATTCACGATGAAGTCATGCCATTAAAGGTTAAGCCATAAAACGCTGTTTGTGCGGTGCAAACATGTGTCTTGTTTGACACGATCAGTCAGAGTTTTTGGGTAAGCGCGCGGGATTGACTTGTGTCATCCGAAAAAATATTGGAATGATTTATTTGATCAAGTGCTAGTGGGATTCGTTCTAATCGTTTCTCATGTTCAGTTAGGAGTCTTTACGATGATCGCATATCACTGCTCGCGGACATTCTCTTCTGGCCCCCTTCTGCTTGCGGCGGCGGGTGTATTCTTTTTTTCGTCGGCACCAGCTTTCGCTGTGCCCAGTTTTTCAACCCAAACAGGTCAAGCCTGTTCGGCTTGCCATGTCGGATCCTTTGGCCCTCAGCTGACGCCTTATGGCCGCAGCTTCAAATTAGGTGGTTACACGCAAGGGGGCGAAGATAGCCATTCCTTGCCTCTTTCCCTGATGCTGTCATCGTCCTTTACATCAACGCAAAAATCACAGAATCCAACGCCTTCACCGGGTTTCGGTCCCAACAACAATTTTTCGCTTGATCAGATTTCGGCATTTTATGCCGGGGCGATTACATCCTCGGTCGGCGCTTTTGTTCAGACCACGTATGACGGCGTTAACGATATTTTCCAATGGGACAATATGGATGTGCGTTACGCTCATCAGGGGACATTGGCAGGCGTCGACTACACCGCTGGCCTGACAATGAATAATAACCCCACTGTGCAGGATTTGTGGAATTCGACGCCCGCGTGGGGTTTCCCCTATGTGAGTTCGGCTTTAGCTCCTACTCCGGCAGCGTCGACGCTGATTGACAACAACCTAGGATTGAATGTTCTTGGCGGCGGTGTTTATGCCAGCATCAATGACTGGGTCTATCTCGAAGCCGACGGTTATCATGGGTTGAGTCGAAATGCCCTCGGCAGTCTCGGCATCCCCGTTGCTGGTACGGATGTCTATGACGGCTTCATTCCTTATTGGCGCGTTGCCATTGAGCATGATTTTGGCGGCGAGCATTATGTCGAATTCGGCACATACGGGCTTGCGGCAAGCCGCTTTCCCGGAGGCGATCAGACGACCGGCTTAACGGATACTCTGACCGATACCGCGTTTGACGCCAATTATCAGTGGCATGAAGATCCCGATAATATTGTTTCGTCCCATGCGACGTTCATCCACGAAAATCAGGCGCTAAAAGCGAGCCATGCCCTTGATCCCACAGTCAACCCCAACAATAAGCTGGATACTTTCCGTGCGGATGTGAGCTATAGTTACGAAGCTACCTACACTCCGTCGCTGCAGTATTTCAACACGCATGGTTCGAACACGGCCAACGGAAGTCCCAACAGTCAGGGCTATATCGTCGAGTTGGGGTATGTTCCGTTCGGCAAGCCTGACTCGCCGCTGCCGTGGGTCAATGGCCGGTTGGCATTGCAATATATGGGCTATACCGAATTTGACGGCACGAGCAGCCACGCTTCCGACAACAATACCATTTTCCTCAATTTGTGGCTGGCGCTTGATCCTATTGCGCCCTTCACGAAAAGCGCAGGAAGCAATTAACTCGAGGCGATCACTTCACCTTTAACGTGTCCCTTCAACCAGCCTGCAGGTGTTCGATGAAAAAAATAGCCGCTTCCGCAGTTCTGTCCCTGATCGTTCTTTCGGTCAGCGGGCATGTGTTCGCCGATGATGTGGTGGGAGACAGCTCAAAAGGGGAAGCTGTTTTCAGTCATATGTGTGCGACGTGCCATTCTCTGACCGCGAACCGTATTGGCCCGATGCTGGGCGGTGTATATGGGCGTAAAGCCGGAACGGCAGCCGGATTTAATTACTCTCCAGCCATTCAAGCCTCAGGCATCTCATGGGACGCCAAATCTTTGGATCAATGGTTGTCTGGTCCGCAGAAATTTATCTCCGGCTCCAAGATGACTTTCAATGTCAGTGACGCGCAGAAACGCGCCGATGTCATAGCCTACCTAAAGGATCAAAAGTAATTCCGCTTGTCTACGGTTCAGGTTTTTACGCTTCCTGTATGCTCGTCCGCATCTGATCCAGCACCAGCCAGCGATGCTCGGCTGAATCCAGTTCCTTGCCCGCCGCGACGAGGCGGCGCGAGAGGCGGTGGAAAGCTTCCGCATCGCGCTCGAACAGATTGGGATCGGAGAGGGCTTGCTCGATGTCCTCGATCTCTTTCTCAAGCGCTGTGATTTTCTTCGGTAGATGATCGAATTCGTACTGCAATTTGTACGATAATTTCTGCGGCGTTTTGCGCGAAGCCGGGGCAGGTGCTTTCGCCACAGGTTTGACAGCCGCTTTGGGTTGCTTGATCGCAATCTGTTCGAAATGCGGCTCGTCGTCCTCTTCCTTGTCCTTATCTTTCTTGTGCCGCGCCTCCAAATAATCCTGATAACCGCCGATATAGCCGTCGATCTTGCCGTTGCCTTCGAACGCCAACACACGGCTGACGGTCTGATCGAGGAAATCGCGGTCGTGGCTGACGACCAGCAACGTGCCGGTGTAATTCGCCAGAATGTCCTCCAGCATATCCAGCGTATCCATATCGAGATCGTTGGTCGGCTCGTCGAGGATCAGTAGATGCCCCGGATTGGCAAGAACCTTTGCCAGCATCAGGCGGTTTTTCTGTCCGCCTGACAGAGTGCTAACGGGCTGGAAGGCCATACGCGGATCGAACAAAAAGTCTTTCAGATAGCCGCAGACGTGGCGGGTTTTGCCCATTACGTCGAGGTAATCGCTGCCGTTCGGGCACAGCGTGCGGTGCAGAGACCAATCCGGTTTCAAATCTTTGCGTTTCTGGTCGAAATAGGAAAAATTGATTTCCTTCGCCACTTTGACCCGCCCCATGTCGGGCGTCAGTTCGTTGACCATCAGCTTAAGAAAGCTGGTCTTGCCGGAGCCGTTCTTGCCGATGATGCCGATGCGGTCGCCGCGCTGGATGCGCAGGCTGAATTTGTCGAGAATGATTTTCTCGCGCCCGTCCTCAATATAACTTTTGCTGACCTTGTGAAATTCGACGATGTTCTTCGACGCGATTTCGGTTTCTTCCATCGGCGTAAATTCGATTTTCGCCAGCATGCGCTTCAGAGCGTTCTTGTCGCTCTTCAGCTTGGCGCGTTCGGACTTCATCAAATCCAGACGGCGGACATTGCGCTTGCGCCGCCCCTGAACGCCACGGCTCGCCCATTCCAGCTCGTACTCCAGAACTTTCTGGCGTTTTTGCAACTCGCGTTCTTCCTGCTCCAGCAACATCGTCGACCATTCGTCGAAATAGCTGAAACCGCGCGGGCAGATTTTCAGCTTGCCGCGATCAAGCCAGAAAACTTTGTCGGAGATAGTGCCGAGAAACATCTTGTCGTGGCTGACGCAAACGACCGCGCCGCGATAGCCTTTCAGATATTGCTCCAGCCATTCGATGATATCGAGATCAAGGTGATTGGTCGGCTCATCGAGCAGTAGGATTTCGGGTTCTTCCACCAGCGCCCGAGCCAAAGCCGCGCGGCGTAATTGTCCGCCGGACAGGGCGTCCATGCGATCTTTGATGTCGAGTTCGAGCGGCGCGATGACGCGATCGATTTTGTAATCGTGGCTGCCGTCCTGATTGCGCAGTTCCTCGAAAATATATTCATAAACCGTCTGTCCAGCTTTCGGCACCACGTCCTGTTGCAGATAGCCGACGACGGTATCCTGTAATTGCCAGCGCAGCCCGTCGTCCAACTCGCGTTGCCCCGTGATGATGTTCATCAGCGTGGTCTTGCCCGCGCCATTCTTGCCGACCAGACAGATTTTATCGCCGTCGCAGATGTTGAACGACAAATCCTCGAACAGGGTTTTATCGCCAAACCGGATCGCGGCTTTTTGGACATTGAGCAGGAGTGTGGCGGCCATTATGTTCCGATTGTGTTCCGTAGCGCTTGCGGACGGCACCATAGGGGAGCTTGTCGGAAAAAGTAAGTGGGGAACTCATTGAGTCCACAATACCTCATCATTCAACCGCACTTTGATCTCGGCGATCGCCTGAAGCTGGTAGGGTTCCGGCTCCAATCGTCCCCAAACGGGATGAGGCCATGCGGCGTCGCCTTTAAAACGCGCCACAACATGAACGTGCAGTTGCGGCACGATATTGCCGAGGCTGGCAACGTTAATTTTATCCGGCGCGTAGAGTTTCCGTAACGCCCCTGACGCCAGAGTCATTTCCTCCATCAAGAGGGCGCGGTCTTCGATCTTGAGCTGATCCATATCGGTAACATCGGCGCGGCGCGGCACCAGAATGAGCCACGGCACTTTCTTCTGGTTTTGCAATCGTACCTGCGACAGAGCCAGATCGCGGATCAGAATGCTGTCGGCCTCAATCTGCCTGTGCAGGGAAAAGGGGGGCATAAATCGGGTCTCCAGAAAGGGCTTCCGCGCAAGGACGCAGGTGCTATAAATCATCAGAAATCAGCACGATTGCCAAGAGGTAACCTTATGTCCCAGCCCACATTGAAAATGTCCGGAACCCGTACTGAAACCGATTCATTCGGTCCGATTGAAGTGCCCTCTGATCATTATTGGGGAGCGCAGACGCAGCGCAGTCTGAAAAATTTTCGTATCGGCGGGCAGACGATGCCCCTGCCCCTGATCCACGCGTTCGGCATTCTCAAAAAATCGGCGGCGCTGGCGAATATGAAGCTCGGCGCGCTGGACGCCAAGCTCGGCGATGCGATTATCAAGGCCGCCGACGAAGTGGTCGAAGGCAAAATGGACGCCGAGTTTCCGCTCGTCGTCTGGCAGACCGGCTCCGGTACGCAAACCAACATGAACGTCAACGAGGTCATTTCCAACCGCGCCATCGAAATTCTGGGAGGCGACAAAGGCAGCAAGAAGCCGGTGCATCCGAACGACCACGTCAATATGGGGCAAAGCTCGAACGACAGCTTTCCGACCGCGATGCACATCGCGACGGCGCAGCAGCTCGTCGATTTTTTGATCCCCGCGCTGGAGCATTTTCACGCGGCGCTGTATGCCAAAGCCGAACAGTTCAAGGACATCGTCAAGATCGGTCGCACGCATTTGCAGGATGCCGTGCCGCTGACTCTGGGGCAGGAATTCTCAGGGTACGCGACGCAAATCCGTTTCGCCGTTGCGCGAGTCAAGGATGTGTTGCCGCGACTCTATCCGCTGGCTCAGGGCGGCACGGCGGTCGGCACGGGACTAAATGCTAAAAAAGGCTTTGCCGAAGAATTTGCGCGGCAAGTCGCGACGATCACCGGCAAACCGTTCGTAACGGCGCAGAATAAATTCGAGGCTATGGCCACGCATGACGCTATGGTCGAGGCGTCCGGCGCGCTTAATACGATTGCCGTCAGCTTCATGAAAATCGCCAACGACATTCGCTTGCTCGGCTCAGGTCCGCGCTGCGGATTCGGCGAATTGAACTTGCCGGAAAACGAGCCCGGCTCCTCGATCATGCCGGGCAAGGTTAACCCGACCCAGTCCGAGGCGATGACGATGGTCGCGGCGCAAATCATGGGGAACCATGTCGCGGTGACGGTCGCCGGATCGAACGGGCATTTCGAGCTTAACGTCTTCAAGCCCGTGATCGCGCACAACGTCCTGCAATCCATCCGCTTGCTCGGCGACGCGGCGCGTAGTTTTACCGATAACTGCGTCAGCGGCATCAAGCCCAACCTCGAACGCATCAAGCAACTGGTCGATGACTCGCTGATGCTGGTGACCGCGCTTAATCCGCATGTCGGCTATGACAACGCCGCCAAGATCGCCAAGAAAGCCCATGCCGAAAACAAAAGCTTGAAACAGGCCGCGATCGAGCTTGGCCTTTTATCGGCGGAAGATTTCGCCCGTCTGATCAAACCCGCCGAAATGGTGCATCCGTTGGATTAGTTGTCTGTAAAATGCTGAAGATCGAAAGCCCACATAACGAGACCTTCAAGAAACTTCTCAGCCTCACGGAATCAAGGGGACTGAAGAAAGAAGGACTCTTTCTGTTGTCGGGGGAAAAACTGATCGCCGAGTTTTTGCGCCAGCCGCACCTTCCCGTAGCGCATGAAGTGGTGACGATGGGGATGGCCGCGCTGACAAAAGATACCGCGAAGATGATCGAGTTTTCCGCCGGATTGTTTTCCGAGCTTGATGTGCTTGGCACGCATTTCAATATTCTGGTGCTAGAGCAACCACCGATTCAAACGGTCGATGTGAAATCCTGTGCGCCGCATGGCATCGAGGTTGTGCTGCCGGTCGGCGATCCGGGCAATCTCGGCGCTCTGCTGCGCAGTTGCGAAGCCTTCGGCGTTCCGAAAGTCATCCTGACGAAGGAAGCCGCGCATCCGTTTTTGCCCAAAGCGGTCAAGGCCTCGGCGGGCAGCGCCTTGCGGGTTCCTCTGGCGCGTGGTCCGGCTCTGGCCGAATTTCCGGAAAATAGCATCGCGCTGGATATGGACGGAACGCCTATCGGTCAATTTACATGGCCTGCCGACGGATTCCTGATCGTCGGCGAGGAAGGTCCCGGCTTCAGCAAACCCTTTAAGCAACGCATCTGCATTCCGACCCAAGCGGTGCAAAGCCTGAATGTCGTTGTCGCCGCCAGCATCGCGCTGGCGCAGAGAGCGGCAGGAAAACAATCCTAAAGTTAGCATTTAACCCGGCAGTATTCCTTTCGGCTTAGGTCCCGGCTTCTTTTTTATTTTAGCTGGTCGGTTGCTGAAGTCATAAACTCGGCTAACCAATCCTGTTGAAGCAGATCCTGCTTCTGTTTTAGTAGAAGCGGCTGGCGTAGTGTCGGCATTCAGAGGACGAGGCCGCGTTTCAACAATCAGATTCCATTCGTGCCTAATGTCTTCGGCAATTGCTTTTAACGCGCCAACCTTGCCAAGGTCGTTGTTCGAAGCAAAACTTACCATCTGCGATACGGCTGTAGGCAATCGCGCAATCAAAGTCTTGTCGTGGTCAACCACGGCTCTTATGGCCGCCAGAAGCGCGCGCCCGATATAATAGGGCTGGCCTTCTTTCACTATTTCATCGCGCTTGCCCAAATTGAGCAGCAAAGACAGGCTGCTCGTTAATAGGGGCTTGGGTATTTGGGCAACAGATTCAGTTATCTGATTCAGTACGCGAAGCACTGGGGTTCTGTTTCTTGGTTGCGAAAGATCGCGGCCGCTTGTTTTATCGGTGATGTCTCTGCAATGCCGTTCTAAATCCTGCGGCGTATTTAGAACAAGGGCTTCTATCGGCTTTTTCTGCCGCTTGGCCGCAGCAGACTTTTCTCCGCGAGTCTTGTTTTTCAATATGTCGTCTGCGGCAACCTGTAATTTTCTTTGCGCGGCGGCCTGAAGAAGATCTGAAAATTCTGTTGGTTTACGCATCATGACTCATCCCAAATAGTACAAGGTAATTGCCGTAATCTGGTATCTTGGGTATGGTTAAGTCAATAAGCGGAAATGCTTTCATGGCTCATTTGTACGGGGAGAACGCCCGCTTTGTCGGCGATAACAGGGTTACTCGACACGGGTTTCAGGTCTGCTATAAAAGCCCTGCTGGATGGGTGTCCGAGCGGTTTATGGAACCGGTCTTGAAAACCGGCGAGGGTGCAAGCTCTCCGTGAGTTCGAATCTCACCCCATCCGCCAATTTAAAGTTGTATAGGCGAGGTCAGAGAGTCGACCCCTTGGGTCGACTTGATCCGGCTTTAAGCCGTAACCTGAAGCCACCGGCTTTAGCCGGTGGTCGTTCACAGAAGCGGGGATTTTGCTGGACTGAGCGCAACAAACGATGCAGCGAAGCCCCTGTTTGCAAAGAGAAAGTGGTGTGCACGCCGCCGTTAGAACCTGTTCATGATCTTTTAACGGGAAATTGATTCAAGGATTCCTCACCAGCGGAGGAAGCCATGAAGCGCAACTACCCAAGCGACGTTAGCCGAGAGGTCTTTGAAAAGAAAG
>CAIQVS010000266.1 GCA_903875345.1 uncultured Pseudomonadota bacterium | reverse complement strand
TGCCGATGCTGAGGGGGATCATCACATCGATATTGCGCGTCCAGAATCGCGCCGCAATCGCGGGCAAGATGATAATGCCCAAGGCCATCAAAGTGCCTAGCGCCTGAAACGCCGCGACCAGATTGATCATCAGCAGGACAAAGAAAATCTGGCTCAACCCGTTCCGTCCGCGCTGCATGGATTGCGCGAAATCGGGATCAAAGCATTCGATAACAAAACCGCGATAGAACACCGAAAGCGCAAGAATTGTGACGCTTGCCACGCCCGCCACCAGCATCAGCGAGCCATTGTCGATGGCGAGAATATTTCCGAACAGCATGTGCAGCAAATCGACGCTGTTGCCTTTAAGACTTATGATCGTGACGCCGCTTGCCATCGACACAAGATACAGCAGGGTCAGGCTGGAATCCTCGCGAATGGCGGTACGGCGCGACAGAAACACGGCCAGAAATGCAACAATCGCTCCGGTGACGATCCCGCCGACGGTCATCGGCAACAACGCGAGCCCAAATCCTGTAAAAGCCAAAGCGACACCCGGCAGAATGGCGTGCGACATCGCGTCCCCGACCAAAGTCATGCGCCGCAGCGTTAGAAAAACGCCGAGCGGCGAACTGCCAAGCGACAGGATCACGCACGCCGCCAGCGCGCGCCGCATAAACGCGTAGTGCGTAAAGGGATCGGTGAGCAGATCAAGCATGATCATGCCCGTCATGTTTGACGTGCGCAGCGTCGTCTGGACCGGGACACAGCTCGGCCATATCGAGATCGAAAGACAGTAATTTTTGCTCCAGCAAATTATGCGTGTGGCCGTGACCGAGGCATTTCCCGGCCAGCACAAAGGAATCCGGAAAATATTTCTGGATCAGCAGTAAATCGTGCAACACGCAAACGACGGTGCGGCCTTGACGATGCCAGCCGAGAATTAACTGGATCAGGCGGTTGGTCGTCGCGGCATCGACGGACGCGAACGGCTCGTCCAGCAGCACGATGGGCGCGTCCTGCACGATGACCCGCGCAAACAGCAACCGCTGGAATTGCCCGCCCGAAAGCTCCGCGATTTGCCGGTTCTCAAACCCCTCTAGTCCAACTTCGGCGAGCGCATGCTGCGCTTGCTCGAACAGCTCCGGCGTGATCGCGCCCGTCACGCCAACGCGCCCCCAAAATCCCGCCGCGACGCATTGCAAAACGGAAATCGGAAAATCGCGCTGCAAATTGGCGGTCTGCGGCAGATAAGCGATGTTGGCGCGATCTGCTATTTCGACGCGTCCGGTCGAAGGCTTCAGAATGCCCATGATGGCCTTCAGAAGCGTGCTTTTCCCTGCGCCGTTCGGTCCGGCAATCGCCGTCAGAGATCCTGCCTGAAACGAGCCTGAAATGTCATGCAACGCCACGGCATGACCGTAACGCACCGACAGGTTTTCAAGTGTGATCTGGCAAGACATGGCCGCTATCCGTCCGCCGCCCAGAGCGCGATCAGGCCGATGACAAAGCAAAGACCTAAGGCTAGAGCTAACCGCTGTGAAATCCCGAGATAGAACATCCCGCTACGCCGCCGTTTGGGTGGCGCAGTCGCAGCAAAGGCCGGAAATTTCCAGAACCTCATGCTCGACAGTCTGCAGAAATTTCTGTTTCACTTTCTGCAATGCTTTTTCAACCGAAGGGTCTTCGATTTCTTCGACCGTACCGCAGGAACGGCAAATGGCGAATTGGCTGATATGCTCATGCGTGTCGCCGACGACATGCGCATGACAGGCAACGAAGGCGTTCAGCGATTGGATTTTGTGCGCAAGCCCGTGCTTCACCAGATAATCAAGCGCGCGGTATATGGTCGGCGGCGCGCGCAGCCCGTGACGGCTCAGCTTACCGAGAATATCATAGGCCGACAGCGGCTTCCTCGATCGCATCAGTAAATCCAGCACTTTACGGTTATGCGGCGTCAGCGGTTTCGGCTCGGTCATCTCATGACTCTTATGGTGTCAATGTTAAGTTATAACATAGCCCAAGAACCCGGGAATGGGAAGTGATGAAATGTTCGCAGCCGTGCTCACGCCTTGACATCGCCTGAGACGATCAATATGTTATAATATAACATCAACACCGTGCTCGCCGTCTTCACGGAGTCGTCCATGCGCAAACATCTTCGCACAGTCTTCGTCGCAGTTCTCATCGCGCTCATCGGTTGGGGCGGCGCGGCGCGTGCCGCCGACGCCCCTCTGCCGGTCGTGGCCAGTTTTAGTGTTCTCGGCGATATGGTGAAGCAGGTCGGCGGCGACGCGGTCGATGTCAAAACCCTCGTTGTCCCCGACAACGACACCCACGCTTATCAACCAACGCCGGAGGACGCCAAGACGCTCGTGGGAGCCAAGCTGATTTTCGTCAACGGTCTTGGATTCGAAGGCTGGCGCGAAAGGTTGGTCAGCGCTTCCGGAACCAAGGCGCAACTTATTATTGCTTCAGCAGGCGTTAAATCACGCACGATGATCGAGGATGCGACAGAAGCCGACGGCACCTCATCAACTGTTATTGATCCACATGCGTGGCAAGACCTTTCGAATGGCCGTATTTATGTTCGCAATATCGCCGAGGCGTTGAAACAGGCGCTGCCCGATCAAGCTGGCGCGATACAGGCTCGCGCCGATCGTTATGATGCTCTGCTGGCGCGTATGGATCGCTATGTCAAAGCGGAACTGGCCGATATTCCCGCCTCGCAGCGCAAAGTCATCACCAGTCACGACGCATTCGGGTATTTCGGCGCGGCTTACGGCATAACGTTCGTGGCGCCGGAGGGGCTCAGCACCGAGGCCGAACCTTCGGCTTCTGACGTGGCCTTGCTGATCGAGCAGATCAAGGCCGAAAAAGTTAAACTTCTTTTCATCGAAAACATGAACAGCCCGCGCCTGATCCAGCAAATCGCGCGCGACACCGGCGCGCAAATGGGCGGCACGCTGTATTCGGACGCGCTGTCGCCACCGGACGGACCTGCGCCGACCTATCTGGCAATGTTCGAAAACAATGTGCCGAAACTCAAATCGGCGATGGAGTTGAACGGCAAATAATCCGCCGTTCTTGGTGGCGTGGACATTTTCTGTTAGGCTTGCGGCCCGTTGCGTACTAAGCATGGACCGTATGATGCGCTTGTTTATTGTTGCTAGGGCAAATATCGCTTTTACGTCATTCCGGAAAATTTGTGAGGCGTGCAGCCGAGCAAATTTATCCGGAATCCCATTTGGTTTTTCGTGGCTTAACAGAAAGCGGTATTCCGTGTTCGCGCCCGTAGGCACGCCCCGGAATGACGGATGTAGAAATGGCTCCGCGCTTGGCTACGCGCTCTTTCTGCTGCCGATTTTGCTGTTGATGTTGCCGCATCCGGCGACAGCGCATCCGCATGTCTGGATCAATTACCACGTCAAGGTCGTCAGCGACGCGCAGGGCATCCGGCATCTGAACTTTACTTGGCAACTCGACTCAATGTTCACCGACATGATGCTGGAGGATTTCAAACTCAAGACGATTACTGAGAAAGACAGCGCCTTCATTCACGATCACGCTTTCGTCAATCTTAAGAACTATCATTACTATATGGACATCAAGGCCGACGGGCAGGCGTTCAAACCGCAGGACGTCAGCAACTTCAAATCTTACATGAAGGGCAAGACCCTTATGTATGAATTTACTGTCGATTTACCCAAATCGTCCCAGAAAATTGAGCTTTCGCTCTACGATCCCGAATTTTATGTCGATATTGAACCGCCGATGCAGGAAATGGGATCGGAATCCGGCCTGTCGATGATGGCCGAGTCAAAGCTTGTGCCGATGGCGAGTTTTCTCAGCGTCGGCGCGGATGACGGCGCAGTAGCTCCGGACTGCAAAGGGCATGACGGCGACGTGCGCAAGAGCAAACTTTGGGGCGATTTTCCCGTTTATGTCGTGAGTTGCTCCGCGAAGGCGGGATAAAAAATATCGGCAGAATTAAATTCCAGCCCTCCGACGAACTGCCATAAATTAGCCACGAAAATCATTGAGGTTCGTGATACCGACACATCGTCGGCTTCAAGAACGAACACTCATCCGGAGGATCTTCTATGGCTACCACGCTTCGCTCAATCACCACCGCCGCCGCTCTTGCTGCTATCATTGGCGGGTGCGCGTTTGTATCTCCGTCCTACGCCGATAATGCGCCTGCTCCGGCGGCGACATCAACGACACCCGCTGTTCACAAACATCATCACCATAAAACCGAGAACATGGCCGACCGCGTCGAAGACCGGATCAAGGCCTTGCATGAAAAGCTGAAAATCACAGCCGATCAGGAAGAAGCATGGGGCAAAGTCGCCGACGCGATGCGTGACAACGAAAAGAGCATAAAGGCTCTGATCGACGAACGTCACCAGAATGCCGGAACCGCCAGCGCGATTGACGACCTTAAATCCTATCAGCAAATCGCCAAAGCGCACGCCGATGGACTGGAAAATGTAATCGACGCTTTCCAGCCGCTGTATGACAGTTTGTCGGAGGATCAAAAGAAAAATGCCGACAGCGTGTTCGGCACATTCGAAGGACACCGTGGACACGACGCGAAGTAGGCTGCCGTTCCACTCATCATCAGGGAGAACTCCATGATTGCGTTCACCAGAAAAACACGACCGGTTATTGCCGCAATGGCGATGATGGGAACTCTTGCACTAGCGGCGCCAGCATATGCCGATCAGGACGGCCATCGAGGTGACCGCGATGGGCGCGAGTGGCACGATGAAGGTCGCTACGGCGGCGACAGATACGATCACGACGAATGGCGCAGACATGAAAGGGAAGCGGAGTACTGGCATCATCATCATCCGGTCCCACCACCGCATGTTATTTATGCGCCACCGACAGTTGTGTACGCTCCTCCTCCGCCGCCATTTTCTGGCATAACCCTCATTCTGCCGTTGGATATACGTTAAGCCTTCCGGAAAGTCCCCCGGGTGTCGAACGCCTGCCGCGCACAAGAAATACGTGCCGGTGGGCGTTTGTGTTTTACCGCTTTGCATCGTTTGGGCATTTGGGCTTATCCTCATCCTCGCTATGCAAATATTGGATGAAGTATGAAAAAATCCTTGATTCTCCTTATGATCCTGATAGCGACGGCATTCGTTACGGTCGCGTCCGCTCAGGCCAATCCGTTTGTGTCGGGTCGTCCATCCGAGGACATCGCCCCTGCGGCAGGGTTCTCGCTGGTGATGCCGTATTTCCGACAAATAATGGTCTGGCAGCAACAAATCCACGAAGCGATGACCAACCAGATCGAAGCCCTGAAAGACGGTCAGTCCTTCACGGCGCTGTGGCTGTTGCTGGCGTTCTGCTTTGGCTACGGCATATTTCATGTGATCGCGCCGGGGCACGGCAAGGTGATCGTCAGTTCCTATTTCCTCGGCAATCGCGCCCGATGGCTGGACGGAGTCTGGGCGGGGCTGATCATGGCAATTGGGCACACCGTCACCGCGATTGCCCTCGTCATAATTCTGAACGGGATTATGGGACTGGGGCAACTGACGGCGCTCGACAAAACCCGCTATGTCGAGTTGGCAGGCTACGGAATGATTATGGGCATCGGCTTATGGTTGCTGGCGCGCGCCGCGCGTAAGAAACAGGGCTGCGCGTCCTGCTGCTGCGGTCACGATCATCATCATGGCCACGGGCATCATGATCACGAACATCCTCAGCATGCGCATCCCAAAAACGACGATACGAATTTCTTCCATAACAAACAGGCAGTCAGCCTGTTTACCGCGACGAGCCTCGTGCCCTGCACGGGGTCAATGATCGTGCTGCTGTTCACGCTGGCGCAGGGCGTGTTGTGGGCGGGGGTGTTATCGGTGATCGCCATAGCCCTCGGCATGTGGTTAACGATTACCGTCATCGGCACAGCGGCGATCTTTCTACGCCACGCGATCTTGCTGAACGAAGATAAACCTAGCCTATGGCGTCAACGCATCATTCGCACGCTGAACATTATCGCCGCATTAATTATCACCGGCACCGGAGGGCTGCTGTTCTCCGGCACGCTCTACAGTTTGATGGGGGTTGATTAAGATGCCGGATGATCATGCAAAATGCAGGTACTGTGGATACTTCTCTACCTCCGGTTCAAACGTTGGGCGTTGGCGACGACCAGGAGCGAAGATACTGACATCGCAATCGCGGCGATCAAAGGTGTAACAAGTCCCATCATCGCCAGCGGCACAGCGATGATATTGTAGCCGAGCGACAGGGCGAAATTCTCCTTCACCAGACGGTGCGCGCGTTTGGCAATAGTCAAAGCCTCCAACACCGGCGCGAGCTTCTCACCGCGAAAAACAATATCGGCGGCGTTCTGCGTGATGTCGAGCGCCGAGGACGGCGACATCGACACATCCGCAGCCGCCAGCGCCGCCGCGTCGTTCAGCCCGTCGCCGATCATCAACACATGTTTCCCCTGTTGCCGCAGGGCTTCGACCATCTGATGTTTTTCGACGGGAGTCACGCGGGCGTGGAAATCGGTAATTCCCAGAGCTGCGGCGATGCCCGCCGCCGCCGGTTCACGGTCGCCCGACAGCAAAGACACGGCATAGCCGCGCTGCTTCAGTTCATAAATCACGGCTTTGGCATCGACCCGCAGCGCGTCGGCGAAAGCAAAACGCAACGGTTTTTCGCCTTCAATGCTCAACCACAATTCAGGGTTATCATCGGCGGCAGCGCTTGCGTCACCGCACCAATCACGACGACCAAGGCGTAACGTTTTGCTTTCAAGAAAGGAGTTTTCGTTATTTGTCGAATTCTCTAAAGGTGGCGTCATTCCGGAAAAATCGCTTTTGTGCCTTTGCAAAAATGCGATTTTGTCCGGAATCCGAATTTCTGTTGAGCCGTGAGAGACCAAATCGGATTCCGCACCAATTTCCTTTCGGCCAGCGTTGCTGTCCGAAGAGGAAATTTTGCGGAATGACACCGCTGTTTGGACACTAGAAACGGGAATAACCGCTTCCAACCCCTGTCCCGAAATTTCAGCAACCTCCATCGGGATAATCTTACCGCCGTACATATCGACCAGCGCGCGCGCCAGAGGATGCTTGCTGTGAGCGGCAAGAGACACCGCCAGTTGCATGTTGCGCGAGCCTATGTCCTGCGGATTTGTCAATTGCGGCTTGCCCGCCGTCAGCGTGCCGGTTTTGTCGAAGATAATCGTATCGACTACAGCCAGACGCTCAACGGCATTCGCGGATTTCAGCAACATGCCGTGCCTGAACAGTCGGCCGCTGGTAAGGATTTGCACGGCGGGAACTGCGAGCCCAAGGGCGCAGGGGCAGGTGATGATCAAGACCGTCATCGCCGTCAGCAACGAAGGCTGCCACGGCCTACCAAGCGCCAGCCACCAAACAAGAAACGTGCCGAACGCCAGCGTTGCATAAACGACGAGTAAAAAGTGCAAAACTTCTTGAACGTTGCCACTACTGAATTTGGTCGCGATGAAAGGATTCATTTTGCCGACAGCAATCAACAAGTAGAAACAGTAACCACCCGATACAAATGCAACAAACGCTATAGGTCAACATCTCCGAAATGCCGTAAATTAGGTTTGCGTTTCATCGGTTCTCCATATCCGTATTAATAACATGGCGCAGATCAGTGCGCCTCCAAGTCCGACCGCCGCCAGAACAGGCCATCCCAGAACGGAAAGACGCTTTATTAGTTCAGAGGCCTGATCCAGACAGAAGGCATGGCCTGCGAAAACGTAATACTTGGAATCGCCTTTGCTTGCGCATCCCGTAAACAAAGCGAACTGAGACCAGATCGCCATTAATTGGAAGAGGACGGCGTATAGCAAAAGCCCGATCAGAAAAGGCTTCGTTCGTGGTTTCCGTAAAAGGGCGTGCAGACCAATTCCAAGCGCCGGAGCAACCCACGGCATCAAAATATGCAGATACCATCCGGGAGTTTGTCCGTTACCGCTCAAAGCGACGCCAATGATCGTATGGTAGAGGAAGCCGCATCCGAACATTCCGAACAACCAGACGGGCAGCCACGCTATGTCCGTTGAAGGCCGCCCCTTGAGTTCCATCGCGAAAGCTCCGAAGCCTCCAACGACAAGAGCCAACAAAGGAGCTTGCAAAAGGGGAGACAACCGCGTCAAAGACCAAGTCCCCGCCCATGAATACGAAACAAACGTAACGACAAGGCCTCGAAGCACAGCATAGATAGAGAAGTTTTGTTTCAGGTTAGATGCTAGTCCGCCCTGATTGGAGAGGGCTATTGCATCGGCACTGCCAATAAGGTTTCCATAGGCGACGAGTTTATATACGTACCACCCGCCTCCGATCAAAAGGGCAGACACAAAAATTAGCAAAAAATTTTCCCAGGGAATTAGTCGCTCGTTCAAGCGCTTCAGCAAGATCGCGCGCGACAAAAGGAAAACTCCGAGCGCCACCGTGATGGGAATAAAAAAGGCTTTGGTCAGAAGGCCAAGTCCCAGCGTGACGCCGATCGCAAGCGATAATTTCTTGTCATGATCGTCCTTCAGCCATTTGGAAAGCAACAAAGCGATTAAGCCGACAAGGAAAAGGCACAGCGAATCATTGCCCATGCGGGCAAATTCAGGAAAGAACATCGGCAAGACAAGGGGATACAGAGCAAATCCGATAAACGAGGGGTCGGATTTAAGAGATTTTCCGGATTGCCCAATCGCCAGCAAGCCGAACGCCACCCCGCCCAGGGCGATAAGGAAAGACGCCAAGCGCAAAAGAAAAATGCGCGTTGTAAATGGCCAAGATTCAGTCGCTATTTCGAGAGGTGCGAGAAGCGCGTAATAAAGCGGCGGATGTTGCGCTTGCCAATTTGGATCATGGCTCGGATGAAAGACGGATACTTCCGGGCGACGATAGGTTGATACATAGCTTGCGACCAAATTGGGTTGGGCAAAAAATTTTGCGTACGTCATGCCTTGATCGAACGGCGGTGTTCCCGAACTGTAAGGAAACGGCCCTTGATAATCGGTGACTTCCCGATCGAGGAAACTCGCATCGAAAATGGGGGGCGTCCCTGTGTCGGCGATTTGACGCAGACTTGAATAATGGGCCGGTTCATCGAGTCCTTCAAAGGGCGGTAAAATCGCCAAATACAAAAGCCCCGTAAAGACTAAGGTCAGTAGATACAGGAAGATAAAATTTCGCCGGAGCATCATGTTGAGATTTTCTGGATTTGACAAACACAACCCCATCCCTCGATCCTAAAAGGACAGTTCGTCCTTGTTGCGCCATTCGGAGGATACATAATTGACAATAATCGATTTGCGCAAACCGCGAATAGCACGCTTGCTGAATCCGTGCCAAGTGTTTTCGCCCGGAATGAAGATCACGCCACGGCCTTTCTCATAAGGAACCGAGGCCACAAGCCTATGTTCGGGCGTAGAGTCAAAGATGTCGGTCCCAGCGTCGAACAGGTTTGGATCATCGGATAGGCAAATCAGCAGAGAGAACAGCTTGACCGAAATATCAAGATGAGGTTCCAGCCAGAACCCATCCACATCCTGACAATATTCGATGCGCAGAAATCCCTCTGACAATTTCGAACCCGTTGCCCGCTCCAGCGCGCCCATAACGAGGGCATCGTTGAAAGCCAAAGCGACATCGCGGCAAACCAAAAAACGCTTCTGGTTTTCGGCGTTAAAAAAAACTCGGCTGGAATTGTTGCTTTCGCGACGTCCGTCAAAGACGGCCCCCGAAGGCGGCGGAAAGGGCAGGGCGGTGATCGCGTTAGCGGTCGATTCCGGCAGGGCATGATCCAAGAGCCAATAATCATAGGGGCTATTAATGTGCGTCGCCTTACTTAGGCTATCGAGAAAATGCGCCGCAACCGGAGATCGTATATTTTGTTTTGTTGTGCTGTCGTCCATGCGCATGTCCCCTAGGGGCAGAAAGCCGCTGTCATTTAAGCCTGATTACACAACAACTCCCCGCATGCCTCCTGTTTCGCAGAAAAAGCACACTTCCTTCCGGCAAATCGCACGGACATCTATCAAACCAATTCCTGCCCCTAACTCTTGCCGCTATAAAAGGGATTCGGACATTCATCCGTATGCGCATGTTTGCATTGATCGGCCAGAGTTGAATCGCAGAAATTACACAGATACTCGACATCGGGCGCGGTAATGTGATTGCGATTAACGGTGAAGCCGCGCTCCTTGAAAATCTGCAACGTGCGCGACAGAGTCTCCGGCTTGATGCCGAGGTAGGAAGCGATGAGCAGTTTGTCGAACGGCAATTCGACAGCGAGGCTTCTTTTGTTCGTCTGGCTGCGTATCTGCAACATGAATCGCCCGACGCGTTCCTCGGCGCTGCGCAGAGTCAACTGCTCGATATGGTCGCGCAGTTCCTGATTGCGCCGCGCCGATGCCGCCAGCATGTTGCGCATGAACGCCGCCGAATGTTGCAGAGCGTTGCGCACAAGATTAGGCGGCAGCATCAACAGCGTGACCGGAGTCAGCGACTGAACATTAAATGGGCAGACATCCTTGCTGACCAGTTCGGGTTCCGGCAAGAACTCGCTCTGGTTCAGTATCTGCAGAATTGATTCCTGTCCGTCCCGGTTATTTTTGCTGATCGCGCACCAGCCATCGAGAATGATATAGAATCTCGTAAACGGCTGATTTTGGGACATCACGAGGCTGCCCTTCTCCTGATGCTGAATTCGCCCCGAAACGATCAACCCATTCAAAAGGTCGGCTTCCATATTCGCAAACAACGGAAAAGCCGCGATCAACGCATGCGAATCGGTATCAGTAGCGGTTATCGTTTTCATAAAACCCCTTGGCCGACTCGGAATTTGCAGCAAAATTTGACTTTGATCAAATCAATTTATAGTACAAGCTTTAAATGCGCTTCAATTTTTAGAAAGAGGCGTCATTGCATAAATTTTCTTTCCGTCGATCATGCCGCAAAAGAGAAAATCGCTTGGAATGACGCCTTTTTTATAACG
>CAIQVS010000265.1 GCA_903875345.1 uncultured Pseudomonadota bacterium | reverse complement strand
GTTCCACGGCTCGTGAATATAGGCCGTATCCAGCCGCGCCAGTTCCGGCACATAGCGGCGGACATAGGCTCCGTCGGGATCAAATTTCTTGCCCCTGAAGGATCGGGTTGAAAATGCGAAAATAGGGCGCGGCGTCGGCGCCGCACCCCGCTACCCATTGCCAGCTCGCGGTATTGCTGCCGGGATCGGCATCGACGAGCGTGTCCCAGAACCACGCCATACCCTCGCGCCAGTCGATCAACAGATGCTTGACGAGAAACGAGGCCACGATCATGCGAGCGCGGTTATGCATCCACCCGGTCTGCCACAGTTGCCGCATACCGGCATCGACGATAGGATAACCGGTCCGCCCTTGCTGCCACGCGCGCAGCGCGGTCACATCGTGCCGCCACGGGAAACGGGCGAAAGACGGCATCAGCGGTTGATCGAGCATTGGCGGAAAATTCCAGATCAGATGCCACGAAAATTCCCGCCACAGAATCTCAAGCAGAAACCGTTCGGCATGCGCCCCCAATTCCGGCCTCATCGCCAAAGCCACCTGCGCCTCATGCCAAACCTGACGTGGGCTGATCTGGCCGAAATGCAGATAGGGCGACAGGCGCGACGTGCCGGAACGATCCATGCGGTCGCGTTCGTGTCTGTATCCGCTCAACGCCGCGTCGATGAAATCCCGCAACCGTTCCTGCGCCGCGCCTTCGGTCGGTTGCCACGCGGCAGCCAAGCCTTGCGGCCAGATCGCCGCACGCGGAACCAGCTTCCAGTCGTCAATCGTATCGCTTGGAATATCCCCGACGCCTTGAATCTTTTTCGGCGCGACCATGGGTTGAAGCGGAGACGGAGCGGCAAAGCACGCTCTCGAAAACGGAGTGAAGACCCTGAACGGCATGCCGCTGCCGGTACGGACGGCCTCCGGCTCGAACAGCAGAAAGCCGGGATGGCTTTTGCACGCCACGCCCTGACGCTCCAGCGTCCCTTTCAAGTCGCCGTCGCGCCGCCGCAGGGCGGGATCGTAACAGCGTGATGCATGCACGGCCACGGCTCCCGTGTCGGCGGCGAGCTGCGGCAAAATCGCCATCGGATCGCCTTGCCGCAGAACGAGATTCGCGCCCCGCACGGCCAGAGAGCGCCGCAAATCCTTTAGTGCTTCCGCCAGCCACCAACGCGCCGCGCCGCCTTCGGCATGCCTGTTGGCGGCGCTGGTGTCGTGGATATAAATCGGGATGACCTGCCCCTCGCCCACAGCCGCGACCAACGCCGGATGATCCTCAAGCCTCAGATCATAGCGAAACCACAGGATTACGGGTCGGATATCGGACATCTTCAGAACGATCAACAGTTGTTCAGTGACTTCGTTATCAGGATAGGTTAATCAGAATCTTTCGGAAAGTCCCCGTCCAGAAACGTCCATGAGGTGTCCCGATGTTTCGTTTTATCGTCCGCGCTTTTGCCGTCATCGGCTTTCTGCTTGTCGCCCTGATCGTCGCCGGATTCGCGGCGCAGTCCTATCAGAAGAACCAAGCCGCGAAGGAACCGGACTCCGTCATCCTCGTCCTCAATTTCGACCAGCCGATCGTCGAGCAGGACGAATCCTCGCCGCTCTCCCTTGCCTTGAATCCGGAGTCGGAAGCGACAACCGTACTCGACATCCTGCGCGCGTTGGACACCGCGAAAGACGATCCGCACGTCAAGGGCATCGTGGCGCGCTTTGGCGCCACGGAACCCTCCCTTGCCGAAGCGCAGGACATCCTCGCCGCGCTGAAGCGCTTCCGCGCCAGCGGTAAATTCACCTATGCCTTCGGCTCCGATTACGGCGAGTTCGGCCTCGGCAACCGCGCCTATTACCTCGCCAGCGCCTTTGAGAACATCTGGCTGCAACCGGTCGGAACCGTCAGCCTGACGGGGCTTGCCATGTTCGCGCCTTTCGGAAAAACCGCGCTCGACAAGATCGGCGTCACCGCCGATTTCATGCAGCGCGAGGAATACAAATCCTTCATGGACATGGGCGAACGCGACAGTTTCGCCCCGCCGGTGCGCGCCAATATGCAAGCGCTGGTCGACGATCTCGCCGATCAGGAAGCGAAGGACATCGCCGACAACCGCCATTGGGATGTGGCGCAGGTCAAGGACTTGATGGCCAAAGGCCCCTACACCGACGAAGAATCCCTGAAAGCCGGTCTGGTCACGCATATCGGCTATGCCGACGATTTGGATGAGGAGCTGAAGAAAAAAGCTCCCGACGCCAAGGATGTCGGCATCATGACCTATCTCGGTTACGATGCCGCCACCGCCAGTCCGGCCAAGCCCAAAGCCAAGATCGCCTTGATCTTCGGCAACGGCATCATCATGGATCATGAAGTCGGCGGCGTCGATCAAGTCACCGGCGAGAATGTGCTGGGCGCCGACAAAATCTCTGCGGCGTTCGACGCCGCCGCGCATGACAAATCCGTCAAGGCCATCCTGTTCCGCATCGACAGCCCCGGAGGATCGCCCGCCGCGTCGGAGACCATCCGCCGCGCCATGATCCACGCGCAGAAACTGGGCAAGCCGGTTTTCGTTTCGATGGGCGATGTGGCGGCGTCGGGCGGTTACTGGATCGCGATGAACGCCGATGCGATCATCGCCGAGCCCGGCACTCTGACGGGATCGATCGGCGTCGTCTCGGGCAAATTCACCGGCAAGGAATTGATGCAGAAACTGGGCGTCAGCGTGGACGCCGTGCGCACCGCCGACAATGCCGGCATGTGGATGCCGACCGATCAATTCACGCCCGCGCAGCGCGAACGGGTCAACGCCCTGCTCGACAGCTCCTATCGCGCCTTCACGCAGAACGTCGCGGCGGCGCGGAAAATCCCGCTTGAGAAAATGCCCGATGTCGCCAAGGGACGCGTCTGGACCGGACAGCAGGCGGTCAAGGTTGGATTGGTCGATGAGCTTGGCGGCTATGCGACGACGCTGGCCGCGATCCGCAAGAAGCTTGGGTTGGGCGAAAAAGATCTCATCGATCTGCAGGTTTATCCGCCGCCGGAATCGGCGCTTGAGAAAATCGAGAAGCTGCTGCGCTCGCTCGGCATCGACGGGGATTTCCTCGGCTCGAATCTCAACACGCTGCGCCAGCTTCAGGCGACACTCGCGCCGTTCGCGGCGGCAATGGATAACACGCGCTCGCCGACGGCGGCGCGGATGCCGAATGTGATGATAAAATAGGCGCTTTGCATTGCCCTACTATGGGCGAGCATAAACGCGTTTAAGTAAACGTGCCTTCTGCACGCGTGCGCAACCCCATCAAGCGATTATGAAAACGGTGCCGCTTATTGTTTACGCCGGAAAAACAAAGTATAAACAACATATTAACTATAATTGGATACGGTATTGACTGAGCTGTCAGAACCAAAATCTGCGGAGATTGCCGTTGAGCCTAAAAATGATCACGCTCGCCGTAGGGGTTCTTTTGTCAATCTGCATTGCGGTGCCAGCCATTGCAGATTGCTCAACCGATAGTCCTCCAACCTGCACCTATATTTCAGCAGGTGCGACGGCAACCGTTACTCCGACAGCATTCACTCCATCGCTCCCGGCCTTTTGCAAGAAAATTACGAATAATAGCGGCCAAGACATTATGGTGCCGATGGGTAGCAAGGGCGAGTGGGAAGGCGACACTGTTAACGGCGTAGCCGTTATTGGATTCCTGAACTCCGACTTTGCTACCACGTCAGGACTTATTGTTCTCGACGATTGCGATGTCTATGCCGCCATAAATCCTGTTTACGGCAGCTGCACGGCGGCATGCGGCGGCGGGACATGCACGCAAACTTTGAAGAGCTGGACATGCCAACAGAACGACAAAACTACAGGCACGGTTAAGAATCTAGCAACGACCACCGCCTGCACCAATGCCGGTGTCACTCCACCAGCGACGCAGACTTATACCAATAATTCTCCTTGCTACACCGGTACATGGACAGCAGGGACTTGCTCGGCAACCTGCGGAGGCGGCACCATCGGCGCACCTACCTGTTCCGGCGGCAACGGTCAGTGCGATCCTGCGACAGCGCCTGCGTCGGGCGGAACTTGCAACACGCAGGCTTGCGATCCATGCGCTTCTGGAAATTGTCATTATTGTTTAGGTGGATACAATTGCAGTAATTCGTCAACACACTCTTGTTTTGATGGCCCATCATATCTCGCTAACGGCGGGACATTTCCTCAACCTGCAGGATTTTCTGCGCTGGGGTATCTTACATACATTAATAAAAACCCATGCACTAATCTTGGGTATAAATGTTATGTGGCTCCACATAATGCATGGTATTTTCAGTGTGTAGCCGACTAATGGCAGCCGACAGATGGGTACATACTGTGCAGCGTAGATAAGATCAGCTCACCAGAATTCAAGATATTGGCTATCTTGGGCAATTAGATTATATTTCGGTCAATCTATCGTTCTTTGGGTTCGTCGGTATGATTTACAAAATAAACAACGTCATAATCCTAGTGTATTTTTGCGGCTTTGCTGTCCTTTGGCTCGTGCATGGGTTGATGCCTAATTTAGCGATATTCAAAATGCTAGACGAGCATGGAGAAATATTCAAAACCGTATTGTTTTTAATTGGGGGAGCTTTCATTTCATTGCAAGGAATTGTCTTACTCTGTGCTATGTGTCAGGGTAAGGACGTAGCTCTAGGCAGATACGGGAGTGTTTACAAAGGCGGAAGTTGGGGGGGCTACGTATGGGGACTAGTAGTTCTTACTACGGGCACGGGGCTTACACTGTGGGCGCTCCACAAGCTCCTTTAATTCGAGGAACTAAGCGCCGCCCCCGATTGCATTAGTCAAGAATTTTGCAGCGACAACGCTTTAACCAGTTGGCCCGGTTGGCGCTTTGTTAGGGCGGTCTCGATAACATGTTGCCGCCCGCTTCGGCAGGGGCGCGTCTTTAATGGAACTGCCTGCTAAGAGCTTGTTCACAAAGTTGCTAAACGCCTGAGCATGAGTGTTGAGGCGGTGAAGTGGATCATGGCCTCAGAGGTTTTTGGATCGTGCTCATAGTC
>CAIQVS010000264.1 GCA_903875345.1 uncultured Pseudomonadota bacterium | reverse complement strand
CGCTTTCCTCGCTCTGCTCATAAAAAGATCATGAACAGGCTCTAAATTTAAAGTTGTATAGGCGAGGTCAGAGAGTCGACCCCCTTGGGTCGACTTGATCCGGCTTTAAGCCGTAACCTGAAGCCACCGGCTTTAGCCGGTGGTCGTTCACATTTTTACGCTCACGCCACAATTGATCTTTGATTTGCCGCAGCTTTGTCTCAATCGTATGACATATTCATTACAACAAATTTCGTTTTGCCGTTTTGTTCCCTGTCCGGAAGAGTGGGTGCGCAAGCATGACAACACCGAATAAGTGGGTTTTTGTTATAATTATTGCCCTTTTTGCTTATCCAGCCCAAGCAGGTAATGGTGCGCCGACGGACGCGCAGATTGTTCATTTCCTGAACCGTATCAGTTTTGGTCCTACTGCCGGTGATATTGATGCCGTCCGTCGTCTTGGGATCGGCGAGTATCTTGAAAAACAACTGCACCCGGAATTTCTTCGCTATCCCTTTTCCCTGCAACAACGCCTGTCGAAACTTCCAACGGTTAATGCCTCCCCGACAACGATTCTGGACGAATATCTATTACCCAACGAGAAAGCAAAAACGCTTTCAGACGATGATCGCAAGGAATATGAACGCCGCAAGAACGATATTGTCGATGAGCTGTCCGAAGCCAAAATTCTGCGCGCCGTTCTTAGCCCGGCACAGTTGCAAGAAGTAATGACGGATTTCTGGTATAACCACTTCAATGTATTTGCTGGCAAGGATTTGGATCGATTGTTGGTCAGTTCTTATGAACGCGACGCCATTCGACCCTATGCGCTCGGCAAGTTCCGCGATCTTCTGCAGGCGACCGCACATCACCCGGCCATGCTGTTTTATCTTGATAACTGGTTAAACACCGATCCGGACAGCCCCTTCGCACACGGCAGGAAAATCGGCATTAACGAAAATTACGCCCGTGAGGTGATGGAGCTTCATACGCTTGGCGTCAATGGTGGTTATACACAACAGGATGTGACGACGCTCGCACATATCTTGACCGGATGGGGATTAGGCGAAGGCAAGGACGTTGCGGCAAAAGCCCAATTTTATTTCGAGCCGCGCGCCCATGATTACAATGCTAAAGACTTTCTGGGCTACAGCGTACAAGGCGGCGGCGAGGAGGAAATCGAAAGCGTTCTTGATTTTCTAGCCAAGCATCCTTCGACGGCGAAACATATCGCTTATGAACTGGCGCAGTATTTCGTTGCCGACGATCCTCCACAAAGTCTTGTAACGCGGCTTGCCGTTACATTTAGCTCATCGGATGGTGATATCGCTGCCGTTTTGCGGACATTGTTTCATTCGCCGGAATTCTGGGACCCGCGTTATGAGAGCGTAAAGTTCAAGCCGCCCTTCCGCTATATTATATCGACGCTACGTGCGACTTACACCTTGCCGTCGGGGGATACCAAGATGCTGCAAGGCGCACTCGGTAACATGGGCGAACCGCTCTATCGTTTCTTGACGCCGAATGGCTATGCCAACACTAACGACCAGTGGTTGAATTCGGATGCCCTGCTGAAACGTATCGATTTCGCCAAGAAGTTGGCGGGCTTTCTGGATGCAAATTCGCCGGAGACGATCGAAAGCGCGCTCGGCAACAGCTGGACAACGAATACGCTCAAAACGGTCAAGGATGCCGATCCGAAACAACGAGCCACGCTTTTGTTAAGCAGTCCCGAATTTGTTTATTACTGAAGGAGAATAATTATGCTTACGCGTCGTGCCCTGATCAAAGGCCTGATGTTGTCGGGCGGGCTGTGCCTGATGCCGTTCGGTCGACGCGGCTGGGCTTTGGCCGCCGCCGCTGTCGTTCCCCGACGCCTGATCGTGATCCTGATGCGCGGCGCGGTCGACGGCCTCAGCATCGTGACGCCCTATATGGAACCAAACTACTATCGCGTTCGTTCGAGCATCGCGCTTGCACCGCCTCGCCAGCAGGACGGTCTGCTCGATCTTGATGGTTTTTTTGGTTTGCATCCATCCTTGCAGCCGGTGATGCCTTATTGGCAGGATCGCAGCCTTGCTTTTATTCAGGCCAGCGGCTCGCCTGCCGAAACGCGTTCGCATTTCGAAGCGCAAGATATCATGGAAACCGCGCTGTTGAATTCGGCGATGGCGAAGCAAGGCTGGATGAACGGCCTCGCGCAAATTCTGCCGGACAATCATTCCGCGACGCGGGCATTGAGCTTTGGCAACGTGCTGCCGAAAATTTTTCAGGGGGCGCACGACATCGCGACGATTCCGACCGGCATCAAGTCCAACGGCGGCAAGCCGCTTGAGGATCCGAAGCTGGAGCATGAGTTTGCCCAGCTCTACGGCTCATCATCCCAACTTGGTGGCCTCTACAAACAAGGCATGGACAGCCGTGTGACCGTGATGAACGATCTCGGTGACGATCAGGAGTTGCAAAAGGAAATGCAGTCCGCGAGCGGCGGCGCTCCCAATACGGACGCTTTTGTCGGCGAATGCGTCAAGGCCGCCGACATTGTCCGGCATGATCCAACCATTCAATTAATGTTTATGGATGTCGGAGGGTGGGACACGCATGTCGGCCAAGGTAATGCCAAAGGTCAATTGGCCAACAAGCTCCAGCGCCTCGGCGAAGGGCTGGCGGCACTTGTTACCGGATTGCAGAAGGAATACTTGAACACCACCATTCTGGTGATGTCCGAGTTTGGTCGTACTGTTGCACAGAACGGCAACAACGGCACCGATCATGGACACGGCAATGTCGCGTGGATCATGGGAGGCAATGTCAACGGTGGCAAGGTCTATGGCCGTTGGCCCGGGCTGGAGCCGAACCAACTTTATGTCGGGCGCGATTTGGCGGTGACAACCGATTTCCGCTCCATCATCGGTGCAGTGGCAGGAGGGCAATTCGGTCTTGACGCCGATACATTGCGTCGCGTCATCCCCAATTTTCAGCCCGATGCAGGACTGCAAAACCTCATGATTTAAAGGTGCGGGAGTCCAAAAGGCTATTTCGCCTCGTTCCTGCCCAACTGCGTTTCCTAGGCTGTTTGCCGGAAAATCAGCCAACGACTTGAAATCATTGGTGGACCCGAGTGGATTCGAACCACCGGCCTTTGCCTTCGGAGGGTAGGTCAT
>CAIQVS010000263.1 GCA_903875345.1 uncultured Pseudomonadota bacterium | reverse complement strand
AGCCCTTGCCCGACAGGGACTTTCACCCTGCAAGAAACGTCAAGCTTCGCTTGACGCACCAACGCCCGAGCTAAGCGGCGCGGCGGGAAAGCCTCGCCACGAAGCCAAAACGCAGCCCCGCGTCCGCTTGAGCGCCGGGTTGGGCTGCTGGACTGGGAGACAGAGCCGGGGTTGCATGGCTTTTTTTCTTTGTTCCCCCCATTCGGCGCAATACGCGGAGTACCGCTATTGCGCCCTTGGTCATAAGAAAGTTTCGTAATTATTTTTTGAACGGGCGATCTCCAGAAACTCTGTATTCCAAACCCCGTTTTTGGCCGCCAGTTCAAGCATACCCAAGGTAATAATATGTTTCTTCTTTGTCTTTCTAAATTTAGGTAGCAACCAAAGCTGTTCAGGGTCAAAGTATGATAAATAATCGTAGTCGCCTGATTTTACACCGAAAGCATTTGCATATTTTTCCATGAATTCAAGAGCATCATCTCCGATCAATCCGAGGTCAGCGACTAAATCAGTTTGACGAGTCAAAGGATGCTTTTTCCATAACTGTCGGACTCCAAATGTTGGGATGTCTTCTGCTAGTTTGAGAAGGCTTTCCCAAATATCAAGAGACTTTTTTACCATATCTTATCTTCACTTCGTACAAGTGAATTGTATTTCCGTACCGTTTTTTCCATAATTTGAAAAACATCATAAGCCAATATCGTCCACCCCACTCCCGGAATTAGCCGTCCTACAAATGCACCAAGATTTCGTGTAAAGCTTATTTTAAGTGTTCCCAAACTTGCCCCGGTAATCATCGGTAGTGCAAATGGAAGTTTTTGCCTGATAAGATGCCTAGAGGCAACTGAAGCTAACGATGTACCTTTGGTAGCACCTCCTAATTTTGCTCGCGTCGGCAAAAACGGTTGCCCTGACAGAATTGCAGCGGCGGCGGCAATATCCACACCGCCCAATTGTTCCAGCGTTTGATCAATAGCGACCCAAAGAAAAAGCTCTTCGCGCGTTAAATTTGCAAGGTTGTTGTATTGATACAGATTCGGCATTAATTTATTCTTAGGAAAAAATGCACGGTGCGGTTTCATCGCACCAAAACTGAGGGTTATCGGAGCATTTTAAGCGGAACTGTCGGGCAATGATAGAACCGTTACAAAATTTTATTTCATACCCTCTATGTTTCTGCCACCTAACGGGAGCGCGAGTTGATCGTCGCCCGCTTGGGGTGGGGCCGCGGAGCGGTGTACGCTCGAACGAGGTGTTAGTCGCCGCTCTGCGGCGGCGGCGAGTTCGGCAACTGTTCGTTAAGCAAGTTTGTTGGTTGGAGATATTGAATGTCGCTCCTCACCATGACCTACGGCCCTTATATTTTTTCTTGTGAAATCGAAATTGTCGAAATATGAAATTCTAAGAGGTCGGCTATATTCGCGTCCGCTTCTCTGTTTTGAATGGTGACTTTCAATGCTTCTGGATTTTTATCTGAATAATGAACATTGCATTTTATTCCACACGTTAAAGAATATTGAACTCCGTATTGTATTGCTCGCTCCTTTGCCTTGAAAGGCTCTGAGGTTACGATATTACGAAGATTAATTGAATCTTCTCTTTTAACCTGGAATGTATTCATGATATTTCTCCGTGATGTGAAGCGGTAGGTTGGGGTTTTGTAAGCCCAACGCCCGAGCAAGCGGCGCGGCGGGAAAGCCTCGCCACGGAGCCAAAACGTAACCCCGCGTCCGCTTGAGCGCTGGGTTGGGCGGCCGCTTCGGGAGAGGAAGCCGGGGTTGCAGGGCTTTTGCTCT
>CAIQVS010000262.1 GCA_903875345.1 uncultured Pseudomonadota bacterium | reverse complement strand
GTCGTTTGACTGAGCCTTTACCCCAATAGGCAACTGCTATTCGAATTCGGCCAGTATTGAGTAAGAGCGACTTAATCTCAGGTTCGATTTCTGCCCCATACACAAATTTCATAAAATCCTCACTCGCAAAGTTCCAGTGTCGCCACCTTGCATTGCCCCCATCAACAGCTAGCGATGGATGCTTGTGCAACGCCAAAAAGGAAATTAACGATTTAACTGACACTGAGACTGACACAGGCCAATTCCATCATCGCTCCAATAGACCTAAGTCCTTGAAAAGCGTGGTGGGTGCGACAGGGATTGAACCTGTGACCCCTACCGTGTGAACGAGCCTCCTAGGCCCTGTTTTTACGCCACTTTTTTGACTTCTTTGCTTCTTTTTGTTCGTTCTTGATCGGAAATTGTCGCATTCACACATGCTGTGCACACACGTTGCACACATGCGCGTGCCCAGCGCCTCGTCCAAGCTAGCGTATCGGTGGAAGTCTATATGCGGAGGAGGCTTGGTTTTCCCGATGAGCCGTCATTATCCGAGTTTTGTTCCCACGGCTACCAGCGCTTGTCTTGGAACTGTTGCCGTATAGCCGTTTGGCGTTGGTTCAATCTTGATCTCACCCAAAATGGCTCTCGCATAGACGGCAAGCTGCTGCAGGACTTGTTTTTCGTCTCCTGGAATTTTTACCAAATCGTACATACGGTGAAGATGTATGAGGGCGTTCTTATGCGCTTCTTCAGAGCTGCTGCCCCTCAATATGAACGGATCCGGCATACTGAAAACCCGAACATTTCTAAATCCTGCTTCAGTGAGCAAGCCCTGCATTTCTTTTTGCGTAAAGTGCGGATGCGGATGACCTGTGCGGGAAAACGGATGCACAACTTTATCAAACCAGTCCGCAGCCGGAGTGCCAATTTCAAAATCATGCAGAACAAATCGCCCACCGTTTTTTATAGTGCGGAATGCCTCAGCGGAAGCATCTTTGCGGCCATTGTGGTCTAAATGGTGCGAACCGTAGGCAATAAGCACACCATCTACTGACGAATCCCGTAACAGGCTTTTGTCTGCTGATTGCCGAATGCACGGGAAATCTTGCGCGAGACAGGCATTCACCATGTAACCGGAAAGATCGGCAGAAATAATCCTCGGCCCCTTAATGCCTTGGCTACGTAGAAAACGTGTAATTGTTCCGTCACCCCCGAGCGCATCGACGATAATTGCATCAGGCCCCAAGAGTGCCTTACCTGACACAGAAAAGAGTTGCAGCAAGGCAAGAGTGCCTACTCTCCTGTTATCGGAGTTTTGCTGCGCCAAATTATAAGCTTCGCCTCTTCCGCCATTTTGTCCCTCAAACTCCCATGAGACGTCGTTCATCCATTCTACGTAATCACGGAATGAACGTCCTTGGACACGATTAGGATCGACCAATGGCAGAACGAATGGAAAATGCCTTGCTGCCGTCTTTCGATAATCATTGAAGCTCATAGATCCAACGTAATCTTCAACATCGTCGGCGGAAGAGCCAGACAGAGCGTCTTCATGACGTAAAGCTAGATTTACATGTCCCATGGGTTACCCCTTTCTTTGTTTCTTCGGTTTCTTAATGTCGCTCGCGTTCACCGGTGCCGCATTCTCCCACGAAGCATGAAAAGATTGACGGTACGCCTCGGTAAGCGGTTCTGAACGTATGACAACAACATGCGGGGATGCTTTTTTCGGGAACGAAATAAGCGCTAGGCAACGCCCGAACGCATAAAACGCAGTCGGTGCTGCCGCTTGAGCCGGTTGCTGCCTGTACTCAACGTAATCGCCGGTGAAATCGCCAACCGTAACCAGCACGCGGTATGAAACTTTGCCGCTTTTGACGAGATCCCTCATGCGTTCTCTTTGGACTTCGGGATTTGTGCGATATTTTGCTAGCAGTTTTTCATCAGCGACCATGAGGCAAACTTCGCCGCCTTGCTCAAGCATGTGTTCGTACAAAAAATCGTAAAATTCATCGAAACGCTCAGGGCCTTCATATGTATCGACAATCGTTGGTCTAACCCTGACCCCCTGATTGTCGGTAAATTCAATACCATCACTTGCAAAAACGCGGACAATCTTGTCCATTGAAGTGCCATGTCCCTTCACCTTCCCTCGCTCAATATTGCGAACGGTATCAACGCTGAGTCCGGCTTTTTCAGCCAAAATATCTGCGCTCCAATCAACTAGCGCTCGTGCAGCGCGAACCTGGGGGCCTGTAATCATCCGCTTTTTCCCTCCGCCTAAATCATGGTTTCCATGAACATATTACGTAAAACAATAAATTTGGTTAATCAAGAATCAAATTAGTTGCCACTTTCTGGCAGCTTGTTACCTAAAAAAGTTATCGTCATGGTTAATCATTGAAACCATGATGATATTGCGTGTTTCACGCATGTTTCTATTGCTTTCATGGGATTCTGCGGCTATATTCCTTTCAAGATTACGCAAGAAAATTTTGTCAAAGCACGTAAAAACGAGGATTACGGCAACACAACACGAAAAGACTACCCATTACAGGTACCGAGTTGAACGGACAAATTTTTTAGAAATAAGGAGCACGAAAATGAACGAGCGATTTGAAGAAATGATTAAGCGGCACAGCGAGGATCTCCTCCAGAACGTTGTTGATTACTGGGATCGGCAAAAAGGGCTTTGCCCGAACTATCTGCTGCCTCTGCAAGAGCGCTGGGATCGGTTCATCGATGAGACCGATCAAAGAATGCAAGTCCGGAAAGCAGCGTAAGAACGAGGCATAATATGAACACCGTCACATACACCGACATAGCCGAACGCCACGGGCGCGATCAAGCCGATGCGCTGTTAAAGAACATGGAGCAGCTTGCGCACCTCCCTGACGAGAACGATGGGTTCGACCGCGAAGTGCGCTTCCAGCGCGCCCTCGACGCCTTGTGCGCGACGAATTTCTCATAATATCCAGGCAGACTCACCATGTATCTCCCGATTACAGCAAGCCAGATAAGAGCCGCGCGCACGTATCTGGACTGGTCGCAGGATTACCTAGCCGAGGTCACCGGGCTTGGCAAAACGACCGTTCGCAACCTTGAGGCGGGTCAAATCTCGCGGCATAGCGCCGTCAAGGTTCGCAAGGCGTTTGAAGCACATGGCCTAGAATTCACGGACGGCGATGGCGTCAAGCGTCGGGCCGAAGGTGTCAAGGTTCTCAAATCACAAAACAGCTGCGACGAGTTCTTCGAGGATTTAATCGATACAGTGCGCGAGAAAGGCGGCGAGGTTCTGGTTATGGCCAGATCGTCCACGACGCTGATGCGCTCCTGCGGAATCCTTGCCCCTAATGATCCGCAACAACTTCAAATTCTGAACGCGGCAGCGGACGTCAAATGCCTGCTCCTCAACGCAGGGCCGCCGGATATTGCGCTTCCACCTGTCCAAGTGCGCATGGTTCCTTCACACATCGTTCTCGGCGCAAAAAGTTATTACGTCTACGGCGACAAGCTGGCGCTGGTTTCTGCCAAAGAGCATGCGCGTGATTTTAATTTCGTTATTATCGACTCTCTCGGCTTCGCAGAATGTTGGCGCGAGGACTTTCTCGCGCTGTGGGACATTGCTTCAGCAGCCCCATTCAGGGATGACGCCTCATTTCAGATTCCGGCATCGTTTAAAAGTGTCAACGTAAAATATCTCGATATTGATCATTCGAGACGTCGCGTATTCGCCAAGTGAAATTTGCCTTTTGCCCAATCCGCCAGAAATTCTGGCGGAATTATTTTAAGGCCTTGTTAGCGGCATAAATAGCCAGAAAACGTGACGAAAAGGCGCGAAAAAAACTTTGGAAACTGCAGTGGAAATATAGGCATTTGACTGCATCGACACTGTCAACGACGAGGCGTTTATAATGACCCGAAACGATCTACGTATTCTTTGCACCGCGCTCGCATTTGCTGGGCTTATGCTGAAGGGCGAAAAAGTTGAGAACCAGTCGGCACGCATCAACGGGTTTGCCGAATTAATCGAGGCCTATTGCCTCAATGCGCTGCACTCCATCGAACAAGCTCCAGCTTCGGTCGACGCAGCAATCGAGCAGTACAAGGCTAAATTGATCTCTGAAGGTGCAGCACAGCTTCCAGACGACCGCGAAACACTTCTCCATTTCTATGACCGCCTTTTGCAGCGTCAAATCCGTTCCAAACAGCGAGAATTCTACGCCAGCGGAAATGCCAATGTCATTGCTGAACGCATCTTGCGGATGGTTGAAGAGGAAATTCAAAGTGCGGAGCCAATATCGTGATGACGGCTCTATACATAACCCAAAACGACAGCAAACCCATGCACGTGGCGGCACGCATGGCGGACACTATCATCGATTGTCTGGAGAGAACAGGATATTGCCGGATTCTGGACATGGAGGCCAAAGGCTTCTCGCGAGACGATCTTGCTCGTTATTGGCCGGATGCATGGAAAATTGTGGAAGAGAGAAGACCAAGGCCGGTGCAACGGTTGCATTGATGGCGCATGCGAAACGAGCAGATTTCATGGTCGTCGACGTCATCAATAAGGGCTTGAGCTTCTCAATGGCGGGACGCATGGCTTCCGCGATCACGGAGATACGAAACAAAAGTGGGGGATGCATGCCGCAGGATTTGAACGCCAGAGGGTTTACGCCGCAGGAAGTCGTCGATCATTGGGATGCTGCGCACTTCTTAATCGCCATTAACAGTCTTGAGACGTGGGGGAAACAAGCATGACAGAAAAAAACGAGACATCAGGATTACGCATTTCTGTCTGGCATGTTCCTGAGTCGGAAAACACGCAACAATTCCATCCATGGGAAGTGCAACATCAGCCGGAACATTCGGAAATAGAGGTTTATGTCGAGGCCACGGGCCAATGGGAGATTGTCGCCGAAATCTCAGGCGAAGATCACATTGCCATCGCGGAGACCATCGTCGCGTTGGCAAACGCAAAAAATCGCGCCTCCGCCAACTATGTCACCAAAGGGGGCCGCTGTGTCCGACACTAACTCAAAACCGTTGCAGATATCTCCACGCGAAGCCGAAGTTCTTAAGTGGACGGCATGCGGCAAAACCAGCGGTGAAATTTCTCGTCTCTTATTGATCTCGGAAGACACGGTTAATGCTCATATTAAAAGTGTGTGCGCAAAACTGAATGCAGCTAACAAGACTCATGCCACGGCGATCGCCATCGCACACGGGGTTATGCGACTTGGCCCCCTACCAGATCTGGTAATACCGCTTCCCACCTTATTAGGGCTATCAATAAGCCCCCCTGGATCGTCGTCATCGGACGTGACACGCACGCCAGAGTGCACCACATCGAAGAAGAACCGAGGAGCGACCGATGGCTAAATCTGCATCCAAAACGAAAGCCGCAGCGTTCAAGGTCGCTCTTCTCTCAACCCTGCCTTGGAATCACACGTCCTTCGGCGACGGATCAGAGATCGAGGCGTGTGTCGCTGGTACCGACAAATGGGAAACCATCGCCAATGTGCATTCGTTTGCGAGTTTTGATGGAGAGGAAATCGCCAGCTACATCATATGCGCCGTCAACGGCCACGAGGGACTGCTGGCACAATTGCAGAAGGCGCGCATCGCACTTGAGCTTTGTCTCCAATGTAAAGACTTAACGCCAAAAATAAAACAAAAGGCAGAAGAGGCCATTAACGCGTTAACCAAAACAGGCGATGCCTTGGCGGAATAAACGCAAATGTATTAGCAATTTCAACCTCAACGAGTACAATAAATGCAATGTCCGCAGAATGGGCTAAATCAAAATCTTGCGAGTAGAAAACAATGACGCCAAACACAAAAATATCGATGCCCCAGCTAGCTGGAATGAAAATTCTATTCATTGGCGGTTCGGGATTTGTTGGCAAGGCAATTGTTCAACACCTCCTCTCCTTGGGATGTGATTTGACCTTGTTAAATCGCGGCAGCCACATAATAAACAACACAAAACAGCTAATTGCAGATAGGAATTCGGAAGCTGAGGTCATGTCTCTAGCAAAGAGTCAATTGCATAGATTCGACGGGGTCGTTGATACGTCATCGTATAGCCGAGACCAAACCAAAATAATGTGGGACGCATTCTCACAGAAAACAGATCGCTGGATTCATCTGAGCAGCGCGTCCGTATATAAAGATGTCGTGACAGCCCCGCCAAAAGAAAAAGATGAGACGGGAGGCGCGGACATATGGGGCGACTACGGACGAAAGAAAAGCGCAGCTGACGCTTTTTTGGGCGAACAAACACACGGGCCATCCATCACTATCTTTCGACCACCTTATATCTATGGGCCAGGAAACAATTTAGACAGGGAAACTTTTGTATGGAGCCGCATGCTTCAGGATAGACCTGTTGTCATTCCTGCCAATGATAGGGTGCGCATACAATTTGTTCATATAGATGATCTCTCCGCTGCTGTTACAGCGGCTCTCGGAGATCATCGCCGTAGGCAATGCACTGCGTATAATATAGGGGCTGATGAACAGTTGACATTCAGGGAGTACGTATCTGGATTAGCCTCCGTGGTTGGGACTGCGGGGAAGACAATCTATGTCGAGTATTCAGGTGCCGAATATAAGGCGCGCCAGTATTTTCCGTTTCGAGATTATCCCTGCTGGGCGAACACAGATTTTATCAAGGACGACCTTCCGTGGACTCCAGCCAAGAATTTTTTGAACGGCTTCAACGAGACTTTCTCGTTTTATGATCGGCATAAATTGGCGCACGCATCACTCGACACAAACATTGAAGATCGAATTTTGTGTAGCGCGCCTATTACCCCTCCCAAACATACGAAAGGACATAAACATGAGTGCATTAAATAAGGGATTAGTCACCGGCTTTGAAGAAAATGCGGTTCATATTCTCCAGTCCGCGCGCTCGCGTGAAATTAATGCGCGCCAAGAACTGCGTGAACAAATTATGTCCAGAGGAGCCGAACAAGAGGCTCTTGCACAAAAAGCTAGAGATGCTCGCAGCAGTACAGGGGATGACCAGATCATAGTTCGCGCCAGCATAGAATTCTCAAACTTTTGTCGTCAGCGCTGCTCATTTTGTGGGATGACCGCCACCAACAAGCAGCTGCAACGCTATCGTTTAAGCGCAGGTCAGATGTTTGACATAGTTAAAGATGTTTCTGCACTTGGTGTTAGCGATTTACATTTGGCTTCTGGAGAGGACTGGGCATTCAAAGCCGATGCCTTGAGTCCGGTTATCCGTCAGGCCGTTGCAGCGGGCATGGAGGTAACTCTGGTCACAGGACATAGAAAGATTGAAGACTACGCTGTATGGAAAGAGGCTGGAGCAAGCCGCTATATTTTGAAAGTGGAGACGACAAATCCAGATTCGTTTATTGCAGCAAGGACAGGAACAGAGTTGACACAAAGAGTGTCTCACCTTCTTTACCTTCGACAGATGGGCTTCAAAATTGGAAGCGGAATAATTTCCGGACTGCCGAATCAGACCGTCGACGATTTGGTTGATGATCTAATGTTCCTGAAAGAATTAAAACCTGACATGTCGAGCGTTAGCCGGTTTCTGCCGAATTCTCAAAGCCGATTTGCGAGTACCCCCGAAGGCGATCCTGATACGTCTCTTAACTTCCTTTCTCTGTTGAGAACGGAAATGTCACGTCCGGGGTTAAGAATTCCTGCGGGCACATCTTTGGGGCGCAGGCAAATTGATGCAATACGACATGGCGCAAACGTGGTCTCCCTGCATGTAACCCCCGACGAATATGCCGATCTATATTCGGGGTACAGGGCGGAGAACAGAATATCAACGAAGATGGAAACGATACGCAAATTCGCGCAGGAAACAGGTATGCCTTTGCGCCTTCATCTGTGAGCGAAGCAAGACATTTTAACAACGCACAACGTCAGGAGATACTATGTTTGAAGTCCCTAAAGATTTGTTTGTCGTGGTTTCTGGCCCAAGTGGGGTTGGAAAAAGCACATTGCTACAAGGATTATTGGCAGCGGATTTGAGTGACATTCACGCAAAAATAATCATGCCTAAGCTGGTGACCACAAGAGATCCTCGTGTGTCAGACAGCGCCAACGAAACATTATGCATCTCCAATCAAGCTTTTCAGGACGCAGTTGCGGACGGCAAGTTCATTTCCACATATCAGGTGCATGGACATCAATATGGGTTTTTGGCGAGCGATGTTCTGCGAGAGAGAAATCCATATGATCGCGATCCTGTTGTTTATATTCAGACATCTCCTACAAACGCGGGGGTCTCTTTACGGGAAAAACTTTCCACAACACACGATGTAAAGATATTCAGGCTTATGGCCAGCCCGGAAGCTATACATCAAAGGCTGATAGGCAGACAGGATCAGTTACCTGCTTCAGAGCTACAGTTACGCCAACAGTCAGCCTTTAAGGCAACACCTGAAGGAATTGACTACCAGATAAACGCCGAGCAAAGTCCGTCAGCTATTTTGGAAACTGTCGTTCGTCAGATCAAAGACCTTTTGGTGCCCAAGGTTCCCAACACAGAACTTCAATTGACGCAGCAGGAATTGGAGGTGCTCCAGACCGTTGCCGATGTCTGCAAGAGCGATGGAACTAATCTGTGCATATATGCTGGCATGGCCGCACATATATATGGCTCTACACGGACTCCGACAGACCTAGACTTACTGATTGATAAAAGCGATTTGGAGCCATTGAGAAAAAAATTGCCGTTTGATGGCATGGTCGTCACTGAAAAAGCTATATCCATTGGTCGTCTTGATATTCGGAAGTGCCCGATGAGAATTGGTGATCGGGAAAAAGGGCAGCTGTGGCAGTTCGATAATGCCGCACGAAAGAAACAGATTGTTGTCAACCTTGGCGGCGTTCTTATGAACGTTATGGCGCCTGAGGACGTTGTTCTTGCAAAATCGTGTCTTCAAAGAGGCGCGGACGTTGGCAAGTTTGATCTTTATGATGTTCAAAACATCATTACTAATTTTGGGGCTGGTCTAGATAAAGACTACATCGCTCAAAAGGCACGACAAGCCAATGTATTAGAAATGTCCTCAGCCTGCCTTGCCAGATTCGGATTTCATGTGGTTGATCGGGAAGAAATGACGGCATCATGTTCACGATCCGATACAGCCCCTGCGGCTCTTCCCAAACTAAAGCCGCGTGCGCTTGACGCATAGTGATTTCACGAGAGGAGAAAATTATGAGCTTTAATATCCTTGTTCTACATTCTGACCGATCAACAGGGCTTAATTTTGTTCAGCAATTCGATATACTGGCTCAGCCCCATGCCGCCAGTCGGCGAGTTACAGCAATCCACTAACGAAAGACCGCCACCCACCATTTTGCAAGTTCCGGCAGTCCCTCCAAAAACCTGGCAGGTAGTCGGATCAATCTGTTGCAAGCTTACGTTGGAATAGCCGCAATTCATATCCATCGCCATTTGCTGTACCGAAT
>CAIQVS010000261.1 GCA_903875345.1 uncultured Pseudomonadota bacterium | reverse complement strand
CGTCGGCCTCTTCCGGCAGTTGCTTTTCCCAACCTGCGTGACGCTCGTCGATAGCCAATGCAGAAGGAGAAGATTTAAGATCAGTTCCCTGAACAAACGGACTAGTACATTTGGCCGTGATCTCCAGGCAGCTTTCCAGTGAATAGGTATAGAAAGCCTGCATCACCAGAGCATGTACGACGGTCAGAAAGGCCATATCCGGGGCTTTGGCAAGCGCGTCACGCATGGCCAGCGTTCGGTGCGCCGTAAGCTCCAGAACAAGACGCTCTGAGAGGGGTTTTAGACCATCTTCATCGGCGTCGCCTTCGGGCATTCCCTGCACCTGACCACGGCTCGGATCTTTGACAATGGCAAAGGAACGGTCTTGCTCGTCGCCGTCCTCGCTTGGCGTGAGATCCGAGGCCTGTGCTTCATCTTCACGTAGGAGAAAACCGCGATCAACAACGAGGTTGCCTTCGGCATCGACGCTGACAAACGCGCCTGCGCGTGCGATGTCGGCAGGATCGTACCGCACGGGGCGGTCAGCGAACTCTGCCAGCATATCCTCGATCTTGATGAGCCTGCGCTCGATCTCCTCGGGGATTTCTTCGCCGTCGTCTTGAAAATACTTTTTCTCGATTCCCTCTTTTTCATCGATAAGGGTTTTCTGGCGTTCTTCTTCCTCCGCGCTGAGCGGTAATTCTTCGCCAGAAATGCGGCGCATGCCGCGTGTATAGCCGTAGGGTAGATCCCCGGCGGCCTGTATCCATTTCCAGCCTTCGGCCTTGACCGTTTCGGCTTCGCGCCTGAGTTTTTCGGTGAACAGGCGATCAAGAAGTGCGACGTCCTGAATCCAGCAATCTTCAGCGTCTTCGGAAAACAGATCGCGCGTTACGCCGCCTCCCTCAGCTTCATAAGCCGCAAGGCCAACGAAGCGTACACGTGCGTCGCTGGCTTCCACGGTGTTTTCGTTTAGCAAGCGACGAATGGTATGGGCGCCTTGGTTATAGCCTTGATTGACGGTATCCCAGACCTGCTCTTGCCGCGCATGATCGTCTGAGATGGTAAAGGCCATAAGCTGTTCAAGCGTCATTTCGTCGGCGGCGTAGATGTCCAGAAGCTTCGGCGATACGCTGGCAAGTTTGAGGCGTTGTTTGACAATCTGCGGCGTGACAAAAAAGCGGGCCGCAATCTCTTCCTCGCCCAACCCTTGATCGCAAAAAGTCTGGAATGCCCGGAACTGATCGAGTGGATGGAGGTTTTGGCGCTGCACATTCTCGGCGAGTGAATCTTCTTCGAGATTTCCATCCTCCCGCACGATGCATGGAATGAGAGCGGTTTTGGCGAGGCGCTTCTGCTTAACCAGAAGAGCCAAAGCGCGGTAGCGCCGTCCCCCGGCCTGTACTTCATAATACCCTTCCCGTTCCGGAATTGGACGCACGCTCAGTGATTGTAAAAGTGTGCGTTGCGCAATGTCTTCAGCCAACTCCTCAATCGAAAGGACCGTTTGTATGCGCCGCACGTTGCGTTCGGACAGAATCAGCCGTTCAAACGGCACATCCTGCGATTTGGATAGCGCAATTTTCTTTTCAGTCTTTGTCATGTCAGTTCTCCCTGACAGCCCGGAAAGAGACCTCTCTTTCCCCTTGAGCCTGTCACAGAAAACCTTTCCGTCCTCTTCCTCTCTTTATCTGGTCGGGTAGGACGCGGCGGCCTCATCAAAGCCAAGCAGGTCCGAGGAGAAGCCTCCTCCTCCTTATGGCCGAATTATGAGGGCATAGGCACGCGGGCTACATTTCAAATAGAGGGCGCGTAAGAAGCTTTTGTACCGTAATTCTTGGTAGCAAATTTTATGAGCCATTAACCGGATGTCGAGCACACCAGTCTTGGTAGGCATCAAGTCCTTGCTCTAAGGTGTGGGGAACGTGACTATTGTCATCATTGATAAAGCCAGCCTCAATTCGAGCGGCAACACAATGCCAGTAGCGATCAACATCAGCCGCAAGGGCGCTTTCTGAAATTTCTGGTCGACGCAGGGCTTGTTCGCAAATGGCGCGAGCGAGTGGCTCAATATTGTTGGTTGGTTTAGTTGATGAGTTCATGTTCATAGGTGGATAGATATTGCTGCATTGCCTAAAATCGGACTCGCTCAATCCCTGCGCCTTCGAAGACTAAAGTAACGCCAGTAAAATAGCGTATCAACCAATTACCTGTACAGGCGTTTCTGTAAGCCAGTCACGAAGTTTTGACCACCTTTTCCGTCCAGATACATTGCGCACAGCAATGGCAACGGCTTTTTTCTGTCCAACAATAACAGCGAGCCGCTTGCCGCGTGTAAGTCCGGTATAGAGAAGATTCCGTTGCAGCATGGCATAATGCTGGGTCAGCACGGGCAGGATTACTGCAGGATATTCCGAACCCTGTGCCTTGTGGATCGTGGTCGCATAGGCCAGCACCAAATTATCGAGGTCTCCGCTATCGTAAACAACCTCGCGTCCGTCAAACTCAACAAATACCTGCCCTTCCTCGACGTCGATCTTTGTTACGAAGCCCGTGTCACCATTGTAAACCTCCTTATCGTAGTCATTCTCGATCTGCATCACCTTGTCTTTGAGGGTAAAAACCCAGCCAAATTTTTCCACCTTCTCCGTTCCCGGAGGATTCAGCACTTTCTGCATCTCGACATTAAGCGAACGTGCGCCAAGTCCGCCTCTGTTCATTGGGCATAGCACTTGAATATCTCGAATGGGATCAAGGCCAAAGCGTTTGGGTATGCGCTCGCGCACAAGTTCAAGTATGACCTGTATGGCTTTTTTAGGCTCGTTTGCTTCCACAAAATAATAATCGCTCTCACTTTCAGGCTTCGCAAAATCGGGAAATTCCCCCTTGTTGATGCGATGCGCCATGGCGACAATCCGGCTTTGCGCCGCTTGACGAAATACTTCCGTGAGCCTTACGACCGGAACGGCATTTGAACCGATAATGTCAGCCAACACTTGACCTGGTCCGACCGAGGGCAGTTGATCAATGTCGCCGACCACCAGCACCGCCGCGTGCGACGGTACAGCCTTCAGAAGTGCGTGCATGAGCAGCACGTCGATCATTGATGCTTCGTCAACAACGAGGATATCTGTATCAAGAGGATTGGCCTGATTTCTGCGGAATCCTCCCCCCTTGGGATTAACCTCCAAAAGGCGATGAATGGTTTTTGCTTCTTGCTTCGTCGTCTCGCTCATACGCTTGGCGGCACGCCCTGTCGGTGCGCAGAGGCATATTTTTACCTTCTTGGCCCGCAGAATGCGCAGGATTGAATTCACAATCGTGGTTTTGCCGACGCCAGGGCCGCCGGTGATGACAAGCAGCTTGGAAGATAGCGCCAGGTTGACCGCACGTTTCTGACTTTCGGCCAGGGCAAAATCCGATTTGTCTGTCAGCCAGTCGATTCCCTTTTCGGCGTCAATCTCCTGCCAAGGCATTTTTCCATTAGTCAGCCGCTGAATCTGTTCAGCAATGCCTTTCTCGGCTTGATACAGTCCAGCAAGGAAGAGACATTCCGCACCTTCGATGCTGTCGCGTACAATGTTACCTTCGCCAAGCTCCAGAGTAATGGCGGTTTCGATGAGTGGACTCGGCACCTCAAGAAGTTTTTCAGCGAGAGCCTGCAATTCCTTTGCGGGCAATCCGCAGTGCCCATCGTTAAGGGCTTCGGTCAGGGCGTAGGAAATTCCGGCCCGCACACGGATCATGGCGTTCTTTTCTATACCAAGTCGCATAGCGATTGAGTCAGCGGTTCTGAACCCGATACCCCGAATGTCCTTGGCCAGACGATACGGATTTTCTGACATAACCTGTACGGCGTCGTTGCCATATGTTTTGTAGATGCGCACGGCTCTTGAGGTTCTGGGGTGGCCCCCGTGAGTTGGACAGAAACTGGGCAAACTTAAGAGAGAGTCCCGCCGGTTAAGTTTCGCTGGTTAAGCGGCCAGCCGCTCGATGT
>CAIQVS010000260.1 GCA_903875345.1 uncultured Pseudomonadota bacterium | reverse complement strand
CTTGGGTAGTTGCGCTTCATGGCTTCCTCCGCTGGTGAGGAATCCTTGAATCAATTTCCCGTTAAAAGATCATGAACAGGTTCTAAGAAGGCCACCACCCTACGATTTGCGCTCAATCGCCAATGGATAAGCCGAAGCATCAGGGCAGGACAATCATTACACGCCCGGATGTTGCAACATCTCGCCTAACTTCTGAAGCAGATTATCGTGCAAAACCTCAACCTGAGTTTTCGCGGCCAAATCCTTGACGATGACCGTGCCTTTGGCCACTTCGTCGCCGCCGATCAGGATGGCAACGGGCATTCCGGCTTTGTCGGCGTAGCGGAGCTTTTTATCAAGTTTTCCCGGCTCCCAGTAATTCTCGACCGTATATCCGGCTTTACGCAAATCCGTGCCGAGCTTGAGCGCGTACTGGTCATATTGTTGTTCAAGCGGAAAAATGACGATCTGCACTGTGTTCGGAACTGCGGACAAAAGCTTGTGGGCATTGAACTGGTCAAACAATCGCGTCAGACCAATCGATAACCCGACTCCCGGCAGTTTTGACTTGGTGTAGAAGCTCGCGAGATCATCGTAACGCCCGCCCGAACAGACACTGCCGAATTCAGGGTGTTCGTCGATCAAGGTTTCATAGACCGTTCCCGTATAGTAATCGAGGCCGCGCGCAATGGCCAGATTGAGGCGCGTGCGATGTTCCGGCACGCCAAGCGCGCGGAGGGCATCAACCATTCGTTTTACTTCCTGTAAGCCCTGCTCAAAAACTTGATGCCGGGCATTCAATCCGTCAAGCGCCGCCAGAATTTCGTCCTTATTTCCCTTGTGCTGGATCAGGCGCAGCAAAATATCGGCATGTTCGATGCTAAGGCCAAGTGCCACAATCAATTCACAAACTTTGTCCGCGCCGATTTTATCGAGCTTATCGATCTCGCGTAAAATTAATTTCTGTTTTTCGGCATCGTCGATACCGAATCCCGCCAACAGACCAAGAAGAATCTTCCGGTTGCTGAAATGAATCGTAAACTCACCGACTTTCAGTTCTTCGAAAATTTGGACAATGATCGCTGGCAGTTCGGCGTCATAGCCGGAATCCAGCTTGTCCTTGCCGATGATATCGATGTCGCACTGATAAAATTCACGGAAACGTCCACGCTGCGCCCGCTCGCCGCGATAGACGCGCTGAATCTGGTAACGCCGGAAAGGAAACGCGAGTTCGCGTTCATGCTCGGCGACATAACGCGCCAACGGCACGGTCAAATCGAACCGCAACGCCAAGTCCGCCGCATGCCCCTGCTGGATCGCTCCGGTCGATTGAACGAAATAGACCTGTTTCTCGGTCTCGCCGCCGGATTTCGTCAGCAGCACGTCCTTCAGTTCAAACACAGGTGTTTCAACCGGCACAAAGCCGAAGCGTTCATAGCCGCGCCGGATCGTGTCGAGCATGTGCTGGAAAACCATTTGCTCACGGGGCAAAAGCTCAAGGGTTCCAGTCGGAGTGCGGGGTTGGATCAGCATTAAAAATCATCAGGGCTAAGTTGACACAAACTTAAGAGTCACTTGCTAACATATTCAGAATCAAGAAAAAAGCGTTTCCATTCCAGATGTCCCAATAATGCTGTAGAATGACACCCTTATTGGAACCCGTTTCCTCAGCCTTTTAGCCCCCTGATTTGCATGCAAACTGTGACCCTTCCCCGCCCCGACGATTGGCACGTGCATCTACGCGATGGCGCTATCCTGAAGGCTGTTTTGCCTTACACGGCACGAGCATTTGGGCGCGCCATTATCATGCCAAATCTCAGGCCTCCTGTGACGACGGCAGCCATGGTGGCCGAATACCGTAGCGCCATTATGGAGGTGCTGCCGGAGGGCATGAGCTTCACCCCCCTGATGACGCTATACCTGACCGATGCGACCGATCCGGATGATCTCAAGAAAGGCTTTACCGAAGGCATTGTCACCGCCGCGAAGCTCTATCCGGCAAACGCGACGACGAATTCCGAACTTGGGGTGACAAAGATCAAAAACATCGCCAGCGTTCTGGAGACGATGCAGCAGATCGGAATGCCGCTTCTGGTGCATGGAGAGGTCACCGATCCCTACGTTGACATCTTTGACCGCGAGGCCGTGTTTATCGACAAGATTCTGACGCCCCTGCGCAAGGATTTTCCCGATCTGCGCATTGTGTTCGAGCATATCACGACATCAGAAGCAGTGGATTATATAACAGCTGAAGGGCTGGATGGAAAACTGGCTGCGACGATCACACCGCATCACCTACATATTAACCGCAATGCACTGTTTCAGGGCGGCATACGTCCGCATTATTATTGCTTGCCCGTGGCTAAACGCGAGAAGCACCGCTTAGCTTTGGTCAAAGCCGCAACTTCCGGGGAAAAAATGTTTTTTCTTGGCACCGACACAGCCCCCCATACCCGCCAAGCCAAGGAAAGCGTTTGCGGCTGCGCGGGGATCTTTTCGGCTCCCAGCGCCCTCGAACTTTACCTTCAGATTTTTGACGAGGCGAAGTGTCTGGAAAAATTTGAAGCCTTTGCCAGTCGTAATGGTCCAGACTTTTATCGTCTTCCTGCAAATGAGGAATGGGTCGTTTATGAGAAAACTTCTAAAGAATTTAACGAAATTAAGCCGATTTTAACTGAAAACGGCGAAATATTGTCTTTCATGGCATCAGCGCCAATCACATGGCGGTTGGTGAACACATAGAGGATCGGATGTCTTTGACGTTAAATGATCTGCCATTTATTGACCTGTACGTCCGTCTCGATCAGCCGGATCGCGCGTTGTTCCGTTCTAAGGAAAAGGGCAAAGGAAACATCAATCTGATTGTTCCGGAAGAATATCAGCTTGTCATAGACAGGTTTACTTCAGCCGTGAACACGACGCTTGGCGACCGGCATGATGGTTCTATCGAATTTGAAGGCGTGCGTTGCCGACTGTCCCGTCAGGAAATGTCTGATGACAGTGCCTGGGCCTGCGCCCGTCGTATCAATACCGCCATTCCGGATATTGAAAAACTTGGTATTTTCCCGAGCATTTGCCAACACATGATTTCACTGGGAAAACGGGACGGGTTGGTCCTAGTCTCAGGTGCAACCGGCGCGGGCAAAACCACCACAGCTGTGGCGCTGTTAGGCTATTTTCTCAAAAACTACGGCGGCACAGCGGTTACAATTGAAGATCCCGTTGAATACATGCTTAAGGGGCGTCACGGCGACAACGGCCATTGTTTCCAGGTCGAAGTCAGAGCTGAGGAAGATTGGGCGGTTTGTTTGAAGCGCGCTCTACGCTGGGCGCCGCGCTACATTTATGTCGGAGAAATTCGTACTCCGAAAGCTGCCGAACAACTTTTACGTGCAGCCAGCACAGGGCACATGGTAATTACTACCGTTCATGCCGGTTCGCCGGAAGAGGCTCTGCTGGGGCTTATATTTTTGGCTGAGCAGGCTATGGGATCAGGGGTTGAGAATATTCTTTCTACCGCTCTCACTTCAGTTATTTACCAAACGATGAGAGAAACCGGACCGTGGGTACGCTACTTGTTTACAGAGCCAGATTCACCTGGCGACCCTATTCGCTCCCTGATACGCGAGAAAAAGATTGGAATGCTGTCAACCTACATCGATAGGACGGTGGCACGCCTTAAAAATCAGAATATCCCTGCAGCGTCCGGCGCGGTAAGCGCAAGTTTGGCTTCAACGACAGCCCAACCAAATTTTAAACCGGTTACGTTTGTTCCCGCTTCAACAACGAAGAAATCCTAATGAACACTCTGGTTGCATCTGACAGCAAGAATCTGGGCGGCGGACAGAAGCTACGTGATCTTCCCTTTATGGATCTTTATGTGCGGATCGACGAAGGTGGAAAGGGCATGGCGCGTTTCAGGTCTCCCGGACGCGATTATAGCAATAACTGGAGCCGCCCACTTCCGGATTCCTATCGAATTGAATGTCAAATTATCGCCGAAGACATCCGAAAAAATATTGACAATCCAGACTCGTCGTATCAATTCGACGGCATAAGATTTCGTCTTTCCTATCAGCGTCTCGCCAATGGACAGGAATGGGTCATTCTACGGCGCATCAATTCGCGCGTGCCGACATTAGAAGAATTGTCCCTAGCCCCACAGATCATCGAATATTTACGCAAATTGGGACAACGTGACGGACTCATTCTGATATCGGGACCAACAGGGCACGGAAAAACGACGACCTCATTCGCGTTATTTGCCGATTTCATGCGCCGTTATGGGGGAGTCGGAATATCGGTTGAGGATCCTGTCGAGTATAACCTTGATGGCCCTGTTGGAGATTACGGTTATTGCTATCAGGTACAGGTCGACAAGGATGAAGATTGGGCGACGCCGCTCAAGCGCGCCTTGCGCTGGACGCCGCGCTATCTTTTGGTCGGCGAGGTGCGATCGCCTCGCGCAGCCGAACAAATCCTTCGAGCAGCGACAACAGGGCATCTCGTTATCACAACCATTCATGCCGGTTCAGTCGAAGAAAGCATGATGGGGCTTATGCACCTTGCAGAGCAAAGCATTGGTCACGCTTCGAATTATATGCTGGCGCAGGGACTGACGGCGGCATGGCACCAAACTTTGAACGCTACCGGTCCCTATCTGCGTTATATTTTTACTGAAGAAAATAACAATGGCGACCCTGTACGCGCTCTGATCCGCGAAAATAAGGTTGGAATGATCAACAGCTATATTGACAAACAGGCAGCGCGCATGAGCGTTTTGCGTGGGATCGACCCCGTTCGCGGCAGACGTGAATAACCAAGTTTAAGAGCTTGTTCACAAAGTTTTAGGATATGAGGATTCAACTGCCGATTCTTTCATAAGAGAGGGAACGGCATGGGATACGAAACGGATATACCGGATAAGGAATGGGCAATACTGGAGCCCT
>CAIQVS010000259.1 GCA_903875345.1 uncultured Pseudomonadota bacterium | reverse complement strand
GGGGTAGGGTTTGTCAGAGACAGCGGGTCCCGGTGCACCTACGGAATTCGGGTTAAAGTTGCCAGCCGAGACAAACGAAGCGATATATCGCTGGCCTCGTTCGCCGCCGTTATGGGCTGCGAGGTCTGCCGAGGAGGCGCCTCTTCTTTTTTTGTAAGCGTGTTTGGTGTATGGAGGGAGGAACAAAGACAGATGAAATAGAGGCTGCCATAAAAAAGTTTTTGCCCGTTATCCTGCTGGCGCTCAGCCTGCATCCGGTCGCGTTGCATGCCGACGACATCGTTGGCGGCGCGGCGTTGGCGATGCATGGCGAGCCGAAATTGCCGACGGGCTTCGATCATCTCGATTACGTCAATCCCGACGCGCCGAAGGGTGGGACGCTCAGGCTCGGCGTCGCGGGATCGTTCGACAGCTTCAATCCCTTTATCATTCGCGGCACGCCGCCGCTCGGCGTCACTACAGGAACGCTGTCGTTGATTTACGAGCCTCTGATGGCGCGGAGCTGGGACGAGCCTTTCACGCTCTATGGCCTGATCGCGGCGACCGTCGATGTGCCGGACGACCGCTCCAGCATCACCCTTCATCTGAATCCGAAAGCGCATTGGTCGGACGGTTTGCCGATCACGGCGGACGATGTGCTGTTTTCCTTCACGACGCTGCGCGACCAAGGTCGTCCCAACCACCGCAGCTATTACAAAAAAGTCGAACGCGCCGAGAAGCTCGATGACCATACGGTTAAGTTCACGTTCCGGCGCAACCCCGACGGAACGTGTTCCGGCGCAACGGCTCTGCGCGAAACCGAAACACAGTCGGTTTCGCGCAACCGCGACTGCGCCATAGACCGTGAAATGCCGCTCATCATGGGCTTGATGCCGGTGTTGCCGCAGCACGACTGGGCGGATCGTGATTTCAACAAGACGACGCTGCGCGTTCCGGTCGGCTCCGGTCCTTACAAAATTACCGCCGTCGATACCGGACGCTCGATCACTTACGCGCGCGATCCCGATTATTGGGGACGCGATCTGCCGATGCTGCGCGGCCTCTATAATTTCGACGTCATCCGCGTCGATTTCTACCGCGACGACGGCATCGCGTTACAGGCGTTCAAGGCCAACCAATTTGATTGGCGGCGCGAGATGGACGCGACCAAATGGGCGACGGGCTACGACGTTCCGGCAGTCGCGGATGGCCGCATCAAACTGGAGCGCTTGCCGCATCAACGCACCGAGCCGGTCAACGGTTTTATCTTCAACACGCGCCGCGCGCCGTTCCGCGATTCCGCTTTTCGCGCCGCGTTGGAATACGCCTTTGATTCCGGCTGGATCGATCGCAACCTGTTTCGCGGCCAGTATCACCGCGCCGAAAGTTTCTTCCCGAATTCCGAACTGGCGGCGCCGCCGCTGCCGGAAGGACGCGAGAAAGACATTCTTGAAACCTACCGCGCCAAACTGCCGCCGGAGATTTTCACGACTTCGATCCGCTTGCCGGATACGGACGGAAGCGAGGAATCGTTTCGCGCCAATCTGCTGAAAGCCAGCGCGATGCTGCGCGATGCCGGATATGTTCTGAAAGACGATCGGCTTTACGCGCCGAAGGAAACCCAGCCTCTGGCGTTCGAGATTCTGCTCAGCGATCCGGTCGAGGAGAAAATCGCGCTGGCGTGGTCGCGCGCGCTGCGCCGTCTCGGCATCACAACGCGGGTGCATACGGTCGACAGCGCGCAATATCAGGCGCGGCTGGCGGAGTTCGATTACGATGTGACGGTTGGCAAGTGGGTGAATTCGCTCTCGCCCGGCAATGAGCAGGCGACGTATTGGGGCTCGTCCGCCGCCGATCAGAAAGGCAGCCGCAATTACGCCGGGGTTAAGGATCCCGTCGTCGATGCGCTCATCACGCAAATTCCCGCCGCCCGAACGCGCGAGGATCTGGTTGCTGCAGCGCACGCGCTCGACCGCGTCCTGCTGGCGGGGCATTATATCGTGCCGTTCTATTATCTTGGCGCCGACGACATCGCGTTCTGGAAGCAACTGCATCATCCGGAGGCGACGCCGCTCTATGGCGCGGTGCTGGAAAGCTGGTGGGCGGAGTGAAAACCGGACGAGCGTTCGCGTTCACCCCTCGTTAATCCGAATGAGCGCATAATTTGCGAAGAGGATTTAGGGCGAATAACGATGTGGATGTTGACGACGGTTCATTGCGCCAGTCTGGTTCTCGCCGCGATCCTGCTGGTTCTCGCCGCAATTCAGGACGCGCATCATTACCGCATGCCGAATGTCCTGTGCGCGGCGCTGACCGCCTTGTTTCCTGTTTTCGTGTTGACCGCGCCGCACGCGCTCGAATGGGATCAAAATTTGATGATTTTCGGGCTGGTTCTGCTCGCAGGGCTGGCGATGTTCTACGCCAAACTGGTCGGGGCCGCCGATGTCAAGCTTCTGGCGGCGACGGGACTCTGGGCGGGGCCGCACTTTGTCGCCCTTTTTCTTATCGCGGCGGCGGTGACGGGGGGGATTCTCGGCCTCGTCATGATGATCCTGACTCTGGCGCGCAATCGCAAACGGCAGGAGGGATTGCCGATGGCCAAGGTGCCGATCCCCTACGGCGTCGCGATCGCGGCGGGCGGGCTGGTCGTTATCTACAAGCTGTTCATGCCGCTTTTCTTTTCGGGTTGATGAGCGCCTGAAAAACAGATTCTTTATCTCGGTCGCGCATTGACGTAGAATGCCGTCGCAACGTTCACGACGAGGGAGAGTCCCATGCAAAAGCGCAAACTTGGCAACAGCAATCTGGACGTTTCGGCGATTGGGCTTGGCTGCATGGGCATGAGCTTCAGTTTCGGTCCGCCCGCCGATAAAAACGAAATGATCGCGCTGATGCGCGCCGCCGTCGAGCGCGGCGTCACGTTCTTCGACACGGCGGAAGTCTACGGCCCTTTGGTCAACGAAGAGCTGGTGGGGGAAGCGCTCGCGCCCTACCGTGGGAAAGTGGCAATCGCCACCAAATTCGGATTCAAGCTCGACCCCAAGGGCGGCACGCAATGGATCGGACTGGACAGCCGTCCGGAGCATATCAAGGAGGTCGCCGAGGCTTCGCTCAAGCGCCTGAAGGTCGAAGTTATTGACCTGTTCTATCAGCACCGCGTCGATCCGGACGTGCCGATCGAAGACGTGGCGGGAGCGGTAAGAGATTTGATTAAGGAAGGCAAGGTCAAGCATTTCGGCCTTTCGGAGGCCGGAGCGGCGACGATCCGCCGCGCCCATGCGGTTCAGCCTGTCGCGGCGGTGCAAAGCGAATATTCCCTGTGGACGCGGGATCCTGAGGCGGAAATCCTGCCGACTCTCGAAGAGCTTGGGATCGGTTTTGTCGCCTACAGTCCTCTCGGTCGCGGCTTCCTCACCGGTACGGTGGATGAAAACACCCAATTCGCGCCTTCCGATTTCCGTAGCTTCCTTCCGCGATTCACGCCGGAAGCGCGGAAGGCGAATAAGGCTCTGGTCGAATTGCTGAAACAGGTCGCGCAACGCAAGAAGGCGACGCCGGCGCAAATAGCGTTGGCGTGGCTGCTGGCGCAAAAGCCGTGGATCGTTCCCATTCCCGGCACCACGAAGCTGCATCGCCTCGATGAGGATATCGCCGCCATTGAGGTTGAGCTCACCGCCGATGACTGCCGCGAGCTGGAAACCTCCGCCGCTGAAATCGCGGTGCATGGGGCGCGCTTTCCGGAACATCTGCAAAAACTGGTCGAGCGTTAAGCGGTCTTATCAGGTCTTGACCCTACGCGCTTCGTTCCGCGAAGCGGGAGTACCACCGCGTTTTTCCAACGCCTGACCGGCCTTGGTTCTGGTTAATCGCCCTTTATAGACGCAAGAAAACCCGTTGCCAGAGGGCGGATTGGCCGTTAAATCAGAGCCTCGTTTCATCCCGTGACCGCAGGCGCGCATACCATGACCGATTTTCTGACCATCAACGATATCCTCATTCGCGGCAAAACGGTTTTGCTGCGCGCCGATCTTAATGTGCCGATGCAGAGTGGCCGCGTGACCGATCATGAACGGCTCGAACGGCTTTTGCCGACCCTGCATGATTTGCGTTCCGGTGGCGCGAAGATCGTGATCCTGTCGCATTTTGGCCGCCCCAAGGACGGCAAGCCCGATCCCGCCCTCAGCCTGCGACCGGTCGCGGCGGCGCTTGAGACAATTCTGGGACAGCCGGTCGCCTTTGCCGAGGACTGCATCGGCGCGGTCGCCGAAGCCGCTATCCATCAACTTTCGGTTGGCGAAGTGCTGGTGCTTGAGAACACACGCTTCCATGCCGGTGAGGAAGCCAATGATCCGGCTTTCGCGGCGCAACTGGCGGCGCTCGGCGACGTCTATATCAACGACGCCTTTTCCTGCGCGCATCGCGCCCACGCTTCGACCGAAGGCCTCGCGCATTTGCTGCCGTCCGGCGCAGGACGGCTGATGCAGGCCGAGCTGGAGGCGCTTAACCACGCGCTGGGGAGTCCGGAACGTCCGGTGCTGGCGGTGGTCGGCGGCTCGAAAATTTCCACCAAGCTTGATCTGCTCAACAATCTGATCGCAAAAGTCGACGCGCTTGTCCTCGGCGGCGGCATGGCCAACACGTTTCTTGCGGCCAAAGGCGTCGCGGTCGGCGCGTCGCTGGTCGAGCCCAACATGCTGGATGTCGCGCGCGAGATTATCGCCAAGGCTGCGGCCAAAGGGTGCGAGATCGTTCTGCCGAAAGACGCTGTGGTCGCTTCGGCGCTGAAGGCCGGAGTCGCGACGCAGACGGTGGCCGTTTCGGCAATTCCTGCCGATCAGATGATCCTCGATCTTGGGTCGCAGTCGGTCAAGGAGATCAAGGAAACCGTCGCGTCCTGCAAGACGGTCGTCTGGAACGGGCCGCTCGGCGCGTTCGAGATCGAGCCGTTCGATCACGCCACCAATCAGGTTGCGATCGAAGTCGCCGATCTGACCAAACGCGGCAAAATTCTGTCGGTCGCGGGCGGCGGAGACACGGTCGCGGCGCTGGCGCATGCCGGGGTCACGCATGGTTTCAGCTATCTCTCGACGGCGGGCGGCGCGTTTCTCGAATGGCTGGAAGGCAAGGATCTTCCGGGCGTCGCCGCGCTGCGGCAGGCCGTATCGAAGCGCAAGGTTGGACGGGCGATACTTTGATGGTATACGATAACGCATTAGCGAGGCAAATTATTAGGAGGATGACATGGCGCGTAAAACTACAACGGCTAAACCTAAATCACCAAAGGCTAAACCCCCGGTTCGATCCATTTCCGAAAATCGGGAAGAGGAATTGCGTCAAAGAACCGATGCGCTTCTTCAAGAGGGCGGGGCCGGAAGGATGCTGCTTGAGTCGTCCTCGGCACTAACTGACTTGCTGGATAAATATATTGCCATTTCACCAACCTATACCGAATGGTGCGCGGCACGGGACGCCTTCGCGCGTGTGAGGGCAGGACAATTAGAAAGCGCGGCACGCGAGGAGAAAATTCGCGGTGGAGTCATGACGCATACGCGGGGCGAGCGGACGCCATTTCCTGAGTATTCGGTTTTTCTCGAAAGAGCCGAGAGTGAGTTCGAGGACAAGAATAAAAAGCCGAAAAAGCTTGCTTACCAGTTAAGTCCGATTGAAGGACTGACCGCCGATGACACGATACGCTTGCTCACGGGGGGGCTGGGACTGAATGACGCTGCCGTTCATGGCCATATGCTTTTAATGCGATACCGACTCATAGAATGGAACCAACGGGCTACGGAGAACATTGCAACAGTCGTCAAGGCCGCAGACTCTGTCAAAACTTACGCTGGTGGAAAAACCGTTTCCGAGCGCCTGCCGTCAATTGCCGATAATATCGAACGGTTCGCGGCGGCCAATGTCGATATTATTTCTGCCGCAGATCAGCTTTCTTTTCGAACAGAGTTGGCTCGGTTCCGGGAAGGAAACGCCGGAGTGACCGCATGGCTGACTTTTGCCAGAGAGTGCCTTGCGGACATAGAAGCAGCGAAGGCAACATCGGGCGCTGTGGCGGGTGCGGGAACAAAAAAAGTTGCGGTCGCTCTCCCCCAGCCGTGAAAACAAATCTTCGACGGCAAGGTGATACTCTGATGCAGCAGGCGCAGGATACGGGAAGCCGGATGCAAACCATTAACGACGACGAACGTATCCGCGACCATCTTGCGAACGAGCGCACCTATCTAGCTTGGCTGCGAACCGGCCTGTCCACAATGGGATTCGGCGTCGTCATCGCCAAATTGCGCTTTTTGTTCCCGGCGGAGGAATTGACCTCGCCGTCCGCCAACGTTATCCATGCGTCGAACATCGGCTTTTTTTTCGCGATCGTCGGGCTGTTCATCGTTATGATCGCCGGTTGGCGGTACGCCGTCGTTCAGGATCAGATACGCCGGAAAAGCTACCGGTCGTCGAAACGGATCGTCATCGCTCTCTCCTTCTGCGTTATCGCGCTGGGGATGATGATTGTCTGGTATCTGTTGCAAGGGTAGTAATTGGCATGGGATAACTGGTGAAGAAAGATCGGTGGAGTTCCCCTCCCGCTCGCGGGAGGGGTTAGGGGCGGGCGGGTGACATGAGCGCTGAAATTCAACGCGCCCTCCCCCAACTCCTCCCGTAAACGGGAGGGGGGCAGAGCTGTCTTTCCTCAACGTCGTTTCCATAGTTTAATTGAAGCTGACCACCGGGTTAAAAAATGACCAAGAAAAAAACCGCGCGCGCGAAACCGAATCCCCTCTGGGGCGGGCATTACAGTCAGGGTCCCGCAGCGATTATGGCGACGATCAACGCCTCGATCGACATCGACCGGCGGCTTTACGCGCAAGACATCGCGGCTTCGAAAGCGCATGCGGCGATGCTGGCGGCGAAGGGCATCCTTAGCGGCAGGGATGCTAAAGCGATTGCCAACGGGCTGGATAAAATTCAGAGCGAAATCGAAAACGGGGCGTTCACCTTCACGCGCGAGCTTGAAGACGTGCATATGAACATCGAGTCGCGCTTGCGCGATCTGATCGGCGACGCCGCCGGACGATTGCACACGGCGCGTTCGCGCAACGATCAGGTGGCGACCGATTTCCGCCTCTGGCTGCGCGACGCGATTGACGATTTGCAATTCCGCTTACGCGATCTGCAGGAGGCCTTGCTCGATCAGGCCGAACGTCATGCCGCGACGCTCATGCCCGGATTCACCCATTTGCAACCGGCGCAGCCTATTACCTTCGGGCATCATCTGATGGCCTATGTCGAGATGCTGGGGCGCGACCGCGACCGTTTCCGCGATTGCCGCAAGCGCGTCAACGAAATGCCGCTCGGCGCCGCCGCGCTGGCGGGCACGTCGTTTCCGATCGACCGGACAATGACGGCGAAGGCTTTGGGCTTCGACCGCCCGATGGCCAATTCCCTCGATGCGGTTTCGGCGCGCGATTTCGCGCTGGAGTTTCTCGCGGCGGCCAGCACGCTCGGCATCCATGTGTCGCGCCTCGCCGAGGAAATCGTCATCTGGTGCAATCCGTCGTTCGGCTTCGTCAAGATGTCGGAGGCGTTCACGACCGGCAGTTCGATCATGCCGCAGAAGCGCAATCCCGACGCCGCCGAGCTGGCGCGCGCCAAGACGGGACGGCTGCTCGGCGCGTTCAACGCCTTGTCGGTGATGATGAAGGGGTTGCCGCTCGCCTACGCCAAGGACATGCAAGAGGACAAAGAACAGGTTTTCGACGCCGTCGATACGCTGCACCTGACGCTGGCGGCGATGGCGGGGATGATCCGCGACATGACGCCGGACGCCGAGGCGATGCGCCGCGCGCTCGGCGAAGGATTCATCACCGCGACCGATCTCGCCGACTGGCTGGTGCGTTGCTGCGACGTGCCGTTCCGCGACGCGCATCACATCACCGGTAAGATCGTGCGCCTTGCCGAAGGCAAGACGTGCGGGTTGGCCGATCTCAGCCTCGCCGAGATGCAGAGCGTCGATCCGCGCATTACGCGCGACGTGTTCTCGGTTCTCAGCCCCGAAAACGCGGTGCAAAGCCGCGCCAGCTTCGGCGGCACGGCTCCGGCGCTCGTGAAGAAAGCCGTCCGCGACGCGCGGAAACGGTTTTTGTAAACAAGCCTGATTTATCGTATGATTTATGCCAGCTTTTGTTAAGATGCAGGAAGGAACGTTGAGGCCTGAGCGGTCTGGTTCCCCTCTCCGCGAGGAGGAGGGAATTCGTCCGGTCTTGCGGCGACGGACTTTCACGTTCGTTGATGCCTTTTATGACACCTGCTACACCCGATAAATCCCCGCCTGCCAAGCCGCACTATCACGGGCACCGCGACCGGCTGCGCGAGCGAATGTTCGAACATGGCGCGGACAGTCTGCCGGATTATGAATTGCTGGAATTGTTATTGTTCGCCGCCATTCCGCGTCGCGACGTGAAGCCTTTGGCGAAATCCCTGTTGGCCGAGTTCGGGGATCTGTGGAGTCTTATCAACGCCAAGCCGGAACGGCTGACGGCTTTCGGCCTCAGCGAAGCGGCGGTGGCAAGCCTGCTCGCCACCGGCGCCGTCGCGCTCCGCGCCCACAAAAGCGTTCTTATCCGTGGCGCGCTGCTCGATAACTGGCAGCGCATCGTCGATTATTGCCGCGCCACGCTCGCGCATGAGAAGGAGGAGCAGTTCCGGCTGATTTTCCTCGATCGCAAAAACCATCTGCTGGCCGAGGAAAAGCACCAGCGCGGCACGATCGACGCCGCTCCGGTCTATCCCCGCGAGGTGGTGCGGCGGGCGTTGGAAGTGGGGGCCGGGGCGCTGGTTCTGGTGCATAACCACCCCAGCGGCGATGTCCAGCCCAGCAAGGCCGATATCGACATGACCCGCGCCATTGTCGAGGCCTGCCAGCCCCTTGGGATCGCCGTGCATGACCATATTGTTATCGGCAAAGGCACAGTTGCCAGCTTTAAAAGCCTAGGGCTGCTTTAAATCCTTGCTCTTTTCACAAAAGTGCGCAATGAGGAGAATGAGTTGTTCCGGCTGAACTGGCCTTCCAAGGTTTTTTCAGATCCGGCAACCGGCTGTGCAAGACGCCATAGCAGCTTGCCGGAAGATGCGGTCCGTCCGAGCCCCAGGGACCGTTGAAGCTAAGAAGGAAGACAACATGCGCGGAACAGTGAAGTGGTTTAATGCGACCAAGGGATACGGATTTATTGCTCCCGATGGTTCGAATAAGGATGTGTTCGTCCATATTTCCGAAGTTCAGAAAGCCGGCCTCCAGGGTCTTGACCAGGGACAGTCCGTCGAATTTGAGCTGGCGATGGGCAAGAACGGACGCGAAGCGGCCGTGAATCTCAAAGCAGCTTAAGACCTCAAGTTTAAGGTCTTATTTCTAACGACGCCGCAGCGGCAACGCTGCGGCGTTTGTTTTTCCGTTAACCACGTTTTCTTTCCATTCGCCATCTGTTAACCATTCCGTGGCAGGGTGTGGACATATCGTTGTGATCGCGGCATTGTTTGCGACGGCAGTTTGGGCTGTGCAAAAACACAGGATAAGGTTTTCGATTCATCATGGCTGACGGTTCAGCATCCAACAATGATCTCGCCTCCGCTTCGCGGATGCAGACTCTTTTGACGACGTTCAAGCAAATCGGCATGCCGCTGATGCAGGCTTTGACGGACAATTCCGCGAACAAGGCGGGCGGCGCCGCGACCCCGCCGGGCGAGAACAGCGATCAACTCAACAAGATGGTCGACAGCACGATCAGTCTCAACCGCGCCTTGGTCGACGAACTCGGCGGCGATACGGAGCAGGTCGAGCCGTGGGTGCGCTGGGCTTTGGCCGGAGCGTCCAGCCAGATCGTCGCGGCGCATTTCAAGGCGACGGGGCAGCCGTTACCGCCTGAGGAAGCCAAGCGTTTGGCGGGAATCGCCATTTCGCTGCAGGGCAAATTCAAATCGATGATGCCGGCGGCGGCGGGCGAGCCTTTGCCGAACACGGTCGCTACCTTCCGCGCCAAGATGATGGAGGCGATGGTTCCGGTCGTCGGCGCGATGGCGCAATATTCCTTTGGCCGCGCCGAACACGCGCTGCTGGCCGAAGTCGCCGACAAGCTGGTGAAGACCGCCGATCAGGTCACGCGCGCGCTCGCGCCGTCGGGCAGCTCGCCGGAGCAATGGCGGCTGCTGTGCTGGCACGTGCTGAAGGCGGCGGGACAGATTTACACGGAATCGCATTATGCCGAAGCGGATCGCTTGCTTTACATGAACGCGGACGAACGCGCCGCCTATTTCGCCCAGCATGGCAATATCCCGCCGATGACGCAGGTGTGGCAGTCTTTCAACCAGCGCATGGCGATGCTGGCGACGCTGGCGACCTATCTTGAAGTTCCGGCGACGGCGCAGCTCGATATACAGGGATGGATTTGATGATCACGGCGCAAGCTCTTGCGGCCTGTTTGCTGGCGGCGGCGAACACCTATCAGGTGCCTCCGGCGGTCATGATCGGGATCATGCAGGTTGAGGGCGGGCGCGTCGGGCAGGAATCCCTTCGCAACTTCAACGGCACGCACGATCTCGGTCCGATGCAGGTCAACACCATCTGGATGCCGAAGCTGGGGCGTTACTGGCATGTCAGCAGCGAAACGGCGCGCGTCTGGGTGCGCGACGACGGCTGCGTCAACGTCCATGTCGCCGCATGGATCCTGAAGCAAAAAATCGCCGAGACCGGGAGCCTGTATCGCGGTATCGCGCATTACCATTCGGCAACGCCCGGCGAGGGTAACCGCTATGCCACCAAGGTTATCGCCGCGATGGAGCGTCGCGGTCTGATCCGGCATGACAACAACACGGCATCGACGTATCATGTCTATCAGTACGCACAAAACCAGTATGCGGATTCAACACAAGTCGCGCAGAGATAACGCTTCAGTCCATCAGGGAAAAAACATGACTTTTACGCTGCCTAAGTTCTTGCGGAGTTTTGTTCTAGCGGTTCTGGCCGTCGGCGCTTTCGCTGCCGCCGCCTCGGCTGCGGACAGCAAAAAGCCTGCAACCGATCCTGCTCCCGTTTCTGCTCCTGCCGCTTCGTCGCCGCTTCTCGCACCAGCTCCGGCTGCGACGGCTGACGGCAAAAAGCCCGCAGGCGAACCGGACCCGGCCGCCAATTCGGTTTTGGCCAACATTCAAAAACTCGGCGCCAAGCTTTATTACCTTGGCACGCGCGGCGGGTTGGACGGCTGGTTGATCATCAAGGATAACCAGCTGCAGGTCGCCTATGCCGTTCAGGGCAATGAAAATCTGGTCATCGGCGCCTTTTTCGGTCCGAGCGGCGAGAACATTTCGGCGGCGCAAGTCGATGCCGTGATCACGGCGCATCCGGAATTGAAAGAGATGTTTGAATCCGCGATGCAGGCTTCGGCTGCAAATTCGGCTCAGGCTGCGGGCGCAATGCCGACCCTGCCGACAATCTCGCAGGCCGCTTCCGAGACCGTGGGGCAGGTTCCCGGCTTGTCGGTGCTGATGGCGCAAGCGCAGGCTCAAGCCCAAGCTCAGGCTCAAATGGGCTCTGCTCCTGCGGGCGCGCTTTTGGCTTCGCCCGGCGAGCGCCTGATGAAAGATTTGCAGAACGCCGCTGGCGTGACCCTCGGCAATACGGCGGCGCCTCTGGTGCTGATGGTGATGGATCCGACCTGCTCGCATTGCAAGGCGACGTGGAAAATGCTGCGCGACAAGGTAATCGGCAACGCGCTCCAAGTGCGGCTCATTCCCATCAATCGTGATGGCAATGATATCGACGCGGAACGCGAGGCCGCTGAACTTCTGCACAGCGCAAATCCGTTGGACGCTTGGGACAAATTTGTCGGCGGCGATAAAGACGCTCTTGCCGGAGCGCCCGACGCGAACCTTATGCAAGCCGTTCAGTCCAATCATGCGCTGGTCGACAGCTGGCATATCATTCACACGCCGTTTCTTGTCTATCGCGGCAAGGACGGCAAGGTGAAAATTATCGAGGGCGAGCCGGATCAGGCCTCCACCCTTTTAAACGACCTGCCGCACACGATGCCGTAAATGGCGGGCTGGCTGCAGAAATTTCTGTCGTCCAGTCCCGGCAAGACGGGCGCGGCCTTGGTTAAGAAAACCCAGCTTCCGGCCAAGGGCGGCGCGCGCTCTATGATCCAGTATCAAACGCAGGATCCTCCGGCAGGGCATGCGGTCCTGCCTCCGGCTTCGATCGTTTATGGCGCGGCGGCGGGCGTGTTGGTGGCGGCAGCCATAGCGTTAATGATCGCTGGGTCGTGGATATCGGGGTTGCTGGTGCTGTTGCCAGCGGCCTGTTTTGTAGGCTATGCATTACATTTTATCAGGCGACAATAAAACAATGGGCAATAAGGAAGATGACAAAAAAAACAAAACAACCTAGTTTGAAACGCGGCTCGATTCGATTTATCCCCAAGGTATCCATGCGACGTTCGATCAAACTTTTTTCTCTGGTTGGCAGCCTCGTCCTGTTAGCGGGCTGCGGAGATTCGTCGGTTGTTCCGGTAGCGACGGAACCGGACATCGTGACCGTGAAGCTGGCGCAGGCTGCCGACAAGGCTTCACAGGCGCTCGACAGCATCGCGGGCATCGAGAAATTTAAAAACCCGGCGCCGCCTCCCGAAGATTACTCCCATGCGCCCGCAAGCCTGACGCAAGCCGTCACGGTGCGCTGGTCGGGGCCGATCGAATCCATCGTCCAAACTCTGGCGGAACGCGCCGGATATAAATTCCACGTCAAAGGCAATGCGCCGGCCGTTCCTCTGACGGTGAATATCGACGTCTATCAGCAACCCATCGTTCACGTCCTGCACGATATCGGTTTGCAGGCGGGGCATCGCGCCGATCTGACGGTTGATGCAGTGGCCGGCGTTGTCGAGGTGAGCTATGCTCCCGCTGACCAGTCGCAATAAGGTTGCCGCAGGCCTCGTTGCCCTGCTTTTTTCCGCGCAACCGGCTTGGGCGGTGATCGAGCCTGCGAACACGATTCCCGGCGATAATTCCTCGTCGAATCTCAACCATAATCCATCGGCTCAGGTGCAGATCAAGCCGGTCGCTTCCGCCGATGCCGTATCGCCTCCGCCGCCGGTATTGCAGGATTTGCAGGAAGTCTCCGAAGGCAATCCGGGCGCGCCCGACACCGTCGGGCTTCAAATCCGCGCCGATGCGTTGCGCGAAGGAGCCTTGTCCTACGGCGCGCGCGGCGGTTTGGCGTTTCGCACATTTGAAATCCAGCGCCATCTGGCCGAATACGACACCAGCATGTCGAAGGCGTTCGATTTTTCGCGGCTTTTGATTCCGGCTCCGTCCGGACTGTTGATCGAGCCGCCGGTCGTCAACGAAGCGCAGCACGCGGTGCTGGTCAAAACGGGCGGTCAGGCCGCCGCCGTCGCGGATCGCATTTATCACATCAACCGCAACGCGCGGATCGTCACGGCGGCGCGCAACTGGCGGCTTTATCTTGAGCGCGATTGGGGTCGCGTCGATCAACCGCCGGATATTCTCCTGCCGCGCGACGATCAGGAGCGTATCGCTTGGCGCGCCTACGTCCAGCAGGGCTGGGACGAAGGCATCAAGCAAGCCGAGGAAACCTACGAAGCCGATATTGACCGCATGACCGCCGATTTCATCGGTATGGTTCGTTATCGGGAGCTTCTGGCGCAGGGCATGATTTCGCCGCCTTTCGCTCTTGCGGATGATCGCGGCATCACCGGCGGCGGCGCGGATATGCGCGTCGGCGATCGCGGCGTGACCATCACCGGACCGGCGCAGCTGATTCCTCAGGGGACGCAATGGGCTCCGGCACAACGCCAGTAACCACGTCGCCCGACGACATGGTTGTCAAGATCGGCACTTGGCCTGATGAGCCCATGCGCTTGCTGGAAGAGCATGTGGATGGGCTTCTTCTGTGGTGCGTCAAGCAGCGCGCGAGCGACACAACCCTGCAGTCCGACCGCCCGGTCTATATCGAGGTCGACGGCATCCTGTTTCCGGTCACGAATCGCCCTCTGGATTCGGCGGACATGGTCAATACCCTGAACCGGATCTATGGTCCCGACGCGCTGGCCAAGCTGGCGTCGGGACAGGATCTCGATCTTTCCTATGAAATCAGGCCGGAACGCAACGTTCGTTACCGGTTCCGCGTCAACATTACCGCGATCATGAGCCGGGGGCGCGATTCGGTTCAGATCACGTTGCGCAGCTTGCCAAGCCTGCCGCCGACGATGAAGGATTTGGGGGTCGAGCAAAAGATCATCGACAATTGGTCGCCGCGCCAAGGCTTGATTCTTGTCACGGGTCCGACGGGCAGCGGCAAATCGACCTTGCTGGCGGCCGGAAGCCGCATGTTGATCGAGCGCGCGCAGGGCTGCGGCAAGATGCTGACCTACGAAGCGCCGATCGAATTCGTCTACGACGCGATCGTCGGACCGCGCTCATTGGTCGGGCAATCCGAAATTCCGCGCCATTTGCCGAATTTCGCCGCCGGAGTGCGCAACGCGTTGCGCCGCAAGCCGAACATTATTCTGGTCGGCGAGGCGCGCGACCGCGAAACCGTCAGCGCCGGGATCGAAGCGGGTCAAACGGGGCATCTGGTTTTCTCGACCGCGCACACGATCGGCGTCGCGGCGACGATCCGCCGCATCGTCAGCGTTTTCGATCCTTCCGAACGTTATGAACGCGCCTTCGCGCTGATGGAAACCTTGCGCATGATCGTGACGCAGGCGCTTGTGCCCAAGGTCGGCGGCGGGCGTCTTGGCCTTCGGGAATATATGGTGTTCGACGACACCGTGCGCGAACTTTTGCTGGATGAGCCGATTGAGCGCTGGACGGCCGAGGCGCAACGCCTTCTGGTGCGCTATGGCCAGACGATGGAGCAAACGGCGACCAAAGCCTTTAAGGAAGGCTTGATTGATCGTCGCACCTATCTGCTCGTCGTCAAGGGATTTTCGGGCGAGGAGCCGGATTCTGAAGATTCGGAAGATTTTGGCAATCTTTGAGATTAGAGCCTGTTCATGATCTTTTTATGAGCAGAGCGAGGAAAGCGAGAGCGACCATGTTCAGGCTGGTGTTGAGTTTACGCTCGCAGTTTTTCCAAAGTCTGCGGCAT
>CAIQVS010000258.1 GCA_903875345.1 uncultured Pseudomonadota bacterium | reverse complement strand
TTCTTCGGCGTGCGCCGGCGCGCCGACTCGGCTGAGAGTGCTACCATCGGTACGTTTCGGCCCACACATGATCCGGAACATATGGGTGCTTTACGCCGATCCTAAACAGCTCTTTGGCCGCGGCGCCCATTACAACAAAACGAAGAATAGACTTATAAATAGGAAATAGCAAGAGGCACCAGAAATGCCTGATGTCTGGTGTGTCGGCAATGTCACGAGACATTGCAGCCTTGACAAGAGCCAGAAAGACAGCGAGAAAGTATAAGTCTGTTAACACAACTGGAGCTGATAAGGGTCCGTATACAAAAGCAATGTAAAACATCCCAAATATAGATAACCATGGCAGCAAAAGACGCATAATCAGGAAATCGACCACGAGCGCGGCATTGGCCAAACCATAGCGACCAAGAATAAACATGTCGCCATGTTTTCTTAGCCTGATTCTAACCATGTTGCGTTCCCACCTGGCTCTTTGTCGAAGGAGTCTCGCCAAATTTGTTGGAACTTTATCCCACACCACGGCATCTAAGGCAAAGGCGAGCTTCCATCTATGCTTCCGCAACCGAAGCGTCATATCCGTATCGTCTCCCAGGCCAGTATCGTATCCTCCCATCTGCCTTAGCGCATCCGCGCGGAAGAGACCGGCCGCACCGGGAATCATATTAAGAAGATTAATCTGCGAAGTTGCCAAGCGTGCTATCGTTGCCTGAGCTGCGTACTCGCATTCCTGAAGGCGGGTTAGAAACGATGCATTGCTGTTGCGCACACGGACATTCCCGGCCACAGCGCCCACTTGCGGATCTGCAAATGGCAACAACCAGTATTCCATAGCGCCATTTTGGATTTCTGTGTCGGCATCTATAATGGCAATGAACTCGCCCCGTGTCACGCTGATGCCGATATTTAACGCGCTCGCTTTTCCGTTTCGCCGTGGCGAGCTAAGTATACGTATCTTTCCGGAGTTGTGAAGACCTAGGCTTCTTGCGGCGTTGCGCGCAACCGAGATGCTTTCATCGTCGGAACCATCATCAACAAAAATAAGCTCCAGGTTAGGGTATCCGCAAAGCATTGCCGCGTGGATCGTGGTTCCTATTGATGCGGCCTCGTTACGGCCGGCAATTACAATCGAAACAAGAGGAGCTTGTTTATTAATAACAAGTGACTTTGGTCGAATGATGGACGGAGCCACGAGCGAGATTATCCAGCAAGCAAGCGTCGGCACGAAAGATCGAACAATAACAAAAATGACAACGAACCAATATTGCCCCCCGGCCGAAAAAATGAGCGTCGGAAGCATTCTTACGAATGCCAGCACCGACGTCGGGTCAAGCGTGTTAAGAAAATACGCCGGGAACCCGTTCATCATGCGGAGGTCTCAACTAGGCTCTGCCGGTTGGCCCGGAATTTGACAACAAACCCCGCCGGTGAAGGGGGCGGGCACGCTGCAACAGTTTCATTGCTGGCGGCTCGGTCGCCGGCCGGTGCGGAACCTAACGAAGGGGCACTTGAATATGCGTTCCGTGGCTCAGGGCAATCGGGGGAAGGCCATTCTGGCCTACCCAGACGCTGCCCCAGACGCTGCCGCAGACCGCTACTTGCAGAACCACAGGCACGCGTTCCGTAATAAACTCGCCTCAAAGCGGCGATGGGAGCTGCGTTCCTCACCTGATTGCCCTGTTGCCGTGGCTGCGTCACGCTTGCCAGCCTGACTTTGCTGCCGTAAAATTAATCACGACGTTCTGAGAGACGGCGCAGGCCTCAGGGTTTTCCCCGTTCTGGTGACGGGTGGAGAAAAAGAATTCGCGGCACGGTTCTGAGCTTCCGAAATCACTTGCAGCGCGTCGCCTGATGATTGGTTTATGGTAAGCTGTCGATGGGCATTGCAAAGACCGGCGAGGCGGGATTCGAGCTTGGTCTTTGATCGGAAACCGGGGGCGTTGCGATGCTGACCAACAAGATTTCCTTCGAGGGCGTCCGCCTCTCGCTCGCGGTTGCCTTGGTCGGGCAGGGCGTGGCGCTGACT
>CAIQVS010000257.1 GCA_903875345.1 uncultured Pseudomonadota bacterium | reverse complement strand
CCAGTATTGCCCATTCCTTATCCGGTATATCCGTTTCGTATCCCATGCCGTTCCCTCTCTTATGAAAGAATCGGCAGTTGAATCCTCATATCCTAAAACTTTGTGAACAAGCTCTTAGATCTAATGAAAAATTAGAACCGAAAGCGTTCACATTCATTTTAGACAAAAGAGCATTGCATTCCACACAGCCGCGTCGTTTTGATAGAAATATTGCAGTTGATCCCACCGCGCCGGTTCACTTAATAAAGTGCTTTATGAATGATGATGGAACGCTCGGCAGTGTCGTTAGAAAGTTAGCGCCAGGAAATCCCTACGAAGTTTCTGAAGAAAACGCTACCAAGTTGGCTGGTGCAAATTGGGAGCGACTTCCAATAGCCCACGTTAACGCCATTCTGGCCGAATTTAAAAAATAATTGCTCTTGCCCACTCGCAAGAATAGCAGAACCTATCCAAATCTGAACATTTGCATTGTTAGACAAGGGGGGTAGCTCCGTTTTGTCCCAAGATCATTTTTCGCGCTCGCGCCTTCAAAAAAATCCACAATAGTCAAAAATTCCTCTTGCAATCCGTGCGGCGCTATTGTAGGATTATATTACTACCTCATCGCAAAGGGGTAGGGTTTGTCAGAGACAGCGGGTCCCGCGCGCGCTACGGAATTCGGGTTAAAGTCGCCAGCCGAGACAAACGAAGCGATATATCGCTGGCCTTGTTCGCCGCCGACAATGGGCTGCGAGGCCTGCCGAGGAGGCGCCTCTTCTTTTTTAAGTGCCGTGCAGTGCCGTTGAAGCAGAAACGCAATAAGAAAGGCGGGTACGAAGAAAGAAAAATTAACCAACGAATTCACGAGCGAATCGACAGAACAACAACGCTGTGATAATTGTCACGCATGAAATTTCTCGATCTCGCAAAAGTCTATCTTCGCAGCGGCAAGGGCGGCCCGGGCAGCGTCAGCTTTCGGCGCGAAAAATTCATTCCCTTCGGCGGGCCGGACGGCGGCAACGGCGGCAAGGGCGGCGACGTGATTTTCGAAGCCGGGACCAATCTCAACACGCTGATCGACTATCGCTATCAACAACATTATGCCGCCGGAAACGGGCGCGGCGGCGCCGGACGTTTACGCAGCGGCCTCGGCGGCAAGGATCTGATCCTTAAGGTTCCCGTCGGCACGCAGGTGCTGGACGAAGACAAGGAAACGGTCTTGCTCGATCTCGCCGAAGCCGGACAACAGGTCGTTTTCCTCAAGGGCGGCGACGGCGGTTTCGGTAACGATCATTACAAATCGGCGACCAACCGCGCGCCGCGTCATTGCACGCCGGGTTATCCCGGACAGGAGCGCGTCGTTTGGCTGCGCCTCAAACTGATCGCCGATGCCGGATTGATCGGCCTGCCCAACGCCGGAAAATCGACGTTTCTCGCCTCCTGCACCGCCGCGAAACCCAAGATTGCCGATTATCCGTTTACGACTCTCTCGCCCAATCTCGGCGTCGTGCAGATCGGCAACAAGCGCGACGCGACGACGTTCGTGCTTGCCGACATTCCCGGCCTGATCGAAGGCGCGCATGAAGGGCAGGGGCTCGGCGACCGTTTCCTCGGCCATGTCGAGCGCACGCGGGTGTTGTTGCATCTCATCGACGGCACCGACGAAGACGTGGTGAAGAATTACAAAATCATCCGCGCCGAGCTGAAAGCCTATGGCGGCGGCTTGACCCGCAAGGCCGAACTGATCGCGCTGAATAAATGCGACGCGTTGTCCCCCGCTGACATCAAACGCAAGGTCGCGGCGCTGACCAAAGCCAGCCGCAAACCGGTGCATGTCATCTCCGCCGTGACGCATCAGGGCGTGTACGAACTGCTCGGCGTGATGGCGGGGAAGATCAAAACAAAGTCCAAAAAGTGAGGGATTGCTCACCTGTATGTTTGCTACCCTTCACATTCTAGGAAGAATTGTCATTCCGGAAAAATCGCTTTTTTGCTTTTTGCAAAAATGCGATTTTATCCGGAATCCCGTTTGTTTTCTTATTTGGACAAAACAGGGAATGACATCTCTCTGGAATTTTGACGGACGGCAAACAGACTCCGTTATCCCTTTGGCATACGCCTGAGATCACGCTAAAACGTGATGGATGAACGCCCAATCTCCCCCCTCCCGCCGCAACGTTATCGTACCGCTGATCGTCGCTTGCGCTTTGTTCATGGAGCATCTCGACGGCTCGATCATCGCCACGGCTTTGCCGACGATTGCGCGGTCGCTGCACACCGATCCGCTGCATCTCAACATGGCGATCACGTCGTACATGTTCAGTCTGGCGGTGTTCATTCCGCTCAGCGGCTGGGCGTCCGACCGGTTCGGAGCGCGCCGCGTGTTCATGGCCGCGATTATCGTGTTTACCGTTGGGTCGATTGCCTGCGGATTGTCGGTCGATCTGACGACCCTCGTGATGTCGCGCATTCTGCAAGGCATGGGCGGCGCGATGATGGTTCCGGTCGGTCGGCTTGTCGTGCTGCGTATCGTGCCGAAAGCCGATCTGGTGGACGCGATGGCGTGGGTGACCGCGCCCGCGCTGATCGGTCCGGTTCTGGGACCGCCGATCGGAGGCCTGATCGTCACCTACGCCTCGTGGCGGTGGATTTTTCTGGTCAACGTACCGATAGGTCTTTTGGGCTATTGGCTGGCGCGGAAGCACATCACCAACATCCGCAGCCGCTCGCGCGAGCCGCTCGACAAATTCGGATTTATCCTGACCGGCCTTGCGATGACGGGACTGATCTTCGGTTTCGAGACCATCGGGCGTGATCTTGTCCCGCTTGCGGCGGTCGTGGGGCTTCTGCTCGGCGGCTCCGCTTGCGGCATGGCCTATCTGTGGCACATGCGCCGGACCGCGCATCCCATTATCGATCTCAGCGTGATGAAATACGTCACGTTCCGTTCCGCCGTGATCGGCGGCACGTTGTTCCGCATCGGCATCGGAGCGTTGCCGTTTCTGTTGCCGCTGATGCTGCAAGTCGGCTTCGGGCTGACTCCGGCGACATCGGGATTTCTTACTTTTGCCGGAGCCGTCGGCGCGGTGCTGATGAAGCTCGGCGCGTCGGCGGTTATTCGCGCTCTCGGATTCCGCACGACCTTGATCATCAACGCGATCGTCAACACGTTCTTCATGGCGGGGTGCGCGCTGTTCGTGCAGAAGACGCCGCACTGCGTGATCTTCCTCTTTCTCCTTGTCGGCGGATTTTTCCGCTCGCTGCAATTCACGGCGATCAACACGGTCGCCTATGCCGAGATTCCGGACGAGGCGATGAGCCGCGCCAACACGCTCTACAACATGTTCCAGCAACTGGGCTTGAGCCTCGGCGTCGCGGCGGGAGCCTTGATGCTGAACACGACGCTTGATTGGCGCAACATTACGACCTTGCAGGCGGATTCGTTCTGGCCGTCCTATATCGGCGTCGGAGTTTTGTGCCTGTTGTCGATGCTGGTTTTCATGCCGCTGTCGCCGAACGCCGGAGCCGAGATCAGCGGCCACAAACTGCAAAGCAGCGAGAACGACCGCAAGGAACCGGCGTGAATATTCGTCTTAGACGCCCATTTTATCAAAGCATTTTATTTTTCCCGCTTTGCAAGCTGGAATCATATCACATAGAAAATTACGCCAAATCTAAACTGAGCCCTCATGATCAGGGCAAGTATAGATGGTTCGGGGCATCACTTACTCCATAGGTCGTGTGCATTGCCATAGTCAATCACTGGTGATGCAACGCCACTTAGCTCAACGCAGCCATAGGGGGTCTCTACCAGAACAACATGGTAGGGGATGTGAATAAAGGGAGCCTTGCGGGTTTCCATAGTCATGATCCGCCAAGGAATGAGCAGCTTGGGAAAAATCCACGGCAAGGGCGGCCACCATAGGAACAGACCCTGTTCACAGGCAGCCATAAAGACGCCGCTGAATTGCGCCCGACCAATGCCAAGTGTGCCATCACAGAGCGGGCCTATCGGCCATAGCCCGTCGCCCCACCACTTAAACTTCATCGGGGTTTTGTAGTGCCGACCAAGATTTCGCCAACTGCTACGGCCGCCATCTTGGCTTGAGAGTAGTGTTACGGAAGAAAACCAAAAAACAATAAACGCAACACCGAAAATCCATTGATTCGCTAAGACCCAGACATAGAGAGAATGAACTGCCATTTGTGTATGCCGGATGCTAAAAAGTGACGCGCAGCAGCTTGCTAGAATGGACGTTATCGCAAACATAGTAAAAATGAGTATAATAAAACGTTATTAATTTATAATTATCTATTCTGTGGTGCGGGGCCAAATGCAGTTTAAAGGCGCGGCTAAATCGTATCATAGAAACAAACTAATTATTAATTTTAATTTTGTATGCTGGTGTGAGTTTTTTCCCTATTCAGTGGAGAGGTTATATGAAGAATATAAACTTGGTGAGAGGTGGCCGGGTTCCTCGAGACAGCGTTTCGCTGCCGTTAAGTGGAGCCTCTGCCGGTTGGTATCGTGCCGTTGTAGTGGCGTCACGCAGGGAGGGCGTAGCCCCACCGGAGTGACGCCACGACAAACGCGGCGAAGTTAATTCTGCTACGGAGTTCTT
>CAIQVS010000256.1 GCA_903875345.1 uncultured Pseudomonadota bacterium | reverse complement strand
GTCTCGACGGTTCTGGCTCACCGGAACATGGTTATGTGCTGCGCGGTGGCCGCATGCTGGAAAGTAAGTATCTCTGCACCTTTGGACTTTTTTCTTCGATCCCGACGCTTGACGGCAGCAAGACTGTGACGCAAGAAATCATGGGCTGGAACAAGACGATGAAGACATCGTCGAAATCGCGTCTTATGAGCAACTGTGATCGTGAAACGGCACCTGAGTTTGCTCTCAGCGAAGATCACATTCTCAATCTGGAACGTCTCATCATCGAGCCAGAGAATATGCTGGGAGAAACTGCTATTGCGGATCAATTTGACGATGCGTTCTTTAAGACCAATTTTTGGCTGATGTGGTGCACGACCTTTGCATTTCAACCTTGGCATAGCGCAGTTGAGTTCAAGCGTTATCTCATGCGTTTTTCGCATATGATTTCCGGCTTTAATCGCCTCGAAGGCATATTGCGCACCGTCTACAACCAGTATGACTCGATGGTGCGACCGCTAGAAAAATGGCTTGAAGATCACGGCGTTATTTTCGAAATGAATGCCCGCGTCACGAACCTTGGGCTTTATGAACATAACGCTGAAACAACAGTGACTGATATTTCTTATGAACGGGATGGTAAATCAAACACAATTTCCATTAATCCCGGCCATTACGTTCTCGTCACATTAGGATCAATGACAGAGGCATCAAGCCTTGGGTCTATGGATGCCGCGCCTGTTTTGAATGGTAAATTGCATGGCGGGGCATGGACATTATGGGAAACGCTCGCGCTTGGACGACCTGAATTCGGCACGCCATGGACTTTCGATAATCACATTGATGAATCCAAATGGTTGTCTTTCACTATCACATTGCGTGATCCAGCGCTGCTGCACATCATTCGTGACCTAACCGGTAATTCGCCTGGTGAAGGTGGATTGGTTACATTTGTGGATTCGAACTGGCTGTTTTCCGTTGTTGTTCCTTATCAACCGCATTTCATCAATCAGCCGGACAATGTTAGCGTGCTGTGGGGCTATGGCCTCTCCATTGATAAACGTGGGAATTTTGTGAACAAGCCTATGGCAAGCTGCACAGGGCGCGATATCATGACCGAGCTGCTTGGCCATTTAAATATTCAAGATGAAGCTAAAAGCATAATCGAAAATGCGATCTGCATTCCATGCCTGATGCCATTCATAACCAGTCAGTTCCTTCGACGTAAAATTGGCTCCCGCCCGCAAGTTTTTCCAGAAAGCTCAACCAATTTTGCCTTTATAGGACAATTTTGTGAAATGCCAGACGATACGGTTTTCACCGTTGAATACTCAATTCGTTCGGCGCAAACCGCCGTTTACGCGCTCCTTGGGTTGAAACGCGAACCACCTGCCGTCTACAAAGGAACCTTTGATCCACGCGTACTTTTGAAAGCCTTCATGGCTTTGCATGATGTGCATCTGTGAGATGGCTTGATTACGTAGGGATCCCTCAACATGCCATATGCACAGAACATCGATTTACCCCTGAACATCAGAAAGCTTCTGCCAGACCACGCCCAGGACATTTACAGATCGGCTTTTAACAACGCATGGAAAGAATATAAACCCGCATCCAAACGACGCGACGACGCTAGCCAAGAAGAAGTTTCGTTTCGCGTTGCATGGGCAGCGGTGAAGTCAAAATATGAAAAAAAAGGCGATCATTGGATCTCCAAATATTGACTGCTCTGATTAGCTTATGACCTCCAGCTTTTGCTGACGGTGTTTGATGAATATCAAATGGAGACCATGAGATAGGAGTAGATCACTGAATGCAGGATCAGCCCCCGAACTGTTTAAGTCGCTTGGTTCTTAACTTAACTCATAGGAGTCCACCATGTCTAACGATAGTCAATTACAACAAGCCGTACTCGCCGAACTTAACTGGGAACCGAGCATTACTGCCGCTCATATTGGCGTGACAGCTGAAGACGGTGTTGTGACCTTAACTGGCCATGTTGATACCTTTATTCAAAAGCACTCGGCTGAACAGGCCGCAGGGCGTGTAAAGGGCGTTAAAGGAGTCGCGGAGGAAATTGAAGTCCAACTTCCTTTTGATAAGAAGCGTACTGACGATGAAATCGCAGCCGCAGCGATAGATCGTCTTGAGTGGGATGTGTCTATCCCACCTGATGTCATCAAGGTAAAAGTTGAAAAGGGTTGGGTTACCCTAACTGGTGAAGTGAACTGGCATTACGAAAAAGAAGCTGCCGAAGATAATGTCCGTAAACTTTTCGGAGTCATTGGTGTATCCAACCAGATCAAGATCAAGACCCAGGTGAATGTCTCAAATATCAGTGATGACATCGCACACGCCTTGCATCGCACTTGGTTCTTTGAGCCTAAGGCGATTAAAGTAAGCGCAGTCGGTGGGAAAGTTACTTTAACCGGTAACGTCAACACGTTACATGATTGGGACGTAGCTACCTCTATTGCTTGGTCGGCACCCGGCACGACCGTCGTTCAAAACGATATCTCTATTGTTTGAGACGAATGGAATTTATCAATGTCTACAAGCGTCTCGCGCAATCAGAAAATAAATGACTTTGCGCTTTTGACGCCAAAAGAGATGGACTCCGCTGACCACAAAGCTATTGCTAGTGGCATCAGCGGAGTCGATCTTATGGAGGCTGCTGGTCGTGCGGTCGCCGAAGCCGTTATGGCGCATTGGGCAAAATGCCCCGTCACGGTTCTATGTGGACCAGGAAACAATGGAGGCGATGGCTTTGTTGCCGCGCGATATCTCACAGAGGCCGGTTGGCCGGTCAGTCTAACATTGCTGGGGCCGCGTGAGAATCTTAAGGGTGACGCGGCCTTTCATGCCGGTGCGTGGAGCAACGAGATAGAACCTTTTTCGCCTGATATTATGTACGGCAAGGGTATCATTATTGATGCGATCTTTGGTTCAGGTTTATCGCGGCCGGTTGACGGTACGGCTGGCGAGATGATCTCTGCACTCAAAGACCGCCAGATTCCTATTTGTACCATAGATGTGCCAAGTGGTGTCGATGGGGCTTCAGGCCTCGTCCGTGGTATTGCTGCGCCAGCTGACTTGACGGTGACTTTCTTTCGCAAGAAGCCTGGGCATCTTCTTTATCCCGGACGCGCGCTTTGCGGTTCGGTCATCGTCGCAGATATCGGCATACCTACTGCGGTGCTTGATGACATTAACCCCCATACCTATGAGAACAGCCCGCAACTATGGCTCGATCAATATCCGTGGCCATATCCGACCATCAACAAATATCAGCGAGGAGAAGTTATAATCCTTGGCGGCGAGACAATTACGGGTGCCAGTCGTTTGTCGGCACATGGCGCTATGCGCGCCGGAGCCGGTCTTGTAACCCTTGCCGCTCCATCTTCAGCCTGGATGATCTATGCAATGTCACTGACCAGCGCGATCGTGCGAAGTTTTAATGGACTAGCTGAATTTGAATCCTTGTTAGCCGATACGCGTCGCAACGTTATTGTGATCGGCCCCGGCGCTGGTGTAGGCGGAATGACAAAGAAATATGTGCTTGCAGCACTAGCGGTAGAGCGCAAGGTAGTCCTTGATGCCGATGCTCTAACATCTTTTGCTGGCTCATCTGAGGATCTTTTTCAGGCGGTGAACTATCCTTGCGTCATGACACCGCATGAAGGTGAATTTGATCGGCTTTTTGATATTACGGGCGACAAGTTGCACCGTGCGCTCAGTGCCGCGAAAAAGAGCAAGGCCGTTGTCCTGCTTAAAGGCAGCGATACCGTCATCGCTGCACCCGATGGACGAGCAATAATTAATTCGAACTCAGTGCCACAGCTTGCAACTGGCGGAAGTGGCGATGTTCTCACCGGTATTATTGCTGGGCTTCTTGCTCAAGGCATGGATGCCTTTCATGCAGCAGCGGCAGGAGCATGGCTCCATTGTGAAGCGGCCGCCTCTATTGGCCCCGGACTTATTGCGGATGACTTACCAGAAGCATTGCCACGCGCGCTAAAGAAACTTGCCGACCTGACAATTGCCGAGGAGATCGCTCCACCAGAGGTAATGTCATGCACGCCATGATCTTGAAGAAGCTTAAAACCCCTCTTGAATGGATCGAACTTCCAGATCAAGAGCCTGGCATCGGCGAAATAAGGGTAAAAGTGGGCGCTTGTGGTGTTTGTCGCACCGACCTGCATGTGGTCGATGGTGAACTGCCGAACCCCCAAGTGCCGATCATTCCAGGACATGAAATTGTTGGTCGGATTGATGCCATCGGCGCTGGCGTTGACGGGCTAAAAATGGGTGAGCGTGTCGGCATTCCATGGCTCGGCCACACCTGCGGTGTCTGCCCTTACTGTGTCCGCCACAAAGAAAATTTATGCGATCACCCACTTTTCACGGGGTACACACGTAATGGCGGTTTCGCGACATCTGTTATTGCTGACGCGCGGTTTGCGTTTCCGCTTGGAGAAACTGGCAGTGATGTTGAACTGGCTCCATTGCTTTGTGCAGGTCTGATCGGCTGGCGCTCTCTCGCAATCGCCGGTGAAGGTAAAAAGCTCGGTCTTTATGGTTTTGGCGCTTCCGCCCATATCGTGGCGCAGATTGCCAAATGGCAGGGAAAATTGGTATTTGCTTTCACCCGGCCAGGCGATGTTGCTACGCAGACTTTTGCCCGCAGTCTTGGAGCAGTATGGGCGGGCGGATCGGATGAAATGCCACCCGAACCACTAGACGCTGCAATTATCTATGCGCCTGTTGGT
>CAIQVS010000255.1 GCA_903875345.1 uncultured Pseudomonadota bacterium | reverse complement strand
CAGGATTGACCCTCCGAAACTTTCCTTCGTTCTGCGCTGTCAGTTCGTCGCGGTGCGCGAGCACGCAGGCCTTAGCGCTGTCGCTTTTGAACATTTCCCCGATGATCGCGGAAAGCATGATCGTTTTGCCCGCGCCGGTGGGCGCCACGGCCAGCGTGTTGCCGTGTTTGTTCAAAGCGTCCACCGATCGCGCGACCAGTTGCTTTTGTCTTGGTCGTAACAGCATGATTCACCTCACCGCGCCCAGGATGGGAGATTGCTGGCGGGAGCCTGCTGCGGCGCGGGCTGCGCTTGTGCCGTTGCTGCCTGCGGCGCGGGCGGCGTGTATGTCGCCGGGCCGGTCGGGTAGCTTTTGTGATCCTTCGTGATCGCCGTTTTGATAACGTTGCGGTCTTCGCCGCTGCGTTGATCTTTTTCGACGTCGATGCGAGCGACGAACTCAATACCGTCCAGATCGGCAAATCCGTTGATGCGCCGCGCAGCGATAGCCTGTGGCGTCTCGTCTTTTGATGAGAAACCGCGCGCCGAATTGAGGATGCCCTTGATAAAAGAGCGCCCCATGTTGGCGTATTCCGGCCCCTTGGAACTGAAAAGGCCGATCATGCTCCAGACCTTGCGACGGGCATACGGGCCTTCCAAAACCACAAATTCACAATTCAGATAAACGGCGCCAGTTGTGACGCTGCGGGTGGCATAACCACCATCCCAGCCTTCGCGTAGATCGTCATAGCCGCCGGGCTTGATCGTCATGCGCACGCGGGCAATCGTGCCTTTCGGAATTACATCGAAGCTCTTTTGGTCGACGGCGCTGCTGAAATCGTTCCAAATAGACATGACTTATTCTCCTTGCGTAGATGTCGGGGTTGTTTGTTCAGGGCGTGTGTAGGTCAGGCGTTCCGGCGCTGGCTTTGCGGCACCGGCAATTTTCGCCATGAGCCTGCCGAGATGCGGTTCCTCGACCATGTCGAGGCGACCGCTACGGTCTTTGGCCGGAAAGCCAAACGGATTGAGCGTGTGGCAGACAAAAGCGCGATAGGGCGTTCCGTCATCGGCCTTCAACTCGCCCATCGTGATGACCTCGTCGACGATGCCGGGCAGTTCAAGGCCGGTTTTTGAGCCTTCGATCTGCGGCGAGAAGAAGCGACGATTAAAGTCATCCATCTTTTCGTCGAGAATTCCGACCAGCCAGATGTTCTTGCCGCGCGTGTGCTGCAGATGCGTCAGCCATGCGATCATCTCCTGACCGTGAAGGCCGTAAGCGCCGCGCGTATCGGGCTTGCCGGTTTTGTCGCTGAACGCCTGCGGCTGGCCTTTGCACCACTGGAAACAGAGGCGCCCGGCAACGGTGATGCTGTCGACGAATACCGTTTCGTACTTGTCAATCGCAGCAGGATCGCCAAAACGTTCGCGCACCGCGTCGTAGTGCGCCTGGCTATATGGTTGATCGTCGCGCAGCGCCGGGTTGGGGCCGCCAATGAACACTGCAAAGTCACGGCATTCTTGCCATGTGCGGGGACGAATCGTGTCGCCGCTCCAGCCCTCGATGGCGAGATCGCCAGCCTCAAGATCGAAGAACATTGTCGCGCTGGCGTTGAGCGTCCAGAGCAAGGAAGTTTTGCCGATACCGGATTTACCGAAGATGCAGCCTTTGACGCCGCGTTTTTCCGCCAGCCGTTCGTCGGCGCTGATAATGGGAAGCGGCATTAGTTGCCTCCCTTATCGCTGGCGACGGCGTCAACAGCGTTCTGACTACCGAACGCGCCTCGGGCGCGCGCGGCGTTGTAGAGGCGACGCAAGGCATAGAAGCGGCTGTTGAGCGCGTCGACTTCGGCCTCGACGCCAATCACGGCAAAAGCGATTTCGTCGAGCGAGGCCAGTTCAATCGGCTTAATGATCTCGCTCTGCCGATCACCGATGGATGGAATGCGGACGCTTTCCGGCAAGCTGCTGAAATGAGCATTGCTGCGTAGTTTCTTCAGGGTTTCGTTGGACAT
>CAIQVS010000254.1 GCA_903875345.1 uncultured Pseudomonadota bacterium | reverse complement strand
TCATTGGGTGTTGCTGCTCCTGCAGCAGGCTGTGCAATGCTTTCGGGGGCGACCTCGAACCCGGAGGGCAGCAGATCAACCATCGCCATGTTTTCCAACGTTTTATTGTCGTGCGCGCGCATGGTAACGACGACATTGATCACATCGCCGACTTTGACATCCGTGATCGGCTTGTGATCTTTGCCCAGAAATTCGCGCTTAATTTCCAAACCGTCCTCAATCGGCTGCGTTGCGTTTACGCGATCATAGCCGTCGGTTGCCAACTGATAGAACAAACCAATATCTCCGCCGCCGGAGAATTTGACGTCGCTACGTGACAACGCCAATTGCGCGCGTTTGATTTGATCGCCGGACAAGGTCAGAGGCTTCCATGTGCCATGATCATCTTGCTGACTGATCGCCATATTGGCTTTGGTCAGATTCATCGATGCTTGCCCGTATGCACTGAAGCCTATAATTGCGTAAGACGACGACAGCGTATTGTAATTTCCCTCGCCGATAAAATTCGCAATACGAAACAGAATGTTGCGATCCATCTTCGGCAACATCTCAGGAAAATGATCGGACATTACCGCCAAATACTGCGCGTAGCGATTTAGGCTGTTATAGAAGCGGTACTCGTCGAAAAAGAAATGATGCGCGTTCCAATAAGCTGGTTCGCCGAGCGTAAATTCATTCATCAGCTGCGTGGCTTCGGGCTCCAATTTCATCAGTCTGTACGCCGCCGCCAAATAGACGGCAGTGAGATCATCTTTCCATTCATCTTTTTGAGTATCGTTCAGATATTGCAGAAGATGAGGAAGGTAATTGGCCGTGACGACGCCACTGCGCGTCAAAATATAAATGCCGTAGGCTTGATTGCGCGCATGTTCCATCGACGATGGGCTTTCGCTGACCATGTTCCTTACATAATCCTGTGCTTTACGGAAAACCTCATCCGGTACGGGCAGATGTTTTTCTTTCGCCAGCAACATATAATGCAACGCATAAACGCTGACGAAATCATCAGCTTCTCCGCCATACCACCAAGTGCCAAAACCGCCCTTGTTGTTTTGCAATTCGCGCAAGCGATGCATGGTGTGATTGACGCTGTCCTCGACGATCTTGGCATCACCGCCCAAATCTTTTTGACCCGACAAAATAACCGCAGGGAAAGCCTTGCTGACGGTTTGTTCGGTGCAGCCATAAGGGAAGCGATCAAGATATTGCGCGAGTCCCGGAATGAGGCTGATCGGTAAAGTGGACGCCGACGCATCAGCCTTCGCGAATTCCTTGTACAAATCGCGGTCTTGTTTGATTTGCTTTTCGCCTTTATCGGCATAACCGCTGAGCAGTGCGGTCATACTGGGTACGGGAGGACGTACGCTTAACGTCTCATCGATTTTCGCCGTTGCCTTGCCAGATGTTGCCGTAAAGGTGAGGGTTGCTCCGCCCAAAATATCTTTGGCTTTAACGCGAATTTTCGCTTTGGCTTCGCCGTTTTCGGCAACGACCAGTTCGCTGTTTTTGCCCTCAAGAACATCCAAATGCTCGGATGGCGTGACCGCCAGCTTTATTTTCGCGTCTTTGCCCGAACCAATAATGTTGTTGGCTACGCTTAAGCCTACCGTAAATTCGTCTCCGGGCGCGGCAAAAGTCGGCACGTTCGGTGATACGATAATATCACCCTTCACATATTCTTTGTTTTCCGCTGCGCCGATATTCTGATCCGAAACTGCTACAGCCATTATTCGTAAATTGCCGTTGAAATAATCCGGTACGGTATAGCGATAGTCGCGGGGCGTTGAATCGGCATCGATAAGGCCTGACCAGAACACGACGGGGGGAATCGATTTGCGCTTGAAGGGGTTGAGTCCTCGCGATAAATCCTCGCCTCCGCCACCACCGGTTGCCGACAGCGATTGCATGATCGAATACTCCGGCATTAACAGATCGAGAATCTGCGATGTCTCGACGCCCAAGGCGCGACGATTGACGAAATAATTCAATGGATCCGGCGTCTGGTAATGTGCGTATTGCAGAATGCCTTCGTCCACGCCGTAGATGATAATCTTGCTGGGCGTCTTGGTCTTGTACCCAATGGTCAGAGTGTCGCCGGGCTTGGCTTTTTCCGGCACCGTCAAGGCAATCTGGCTGTTGATGGAATCCGTGCTGACGAAAAACGGCTCCACGTCATAGGCCAGCGGAGTCGTGAAAATTTCTTTGGAATCCAATGAACGCACAAACTGCACGTTCACATAACCTTTGCCGGTGAAACCCTTCGGAATGTCAATTTTCTGCACCGTGCTGGTGGTTTCAGCTTTGAACCATTTGAAAGCCAGAACCTTATCGGTTTCCAGCGTAATCAATCCCGTGCCGGTATAAGGCGAGACGATGTTCATTGTGATCGTGTCTTCGGTGTCATATTTCTTCTTGTCTAGTTTTACGCCTATCGTCGCGTTTTTCTTGGAGTGTCCGAGCAGATTGCCCTCGCCGATGACGGTGTAATCGATGCGTTGCAGCACAGTGTTCTTTGCGTCCGTTACAATCAATGCGTAGCTACCGGGCTTGGCGCTGTCCAAAACCGTGTTTGTCCCCTTTGCCGCAATTGGCAAATCGCCTGTTGATATAATCGTTTCTTTTGGCACCGAGCTATATTCATAGGCTCCGCGTTCGTTCTTAATCAGCGTCGAAATGTATTCGACTTGCGCGAGCTTAAACTTGAGATCGGGCACATCAATTTGCGTAAGATCACTATTGACAGCGATTAACTGCACGTTGCGCTTTTCCGCCTTGTTGATATAGCCCAGATTGCCGTCAGTCTTCACGCCGATGACATAGGGCAGCGACGACACCAAAACGGAATCTTCGGTGCGCACGCTGCGGCCGGAATCTTGCGCAAAGCCTTCGCCCTGAAACGTCAGGCGATAGGTGGATGTGCCAAACTGCGCAAGATTCAGGTTGAATGATGCGTTGCCACTGGCATCGGTCTGCGCTTCGCCAATCGGTTGATCAAAATTCTTCGCCGGTTTCTGTGGGTCAAAGAATTGATAGTCCGAAAATTCCTTGAAACTGAAACTGTCGGGCGCAATATCCATGCTGGCTTTGACCCGATGATCGACGGCAGGTGCGCCATACAAATGCTGCAGTGACACAGTTGCGCGGAGGCCATCCGGCGACAACCAACCCTTCGGAGCGGGCTTGTTAAACGTAGACGTGATTTTAAGGGTATCCGGTAGAAATTCTTCGACACGTACAGAGGTGCTGCCCAGTTCGTTTTCTTTGCTTGCTTGATGAATGACATGATGCGGGTGTGTTTTGTGTCCGTGATGTGTGCTTTCATCATCATTATTATCATCGGCAACATCGTTATCAGTTTTTTCGTCTTTCTGTATATACAAACGGAAATTGTAAATACCCGTCGGCGATGTATCTTGCGTCGCAAAATGATATTCGGCCAATCCTTGAGCATTTAATTTGATAATCGGGGTGTCGATTACTTGCCCGCGCGGATTGGTAACTTCCAACAGCAAGGGGACTCCGGTCAAATCTTTTCCCCAATCGCCTTGCTTGACCACGAGTCCGATATGTCCTTCTTCGCCCGGGCGGTAAATGCCGCGGTCGGAAAACATATAGGCGTGCAAATCCTCGGACGAGCCTTCCAGTCCTTCGGTATCAAACTGCGAGTAATTCACTTTACGGTCATTGGCTGTATATGACATGAACGCGAGATCATCGCCGTCATGGACGACATAGGCCGTTGGCTGCTTGTCCTCGGTTAATCCCTGAAGACTTGGTAGAACCGCATGACCTTTGCCATCGGTTTCAACTGTTGCCACCGGCAGCCCATTCAGTCGCAGAACTTCAACCTTCGCACCTGAAACCGCCTTGCCGGATTTAATCGATTGCACAAACACATCGTGCGCGCCGTTGGCCGATGTTTTCACGACCAAGCCTAAATCTGACACCAGCACAAAACGGTGATCGGTGGAGACGACTTGATCTTTGCCCTTATCGTCTTTCGCCATCGCCTGAATGGTCAGGAAAAACAGCCCTCGGCCTTGAGGATTGCTGGTGTAATCGAGCTTTTTATCGACCGAGGTTTTGTCTAGATAGGGCGTGAAATCAAAAGCCGAAAATTGCGGCTTGCGCATATCGGTCGATGGTACGGCTACGTTTTGATCAAAATGCTCGGCAATATTGTGTGATGAAAAATTATAATTGTCGAATGATGGATTCTCAAAACGCCCGCCCGTCTGACTGACCAGATGATTAATGTCGTCATTCATCACGCGCTCGATCTCATAGTGCAAGGCCTGTGCGCCGAGCGAATAGACCGCTATTTTCTTGTCGCCGCTTAAACTCAGCAGGGCGCCATCGCTGAGAATTTTGACTTCCTTGCTGTAAGCGGGGGCTTTGACCGTATCATTGTGATCATCGGCCAGAATATAATCGCCTTTCGTCACCAAACCTTTCGACACCCGGACATACAACCAACGCCCGGGCTCGGTATCTAGTTTCAAGCTGTGTACCGTGGATGCCAAATCCGCTGTGGCATTCAGTGTATATTTTACCTCAGGCGATTGCTTCAGCATGCCGTCTGTGACTTCCGCCGAACTCGACCATTCATAATTTTTAATAGGCTTATCGTTTTTGGCGATGGACGGTTTGTCGGCGGGCAGCTGGTAAATCTTCAGATGCTTGGTCAATTCATCATTGTTGATCGGCACATTGCTTTCGACGATCAAAATCTGTTCAGGAATATAATGTTCATTTTGAATGATGCGCAATTCGATTTGACTGATGCTGGCATAGTCATAACGGCTCGGAATCCGCACGCGCTGCTCCAATTCACCGGGCGCGCCATTGGCCAAAGGTTTTCCGCCAGCCACAGCCACCAGTCCGGGCTGTATTGCAGCCTTTAGAAATCGCTCTTTTTCCGGAAGAGATTTAATTTCTGTCGCGAGCGTAGCTTCGGTGCCATCTTCACTCATTTTCAATTCGAAAGGCAGATCCTCGACTTTAGCAATAATCCTGCGTTTCGTCGGATTGGTGTCATCTGTCAACTCGTCCAACATAAATTTTATATGTTCTTTGGCGGCCTGTGCATCGACCGGCGTATTGAAATCTATAATCGTGCTGACGCCACGTTTTTCAACATCATTTGGGTCTTGGAAAAATTCCATGTTCGCAACATGGGCTTTCAAGGGTTCCGCTGCAAAATGATAAGCGCCGTCGGTCAGCTTCACATTGTCCGGAAAAATTGATGCATCGAATTGCACTTTGTAATCTTGCTCCGGAGCCCATGTTTTCTTCGGAGTGAAAACCAGATTGTAATCGTTTTCCCACCGCCACTCTCCCTCAACTTCAGGCGCCATATGAATGCCAGTAAGCTGCCGACGCCCTGCGATATGGAGTTGACGGTCGGGCACCGAGCACGCCGCGCGGATGCTCCAAAAGCCATTGTAAAAATACATGTGCGTGCAAAAAGTGACGGACAGTTCTTGCTTGTTCGTTACGAGCGGCAGGATAATCGGATTGTCAACATCCAGTTTGATCGGATCGGACAATTGCCCCTTCACAGGGCCTTCAATCTTATTCGCCGTCACAGGTAGCTGTGACGCAGGCGTATCCGCTGCAAAAACTGGAGAAACCAAAAGACAAAAGGCGAGTGTCGCAAGCCACTGTTTCATAGGAGAATCTCCGCATGGTGATTTATGTAGGACTTAATCAAGTTGTGTTCAATTAATCAATCCCCAGAAAGACTTTCCAATACACTGGACAACCTTATTCTTGATGCTTTCCGCAAGAAAATTTACACGCCCGAATATATTCGGGATGTCATCGATGATTTGCGGAAGCATAAGAACCGTCACGGTGGCGAGGACAGGCAGCGCACCAAAAAGCTGGAAACGGAACTCAAGGAAATCGAACAGGCCGAAACCAAGCTGCTTGAGGCTATTGAAAAGGGGGTTCTTGAGTTGGACGAGCGGCTTAAAGGTCGGGTTCAGCAACACAAGACCCGCAGGGAGGCGATTACGGCAGAACTGGCCGCCCTCCAGCATAAGCAACAGACCCCGCTGCAAACTTTAACGCCCCAGAAGATCGAAGCTGTGGCCAGAACCCTGAATAAACGGTTCTCGGTATCAACCCCCTTCAGCCGTGCCTATCTCAGGGCAACAGTCAGGGAAATCCGTGTCACGGGGGATTTTCTCAAGGTGAAGGGAGAGAATAACGTAATGGCCAATCTTGTGGCCGCTAACGGCCAGATCGACCCTGCGGCAGAAGTTCGCAGATTCATACCTGAATGGCGTCCCCTACGGGATTCGAACCCGTGTTACTACCGTGAAAGGGAAGGAAATTGCACTTTGCGGGATGGGCGGAAACAATGAGAAACTCAATTAAATCAGCATTATGTTGATTTTTCCGATCCTCCTTGAACCCCACTGTTTCACTCGGCATATTACCCAAAAGTTACCCAAAAATTTTAGGGCTAACGGAGAGATGAAATGGCAAGGCAGATAAGGGATGCCGTTCTGGAGACGCGCGAGGCCAGAAAACGCCTCAAAGTTCAATCCGAACCACACTGGCGCGGCATAGATACGGGGCTGCATCTTGGCTATCGCCGAAGGGGTAATGGCGGGTCGTGGATTGCGCGGCGATTTACGGAAGTTGGAAAGTACGTCAAACATAAGCTGGGCGTGGCCGATGACTTTCAGGATGCGGATGGCATCAAGACGCTGAATTACAAACAGGCGTTGAAGTTGGCGCGGGAATGGTCTGAAAGCGGAATTCGCATTGACGCCGGGGTCGAGGAAGCCAGCGATGGGGCTTATACGGTGGCCGAAGCGCTGCGCGATTATCTGGCGCATTATTCGGTTGAGGGAAAAGGGATCGGCGTTGCCAAGGCCATTATCAACGCGCACATATTGCCAGCCTTGGGCGCGGTTCGACTGGACAGACTCACCACGAAAAAAATTACAGACTGGGCGCAGGGCTTGGCGGCAGCCCCAGCGCGGCTCCGAACCGGCAAAACTGCTAAAAAACGCAACGTGTCGGAATTGGACGACGATCCCGATTCCATCCGCCGTCGCCGCGCTTCCGCAAATCGCGTTTTGACTGTTCTTAAAGCCGCTCTGAATTATGCTTGGCGACAGGGGAAGGTTGCAAACGATACGCCTTGGCGCAAGGTGAAGCCGTTCAAAAATGCCAGCGCCCCCGTAGTGCGCTATTTGACCGAAGCCGAATGTGTTCGCCTCATCAATACCTGCCCTCCGGACTTACGAGCGATGGTGCAAGCAGCGCTGTTCACCGGATGCCGCTACGGTGAATTGATTATTCTGAAAGCCGCTGACTTTAACCCCGATGCAGGAACGCTGGCCATTCGCACGAGCAAAAGCGGCAAGCCGCGCCATGTCGTGCTGACCGACGAAGCGAAAAAATTCTTTCAAGCGGCGCTCATAAACAAGGAACGCGACGCTTTGATTTTTACACACGATAACGGGACAGCGTGGGGAAAATCTCACCAGCATCGGCCTTTGCAGGAGGCTTGCGCGCGTGTAAAAATCAAACCCGCGATCAGCTTCCATATTCTGCGCCACACGCACGGCAGCTTGCTGGCGATGAAAGGCGTTCCCATGCCTGTTATCGCCAAACAACTGGGCCACGCCGACACGCGCATGACAGAAAAACATTATGCCCATATCAGCCCCAGCTACGTCGCCGACACCATCCGGCAGAACTTTCCAACTTTTGGCGTGGTGCCTGATACGAACGTAACGCCCATCAAGGGCAAGAAATAAGGAGAGAACCGATGGGTGAGATCGTCATATATGAGCAGGAAGGCAAAGCCGTCGAAGTGCGTCTGGACGGGGATACCGTGTGGCTGACGCAACAGCAGATGGCCGATGTCCTGGAGACGAAAACCACCCAATATCAACATGCATATCAAGGGGATATATGCGGATGGCGAGCTTGTGGAGGGGGCAACTATTGAGGAATCCTCAATAGTTCAAACCGAAGGCAGCCGCAGCACCAAGACGAGCAACGTCGTTTCCACAGGGCGATAATGGGAAAAGGGGAATAAGAAAATTGTCCATAAGAAACAAGCCTATAGCATAATTCGTGATAACGCATTGTAATATATTGTTATTTGTAGCTTATAGGCTTGCAGTTTGTCATGTTTTTGCATATACTATTGTCATGTTCTTGTAGCAAGCAGGTGAGGAAATGCGGCAGCGAAGAACCTTACGGCAACAGCTTGAAACGCGCATCGCACGGCGGCGCGACGTTGCCTTTCTCACGCGCGAATTTCTTGATCTCGGCGGAGAGCGGCAGGTTCTGCGCGCGCTGCGCGAACTTACCGATCAGGGCAAGTTGATACGGCTCGGCTATGGGGTTTATGGCCGTGCTGAAACATCGCCGCTTACGGCGCAGCCGATGTTGGCCGGGGATGGCTTCGGTTCCGTTGCCCGTCGCGCTCTCGACAAGCTCAAGATCAAATGGGAGCCTTCGCAAGCGGAGAACGACTACAATCGGGGACAAAGCACGCAGGTGCCTCTAACGGCCCGTGTCCGGCTGCGTAGCAGCCGGTTCAGCCGTAAACTTCGCTACAAAAATCAGGAGATGTCCATTGAACGCTGATTTGCCCGGCGATCTTCGGCCTATCGCGGATTATTTCAATTTGGCGGGAACAGCGCCTGTCGAAAAGGACTTTTTCGTCGTTCGAGCTATTCGCACACTGGCCGCCGTGGATGCTATGCCGTTCAAACTGGTGTTCGGCGGCGGCACGGCGCTTGCCCGCGCGCATAAACTTGTGCGCCGCATGTCGGAGGACGTGGATTTTAAGGTCATTCCTGCGGACGTGGTTCCAGACGGCCGCAGCGCGCGTCACCGCCAGCGCAGCCAATTACGCGAGCGCATTGCCGCAGCCCTTTCAGATGCCGGTTTTGCCTTCGATCCGCATGACAAAACGCAGACATGGTCGCGGGACGAAAGCAGCTACACGGTTTTTCATCTTCCCTATAATCCATCGCAAGCGGGGCAAGGGTTGCGTCCAACCCTTATGGTCGAATTGAACCATACGACCTTGCGGTGTGCGCCCATCATGTTGCCGGTTGCGTCTTTCGTTGCCGAAGCTATGAATCATCCGCCGGAGGTGCCACTCATGGCCTGTGTTGACGTGGCTGAAACGGCAGCCGAAAAACTGGTTTCTCTCACGCGGCGGACGGCTATGGAGCTTGCTGGCGTTAGCCGGAAAGTCGATCCGACGCTTGTTCGCCATCTTTACGATTTGCACATGCTGCGCGGACACATTGACGTGCGGGACGTAGCGACCTTGGCGCGCGAAATCGCCCTCACTGACGCCGAGGAGTTTCGCCACCAGCATCCTTCATATGAAAAAGACAGGGTCGGAGAAACGCGCAAGGCTCTTGCCGCGATCAGCAACGATCCCGTTTACCGCCAACGCTATGAGGATTTTCTTGCGGCGTTTGTATACGGCGAGAAACCCGGTTTTGACGAAGCCATGAGAACGGTTGTCGAATTCGCCGAAGCATTCACGGACGGCTCAAGTGCTGATTAGTATGTTCCATGCGCATTATTTCCTATAGCGATCTGCATCTGGAATTTGGTTCGGACATCAAGCCGCCCAAAGAGGACTGCGCCGACATTATGATCTTGGCGGGGGACGTTATCACTTTCTCGAATTGCGACCCGCTCAGTCGATTTCTAGAAACGTGGAGCAAGCCCGTTCTCTACGTTACCGGAAATCATGAGTATTATACGCGCAAGCCGATGGACGAAGAAAACAGACGTTTTAAGGAATGGTTGTTCGCCAGGCATCCGAACGTCACTCTGAGCTGGCCCCCGAAAACTGGACAGGTAGCTAAGAGAGCGTCGCGCCCCTAAAATGGCGGAAAGCCAAGGGGATAGAGATGACAAACATCCGAAAGAAACACAGC
>CAIQVS010000253.1 GCA_903875345.1 uncultured Pseudomonadota bacterium | reverse complement strand
TTATAGATCAGATGATGCACCACACGGTCTCGGAAATCCGCAGCCCATACCTCTCTTATTTTGGGATGCGTCACCACAAAAGCGACGCTTCGGCCTATGGCGTAAGTCCCGGCGCATAATTGCCGGTGGAGTTCAACGAGGTTCTTTTCCAGATCAACTTCAAAACGCAACTGATTAATCGAATTCCGTTTCGCTCTTCGACAATCAAAATAGGCATCAAATACGGCCTCTATCGTGGGGCCTTCGTCATAGCCGATCATTTAGGCCTCGTATTCGCTGAAAGAAAGGTATCGGAAAGGGGGTCATCAGCTCCCTCCACACGACAGGGGCGGCAACTCAAACGATTGTTGTCTTTATTGTTCCAATCGTCGTCACCGTCCGAGAAGCGGACGTTCCACACGTTTGTTGAGTTGTCTCGGTGCTCCGTGCAGGACGTATCCGCTAAGCGTATCGATGGCGATCTTATAGTGCAGACGAACGAATAACGTTTGCCTGACCCCGCAGTTTTTCAACCACAGCTTTGGTGCCTATCTTTAACGGACAGATACCGTCGCCATCCGAGCTGAATATGTTCACCAGGCTCAGCCTTGACTAAACCTGTTCCGACCTCCCCCTTTCCGAACTCTTGAGCCATCCCTGGGCTTGTTTCCCAAGAATGTCTGTCATCTGTGAAAGCGCTGCATAATGGTTGCGCGGCAATACTTTAATATCGTGGCTTATGCGCATCAAAAGCTGTATCGCCTGGACACGCTCCAGAATCGATTCGATGTGCTGCTTTTTGCTTATAGCAGTATTTGCGCGATAGATCATTACAACAAGTTCAATCAGCTCGTCTTTTATCTTTTGGCCGAGCGTGAATTTGTACTCGCGCGGAAAATCCTTGGTTGCAACCATGGTACGCAGCAAAATATCGTAGGTCTGTTTGTAAATCGGTAGATGTTGATACTGAGCCATGACTTAACCCAATGAATTTTTGAAAAAATCGCGTTCAACATGCTTTGGCATCTACTCCACCCTATGGTCGTACTGATTCGGCCAAATCTTCGTTAATTTGGCTGTTCAGAATTTCGGTTTGATCGTTGTTCGAATTTTCGGATTACGGGCAAAACGGCTTCGGCATAACCGGCGAATTTCTCCAGCACCGTTGGCCTGATCGACAGACATTCGTCGATGCCCTGCCAATGATCTACGCGCACCATTGCGTCGATCATGGCCATTTTAATCAACGCATCGTTGAACCGCCGAGAAAACCTATGTTTTTCAAGGCTCATAGCTTCATTCCGTCATTAAACGGGTTGTCGGTCTCTGCTTCGTTTTCCTCGGAATCGTCGATGATGATTTGTATCGGGAATCCCTGCACATAGCGCACCGCGCGCAAGGCGGCAGAGGCATAGCGCGTGTAGGTATCGAGCCGATCCGGATGTTTATCTAAGCATGAATCAAGGCTCTGAAACCCGTCCGCGATCACCATCGCGTTGACAATCTCTGCCATCATCTGAATATCTTCAGCCTGGCGTTCATCAAGAAGTCTGTGTCCCACGATTACTCCCTCCGGTCTAAGGATCAAGGTCGCCAGAGGCAAATTCCTCTGGTGACCGGGAGTTCATTAATCGTGGTTAGACGATTGCGACGGCCTTTAGCCGCAAGGCTTGGACATCAGGGATTTTTGCTTGCGCAAAAATACCCGCCGCCGCCTCCCGGACATAAAGAACCGAAAGGCAGCGTCGTGACGTGACGCAGAAAACGCTAACCATGAGGTAATGACACCCCCGGAGACGACATTTCTGCCGTCTCGCACCTAACGCCATGATGGTGCTGCAGGAAAACGTCAATAAAGGAATGAAAAAACAGCCCTGAACAGGGCATTTTTCTTGAAGTTGCCGGTGATGTGCGGCCAAGAATCGAGGTAAGAAGTCTTCAGAAATCAAAAATTTTCAGCGACCCCGCTTCGCGGGGTTACAGAAAATAATTAAATGATTAAAGGGCTAACTCCACACGACAGGGGCGGCAACTCAAACGACCGCCGTCTATATGGGTCCAATCGCCGACACCGTCCGAGAAGCGGACGCTCCACACGACCGTAGAGTTGACTCGGTGCTCCGTGCAGGACCAGTACCGATCTGGGAAATTGGAGG
>CAIQVS010000252.1 GCA_903875345.1 uncultured Pseudomonadota bacterium | reverse complement strand
CGTTGATGATGTCATCGATGCAATTGAGCGATTCAGCACGTTCGATCTTGGCGACGATTCCACCGCGTCCTCCGGCGGCATAAAACAGTTCGCGGGCAAGCCGGACATCGTCGCCGTTGCGTACAAAGGAAACGGCCAGATAATCCGCATCGATTTCGGCGGCAAACCGGATATCGTCCTTGTCCTTGTCGGTCAGTGCCGGAGCCGACAGTCCACCGCCTTTTTTATTAATGCCCTTGTTATTGGACAGTAAGCCGCCGACAACCACACTGCAATCGATACGGCCATTCGCGACCGATTCGACCAGCAGCTCGATCGCGCCATCGTCCAGGAGCAACGTATCGCCATGCTGTACGTCATTGGCGAGTTCGACATAGGTGGTACCGACCCGCGAGTGATCACCTGCATCGATCCCGCAGTGGACATCAATGGCAAAGGCATCGCCGCAAGCGAGTTCAATTTCCCCCTCAATAAACTTGCCGATGCGGATCTTTGGTCCCTGCAAGTCGAGTAACAACGCAACGGCGTGACCGGCCACCAGCGCACGTTCGCGGATGCGTTCGGCGCGTTCACGGTGCCGGGCATGGCTGTCATGCGATAGATTCAGACGGACAACATCGACGCCAGCGGCAATAATGTCATCCATGATCGGGATCGGGTCGGTCGCCGGCCCCAGGGTTGCAACAATTTTGGTGCGTCTTGGCATGTCTGAACTCCAGTCGGTTGGGTTCACTGGCGTTCGCGGCGTCAGCGCCAGTGAACCCAGCGCCGTTAAATCAATCCTTCGCCCGCGCTTCGAGCATGGCCACCGCTGGCAGGGTCTTACCTTCCAGATATTCGAGGAAAGCGCCACCCGCCGTCGAGATGTAGGACACACGGTCATAGATGTCGTATTTCTGAATCGCTGCGATGGTATCGCCGCCACCTGCCAGACTGAAGCCAGCCGCATTGGCAATCGCCATTGAGATGGCTTTGGTGCCTGCGCCAAACTGGTCGAACTCGAACACGCCAACCGGTCCGTTCCAGACGATCGTGCCTGCTTTGGCGATGATGTCGGCCAGTTCCTGAGCGGATTTCGGGCCGATGTCGAAAATCATGTCATCCTCGGAGACCTCGGAGGCCAGTTTGGCGATCGCCGGTTCGTTTTCGTCAAATTTTTTGCCGCAGACCACATCGACTGCAATCGGAATGCTGGCACCACGGGCGGTCATCTTTTCCATCAACATCTTGGCGGTCGGGATCAGATCATGCTCGCAGAGCGATTTGCCAACCGGAAATCCGGCAGCCGCCAGGAAGGTATTGGCAATGCCACCGCCGACCACGAGCTGATCGACCTTCTCGGACAGTGCTTCGAGTACGGTCAATTTTGTCGAGACTTTGGAACCGCCGACAATGGCGACCATCGGGCGCGCCGGGTTGGCCAGCGCCTTTTGCAGCGCGTCCAGTTCTTCGGCCAGCAACAGACCGGCGCAGGCGACGGGGGCAAACTTGCCCGCGCCGTGAGTCGAGGCTTGCGCACGGTGCGCGGTGCCAAAAGCGTCCATCACGAACACATCGCAGAGCGCGGCGTACTGTTTGGACAGCGCCTCGTTATCCTTGCCCTCGCCCTTGTT
>CAIQVS010000251.1 GCA_903875345.1 uncultured Pseudomonadota bacterium | reverse complement strand
GGTGCGCCGCCCTTCGGCACCCCTCAGACCCAGAGAAACCGCTATCTTTTTGATCTGACTCGTCTTTCTCTCCAGCCCAATACTGTTAACTCAGTCGATTGCCCTGAACGCCAACCCCAGAACCAAGACAAGGAATACGCCTAGAAGCATTCTCAAACCCCATAAGAAAACACCAGAAGAGTTATCCCTCTGGTGAGCTGGGAGTTGAGAAATCGCTATAAGACGATTGCAATGACCTTTAAGCCTTGCGGCTCTGGACATGCGTCACTGCCTCCCAGCTCATAGGGAGGCAGCGTTTTTGCGGAAACGCTCTGCTTGTGCCCGGCCAATAGATTCCGAGCGCCGCAGGTCATGAAAACATGTCGGGAAAACAAAACCCTGTTTTCGGACAGGTTTCATATGACAAACCGCTTATAGTCGAGGTTCTCACACCCCGAAGACAGAAACAACCCGCCTTCTGGGAGCCTTCTAGCATAAATGGTTACGAAAGTGTAAATATTATTTGTCACCGTTGGAACAGTCTGGGGTTGAATCATCCTCATTGACACGGCCCATCAATTGTTGTACCATTTGAATACGTACATATGATTGTGAGAAAAACATGCCAAGAGTTGCCGTAAAGGATAATAGCCGCGTCGCACTGAGGGTTCGTCCCGCCGATAAGGCGCGAATTATGCGAGCCGCTGCCTTGCAGAACACGGATATGACAGCCTTAATCTTGCGCGGTGCTTTGCGCGAAGCGGATGCGGTTATCAAGGATGCTGAGCTTGTCGTTTTGTCGGAACGCGATACCAAACTTTGGCTTAAATTATTGGATAACCCGCCAAAGGCAAATGCGCGTCTTGTCGCCGCCGTGAAAGCTTTGCCGCAGTCATGATCCTTCCTTCATGGCACGAGGAGCCAATAGCCAAAAAGCATGATCGCAAAAGCTTCGATTGTGGGCAGTCCGACCTCAACGCATTTCTGCATCGACATGCTCGCGGAAGCCACGAACGCGGAGCGTCACGAACCTATCTGGCAATAAACGACCATGATGGGAAAACAGTCCACGGATTTTATACGCTCAGTCCTGCGCAAGTGGCGTTTCATCGTGTGCCAGAAATCGCGCGGCGCAATCTCGGACAGTATGATGTTGGCGGATTTCGGCTTGGGCGGTTAGCCGTGAGCAAAAATCTTCAGGGCAAGGGACTTGGTGGCCAACTGCTAGCTGCGGCGGCGCGGCGCTGTCTTCGTGCATCGGCAGAGATAGGTGGTACCACCATGATGATTGATGCCAAAGACGAAAATGTTGCGGCGTGGTACACGCTCTACGGCGCCGTGCCCCTCAACGACACACCCCTTTCCCTCTTGTTGCCATTTGATCTTTTCAGAGATGCCCTGATAAAAGCGGGGAGACAAGATGAGTGAGACATACATAGGCTCGACAGTTCCCTACCCTTTTTGTTGGGGCGCACGTCCCTTGATGGACTCGACCTATCCGTTTCAATCCTCAAGCTCGAAAAGCTGCGCTTCCTTCTTCGCACCAGCATGAGAATCCTGATATTTATTATATCGGCTTCGACAAAATCCAAGAAAAGCCTTGTCCGCATTTCTGATCTCAGGCTTGCCGCTTTCTTCCCAGTAGCGCTGCCAGTCTTTCTCAAGAAGATAAATGTCAAGGCCTGGAGCGACCTCTCGCGCATCTTCCATAGTCATGGAGGACAGCGGCGGCAGATTTTCTTCATTGGCTGGTAGATAGACGTTTTTTCTAAGTCCATCCCGACGGGAAAAAATGATTTTATCCTCACCTTCATCAAAGACCACATGATAGTCCGGAAGATGATCGTACTTCGCCAGATGTTTGACCATCTGCCGGAATCTTTTAACTGGACTTTGTGAACCAGATTTTTTCAGAAGTGTGTTCAATGATATTTGCCAACTTGGCTGCTTCCCGCAGTGTTTGCGTGCCAGCTCGTAAACACGCCGTTCAAGCGGCTTGCGCAATCTGAAATAATCAGGATGTAACGTCAGAACTTCTTGACTCCTGATGGCATTGAAAACCCAATCGGATAGCTTAATCTCCATCCATAGCAGACGGCCATCCAGCCCGTTCTTTCGACGAATTGACGCAGCGTCGATCAAGGCAAAAGTGTCGCGTTGTTCTTCTTGCCCCGTGTGAATATTAGTCGTTATTCTGGTTCCCGCCAAACGATCTATAGCCTCACACAAGGAATCATAATCCTTGCCCGAGGTGCCTCGGTTTGTAAAAATCAGCAGGTCGTGGCTTGTGATGCGTATTCTTTGACTCACCTGCTCTTTGCGCTTCAGTTTTTCCATCAACTGAGAAATGCAGTAGATCAAGATATCTTTATCGTAGATTGTTGCCAGGCCCTTAACGCTCGGCGTGATTTGAATCCAGTTCCCATTGTGCTCATATTTGCGAATGTTGGTTTCTGGTTTTTTGCTCAACGAATAAAATGGATGCTCCATCTGCGGGATCAAATCTTTGAGCACCGCATCAGCCACATCACAGATGAAGAGATCTCCACCCGTATGCCGTGCAGGAAGCAACTGGCTGTCCACGCTCAAATGATCGCACACATCCTCGTCCTCATTGAGGTTCGGGGTTTCAGGTACCGCGTAGACTGCATTCTTGGTTTCGGTGTCCATGATGTAAAATCTTTCGGGGTTTTAGTTACCTGCCTCAGACTATTCGGGGTTTCAGGTACTGCGTCAAGGATTTTCGGGGTATCAGTTACCGATTCGTGGTTTTAGTTACTATCACGGGGTTTGACAAACCTTCCAATTTGCCCAAAAAAGATTCGGGGTATTAGGTACCAATCCTCGGGGTATTAGGTACCAAATGTTCGTGGTATTAGGTACCATTCCTCGGGGTATCAGTTACCGGACGTCAGAAATTACACTACGAGATCAGGTGGTTAAAACACTTATCAACAGGCGTAACACACTAACAGAATCTCTAACATAATAACACAAGACGGCATGTGTCGTTTAACGCCAGAAAAAAAAGAACTCAAAAGATCCCGGTACTTCCCCAAAAGAGCAATCAGCTTCATTCAAAGTTTCTGCTTTTCAAGATCAAGCATAGCAATTGTTTAAGACGAGCTATCTTTCCCATCTCAAAAAGAAGTTGCCTTCGCGATCTGCCTTCAAATCCAGCACAGCCAGAATTGGGGATTTGAGCAACGGACTATCTAGCACAACCGTCAGAAGTGCTTTCTTATTTTTGACATTCGCGTGGCCAATCTTGAGCTCCATTTTATCTTTCTTTCCAGCAAGTAAAACGGAAAATGTTCCGGCTTTTTCTGTTGGCACTATTGCCACGGCAACAGGTGACTGCCCTATAAATTGAACGATCCCGACATACCCATTAAGAGCTGTTTTAAAAACACCTATCTCCATTTTTTCACCCCCCATTTTTTCTAGTTGTATGAACCACAGATTACAAAGGTCATTCAGCCTTTCCGTTTACGAAAAAGGCCACCATCAAATCCCGTTAGAACACACGAGACGTCAAACTGGCCTTTAGAAGCACGAAAATCAAGCACCTATGACACAAAATTGTTTAGCTAAAAATTTTTGACTTGGTTAACTGAATAGGCTATACAACTTTCCTGTGCCCTTTGGGGAGCCTGCCTATGTCTAATGTTTTTCAGTTTCCTGCCTCAACCCCCCTGCCCGATGAAGATAAAACGCGGGATCAGAAATTATTTACCGCGGTAAAGACAGCTTTTTTCTATACCCTCAACGCCGTTCATTTTGTTCTCGTCGTCGTGATGGGCCTTTTCATGCCTATTCTGGACAAGATCATGGGACTCGTTATTGCCTACCAGTTTTTCCGCATGTTGTTTTTGTGGAAGGAACCGAATGTCCATGCCGGTTGGACATTTTGCGCTTATTTATTCGGCTGGGCTGGACTTTTGCTCTTTCTGGCTCGCTGGAATCCAAAAAAACGTAACTTTAGCGGCTAAAGACAGGGAGAAGGTTAAACTCACGATGAAGAAAAAGAGTCTTACCGAAGAACAGTTCCAATCAGCCATCCAAGATTTGGAGATCGGCGATCAGACCAAGGAAATCGCTTATGGCGTCTTGGTTGAAGGCAAGATCCAAGCCGAATTTGTTCTGAAATACGGACTTTCGCGCGGCGCCATTTCTCAGGCCGTCGGTCGCGTATGGGCTTCCCACGAAACCAAAAACCTTCCGGATGGCTATGAACTGGTTTCGGCTATCTTGCCAAAATACCGCGCGTACTTGGTCAAAAAATGGGGTGATGAAGCGCGACACGAAGCCAAGCAAAGAAAGAACAAACTATGAAAACACTCGTAACGGCCAATCAAAAGGGCGGTGTCGGAAAAACAGCAACCGTTTTTGGACTGGCAACGGATTTTCGTGAAAGAAATCTCCGTGTTGTCGTCATCGACGTCGATAGCCAAGGCAACGTTTCTTTCACGTTTGACGCTAACAAATCCGGCGTTCTTGCCTCTTCTCTTTTCGCATCCAATAAACCGACGTTTGAGCTTGTTGACGATTTTACAGTGATTGAAGCTGACGAAGCGCTGACGGAACTCGATCAAATGACTTTGCAGAAAGCCAGCGATGCTTTCCGCGCTTCCCTTAAACGAATTGAGGAAATGAAATACGACGTATGTTTGATCGACACGGCCCCCTCCCTTGGAGTCGGCATGGTTTCGGTTCTTCTGTCGGCTGATTATGTGATTTCGCCTATCGAACTTGAGGTTTTTAGCATCAAGGGCATTGAAAAAATGCTCACTACCATCTCTCATATCCGCGAGGTCAATCCAAAATTGCAGTTTCTTGGCATGTTGCCGAACAAAGTGGACTCTCGAAATCCCAGACATGAACGCCACTTTGAAGAGCTTCGACAGGCCTATTCTGATCTGCTGATTCCGCATTGTATTGGACTAAGAAGCAGCGTTTCTGAAGCATTAGCGTCAGGCATCCCGGTCTGGGATAACCCCAAAACGAGTGCCCGCGTGGCCGCTCAGGAAATCCGCGATCTTGCGGCGTATATTTACCAAAAAATGGAGCTTGCAGCATGACACACTCGAATACGTCCAAAAACAAACAGCCTGAAAAACAAATGTCCGTAGGGCTTGGATTGTCAAAAATCACAAATCTTTCTTCGCTGTTGAGGGATAAAACAGCCACAGCGGGATCAGGCCCCATGCTCATGGTACTCGACATGATCGACGAAGATCCGGAGCAGCCTCGAAACCATGATAACCCAGGGTTTGCTTCCGAAAGCATCGAGGAACTCGCCGAGACGATTAAACTACGAGGCGTTAAAACACCTATTTCCGTTCGAATTCATCCTGCTAGCGAAGGACGCTATATCATCAACCATGGCGCACGGCGGTTTCGCGCCTCGAAACTGGCCGGAAAAACGACTATTCCAGCCTTTATCGACAACGATTACAGCTCTGGCGACCAAGTCATCGAAAATCTTCAGCGTAACGGACTGACGGCTCGTGAAATTTCCAATTTTATTGGTCGCGAAATGGCTATGGGAAAAAAGAAGAGCGACATTGCCAAAAGTATCGGTAAATCGCCTTCGTTCGTATCCCAGCATGTTACCTTGCTTGATTTGCCGGAACCGATTGCCGATGCCTTTAATGCTGGTCGTACCAATGACGTAACCGTCATCAACGAACTGGTGACTTCCTATAGAAAACAGCCCAAGGAAGTCAATGCGTGGTTGCAAGAAGAAACACAGGAAATTACCCGCAGTAGCATTGAAAGACTGCGCGGATTTATGGAAGAACAACGCCTCCGGGATGCAGGCGATGAAGACTCAGAAACCGACGATCATTCAAATCGAAAGGGCAAGCAGGCCAAAAAGACGGCGGGAGCAAAGCAGGAGAAGAAACTGTCTCTGCACGTCCTGTTTGGCAAGCGCCCTGCCCTGCTTGTCGTGACGAAGAAGCCGACGTCACGCGGCAAGGCATGGCTGAAATTTGAGGATGGGCAAGAGAGCGAAGAAGAACTTTCCCGTGTGACGCTTGTTGCTCTCTCTGAAACATGAATAAAACGATGAAGGAGAAAGAACGCATTCTCGTGATGAACGGCTCGCGAATTCTCCAGATTGAGAAAGACGGTCAGTGGGCAAATGGCAAAGTAACACGCGCCGGGAGTTTGAAGCCGGGCATTTATAACCTCTATTCAGCAGAATCAGCCGACCCCACCAAGACGCATACGGGGACCATCCTTCACGCCGATAAGCATGTCATCTACCAAACAATTGGTAAAAAAATCGTCAAGCACGACACCGCTTCTTTCGGAGATGACAAGCCAGATGTTGGTGAGCATTTATCTGTGCGGTACATCAAGGGGCAAGCCCAGACAAGCCCCGCCGAAAAAATAAAACATAGCCTTTCGCGCTAGTTAATTTTAGCCGCTAAAAAGCTCCCCTCATCCAAAAACACACAAATTGGACTGGTTGACCCCCTGCCCTTCTGGTATTCTTTTATGGATTTTAGCCGCTAAAATTGAGGCTCGAAATGGAAGCAGTTCTAAGCACAGGCCGCCCTCGCGATACGGACGATAGTCTCGAAAGAGTCAAGGCCTTGCGCGACGAACAAGTTTTGTTTGCAGAGACCGCTGAGACCGGCTCCCTATACAACAACACGCTGGCCGTACAGATCGACTCCAAGTTTGCCCAGGCTGAAAAACTTGAAGAAAAGCTCGAAACGCTTATAGGACAACAACAAGCCAAGATCATGCAGATTGAGGCACAACAACCGGGATTTTTGTCGTTGCCGGGATTGCGTGCGAAGTGGAATCAACAAATTCAGCTGCAACAAGCCTATATGCAGACACTTGTCGGGCGCATAGATGTTGTCCGAGAAATACGCAATGAAATGACCCCTCGTGGCCCCAGGATTGAAGAACTTGCTGTTCGCAAGCTTCGTTTTCACAACCCTGGTATGGCGGCAGATTTTGATGCCATGATGACGTCTACAAGACGACACTTGGAACAGGAGCGCGCTCTCGTTCTGAAAAAGGAACAAGAAAAAAAACGCAGCCTTTCCCTTGTCGTCCACAAATCCATAGATCGCTGCTAACGTAATATAATCCAAGCCGCCAGAGCCGCAGCCAACAGGCTCAGGATGGACGCAAAGATATTGAGACGCGTCAGGTTCTTTACGGCGCGGAGTTGATCGGAAACGCCGGATAGCGCCCCCTCAATCTCTTTCCGAATGGTTGATGCCGTCTCACGAGCCCCCTGCCCCATCTGATCTGCCATGACCTCTTTGCTCGCCGTCAAGGCCGCATTGAGTATCTTTTCAGCCTTATTCTTGGCTTCTGCACTCCATCTGCTGGCAATTCCTTCAAACTCGGTCTTGTAACGCTCCAGAAGCTCTTCCTGGGCTTTGGCGCTATCTTCCATCAAGCGGGCGTTGATGGTTTGGAGGATGAGAATTGGATCATCCCTGCTCACTGCCACGCCGTGCTTGGCAGCAATTTCCCGAATCAATTCATCGATCTGAGCGGTCATCAAATCCCCGCGATTTCCATTTGCCCATAAAGCTGGGATTGAATGATTTTGAGTCTTTGCCGCGCCATTATTGTCATGGAATCCTGCTTCAAGGCTTCATCAAACGTCAGTCTGGATTGAAGCATTTCGCTTAAATCACGGCCAAAAGTCTCATTTTTGAGCATAGGAATTTGCACAATCGCCGACACCCGCGCTTTGTTGGTGCTGTAGGCCTTCATTTCTTCAAACCCCTTCCCTTCATGCTCAATCGGCCCCCAATAAGGATTGAGCCAAACAATGAAGCGAGCTTCGGGAGGAAACTGGCTTGCCAGTTGAGCAAAACCGCTCACCGTGTCTAGCAAGGCTTGACCGCCCGTAATCACGGTATGTACGATCAGTTCATGCCCCAGGCTATGCAATAAGGCCGGAACGTGATTGCTGATAAGATAATGGGATAAAGCCACAAAGGCTGAGGCTCCGTTATCGATGACGACATCGTTTTTTTCTGATGCAATTTGTTCGATGAGTTTGTCAAAGCTGCGCGGATTGATTTCATCGGATTCCATGATGTCGAGTTTTTGAACCCGCAACGCTTTGTAACCGAAAAAGGTCAAATTTACTGGGTCTAAATCAAAATTACGCGGCATCTTTCCTTTGGAGGCTTTGTACTGAGCAATACAGGCCGCAACGAACGATTTTCCGACGCCGCCCTTGCCTTGCAGGATCATGTTTATTTTGGCCATTAAATAAGCTCCTCTTTTTTAGGATTTGGGTTGTATTTGAAGCCACCCGATGTGCTGGTGGCAACGGCAGGCAGTTTGCCTGCGCCTTGTTTTTCCCGCTTAGCCGGAGCGACCACATAGAGGCGTTTCACATAACGTAGAAAGGACGTGTAAGAGTGGCTAATTTTTTTTTCTTCCCTCAGATGTTCCCAGATCGCCACCAAGGACCAGCCGTCCTCAATTGCTTCTTTAACCTCATTGTGAAGAGCCAAAAATGCGACCAAATCACGCGCTCGTGATCCCTGTGTCCTTTTAGTCGAACGTGCGGCGATCCTTTTGGAGAGAGTTTTTTTCATTATGTAAATGCCAGATATCCTAGTGAAGGATATATCGAATTAATTGGCGTGGGAAGCGGCAATATAATTTGCACTTTTTGCTTTCTTTTGTGCCCACCGAAAATCAGTTCTAAGCCCTATTTAACCACTTGCCAGCCACTTTTACACCATATAAAATCATAGTAAGGGAGGGCAGGATAGGCAAAGTTAGCTAATCCGTGAAACGGATTACCAAACTTTGCTTTCCTTATTCGCCTTTCAGGCTCAACGGGTCCTGCTCTGCGAGGCCCATCGGCTTCCGCCGATTAATTCAGGGAGGTGATGATGGAAGATGTAAGTCTAAAAAGATCACAACATCTCAGGGTGCCGGTCACTCAAGCTGAGAAAGAGGAAATCGAGCATAACGCCGGATCGGTTGGTATGAGTGTGGCGCGGTATCTTCGGGTAATTGGGAGTGGGTATGAACCACGCTCCATTATTGATCACAAGCATGTGAATGAGCTTGTGAAGATCAATGGTGATTTGGGGCGTTTGGGTGGGGTGCTTAGAATGTGGCTGGCGAATGACGCCAGGACAGCGGATTTTAGTGCTTCGACGATCATGGCTGTACTTGGGAGAATTGAAGAAACCCAGACGATGATGAAAGAGATCATGAGGTCTGTCGTGATGCCAAGGACGGATAGGGAAAATTTTAGCCGCTAAAATTTGGAGCTTGTCATGATTGCTAAAAAAATTGCGATGAGAGATTCCCAAAAGAGCAGCTTTGCGAAGCTGGTTAAATATCTTTGTGACAAACAAAAGAAAGAAGTTCGCGTTGGAGCGATAACCGTTTCCAACTGCAATTCCAATGATAGGGATGCGGCTGTTTTGGAGGTTGTGAATACCCAGGCTCAGAACACGACGGCCGAAAGTGACAAGACCTACCATCTGTTTGTAAGTTTCCGGGTGGGTGAAAAACCAGACCCCATCACGCTGAAGGCTATTGAAACGCGCATTTGCACCGCGCTTGGGTTTGGGGAACATCAACGAATAAGTGTTGTCCATCACGATACGGACAACCTTCATATCCATATTGCTATCAATAAAGTTCATCCGACGCGGCATACCGTTCACACGCCGTTTAACGATTTTTACACCCTCGGACACATGTGCGAGACAATCGAAATTGACTATGGGCTTGAGCATGACAATCATCAGGGGCAAAAGCTTGGAAGTGAAAATCGTGTTGAAGACATGGAGCGCCATACAGGGATCGAAACCCTTGTGTCGTGGATCAGGCGCGAATGTCTCAACGATCTCCAGTCGGCTTCGACGTGGAAACATTTGCATCAAGAACTTCGCCGGAACGGACTTGTTCTTCAAGCGCGAGGAAATGGGCTTGTTATAATTTCCGACAGCGGCGTTTTTGTTAAGGCCAGCACTGTTTCTCGCGAGTTGTCTATGTCGAAGTTGGAGGGGCGGCTTGGAAAATTTGTTCCCATAGGGAAGAGTAGGGCCAACAATAAGCCTGAGCGGCAATATGAGGGACGGCCAAAACAATCGACCATAGATACGGCGGTTTTGTTTTCACGTTACCAAAAAGATCGACAAAATATTAGTGAAGTCAAAAAAGCCAAGCTTGCACAAAGGCGAAGCACTGCGATTCAGAAATCCGAATCCGCCAAGAGTGCCTGGAGACTGCGGCGAAATGCTATCCGCTTGATGTCTGGTGAAGGGGTCAACAAGAAACTACTCTATGCCTTGGCCGTAAAGTCGCTCAGGGAACAACTACACGAAATTTCCACGCAGTGGGCCAAGGAGCGCAAAGAGGATCACGAAGTCTACAAACGGTTAGTGTGGGTTGACTGGCTCCGGAAAAGGGCAGGGGAGGGAGATCAGGAATCGCTGGCTGTCTTGCGCGCGAGAAGCGTCGCTGGGCTGAAAGGGGATGGCTTTTCCGGAGCCAGAAAGACTAAAACACATGAACCTGATCTCGCCAAAGGAGACAGCGTAACGAAAAACGGCACCATCATTTATCTGGTTGGTGAGACCGCCGTTCGCGATGACGGAAACATGCTCAACGTTTCTACAGGAGCAACTCACGAAGGAATTGAAGAAGCTTTGAGTCTGGCCCGTGATCGTTTTGGTACTCGGTTAGTTGTCGAGGGATCAGGGGTGTTCAAAGACCAGGTCGTTCGTGCAGCTGTTAACGCCCGGCTGGACGTTACCTTTGAAAACGCGGTGCTTGAACAACGAAGGCAGTCGCTTTTAATTAACAACACAACAAACGGAGAAAAACATGGAGAAGAAGCGGACGGACAACGAGAAAATCAACGCGGCATTGGAGGAGGTCGTACCGGAGGATCTGCCGGAGTTGGACGAAGAGGAGGAGGGGCTGTTCGTGGAATCAAACAGCAGGGTGCTGGACGGATTGGACAAAACCCGCCGCCTGAAGGTCAAAACCGTTTGCGCGAGATGTCCTCACTCGGTCTGGCACAAGACGCCCAAGGATTTGAAATGTTATTGCCGGGTGATGTACGTCATCTCGTGGAGCACGGACACCCCCAATCAAATCACGGCGTGCGACGGAATGTTTCTGGAACAGTAGGGCCGGGGGGTGCCAAAAAAGACGTCACCGCAAATGCAGCCGTCAACAAATATATTGCCGAGCGCAACCAAAAACGGCTAGAAACATTCGAGATACCGAAACATGTGCCTTTCCGGAGCGAGGATTCTGGAACCGCATCTTTTGCCGGCATCCGACGTATTGATGGTGTTGCAATGGCCGTCCTGAAGCGTGGTGATAATAATTTTGTTCTTCCCGTCGATGCGCCGACGGAAGCGCGCCTAAAAAAGCGTTCCATAGGCGATGATGTGTTGGTTTCATCGACAGGAGTTGTTGAAGGAAAGGGCAGGGGGCGCGGTCGATGAAAGATAAATTCAATAATGCCATAGGTCCTCAAGTACGAACTCCGAAGGTCGGAGCCAGTAAAATACTGCCGTTTCTGGCTGCAGCATCCCTCTTGGGTGGCTTGCAGACGGCGACGCAGTTCTTCGCTCAGAGTCTGCAGTATCACGCGGCGCTTGGTCCCAGTTTTCACAATTTATATGCCCCATGGGCAATACTGACGTGGGCTGGAAAATGGTATAGTGATTCCCCGGAAGCCTTTATGCGCGCCGGAGGGTTTGGCATCACAGTTGCTACCGTTTCCTTGCTTGCGCTTACCATAACCAAAATGGTGCAGATTAATTCCGCCAAGATAAATCCATTTCTGCATGGTTCAGCAAGATGGGCCAATAAAAAAGACATTCAAGATGCCGGGCTTCTACAGCGGCCGACAAAAAAAATAGACGCCCTTCTTGGTCGCCATGCTGCTGGTCAAGAGGGCGTCTATGTTGGAGCTTGGCTCGATAAAAAAGGCAAGCTGCATTACCTGCGGCACAATGGGCCGGAACACGTTCTGACCTATGCGCCAACACGCTCAGGAAAGGGCGTCGGCCTTGTTATTCCAACCCTCCTTTCGTGGCCCCATAGTGCTCTTATTACCGACTTGAAGGGCGAGCTTTGGGCTTTAACGGCTGGATGGCGCAAACAACACGCAGGCAATAAAGTTTTGCGTTTTGAGCCGACAACACTTAAGGGAAGCGTTCGTTGGAATCCTCTCGACGAAATACGGATCAGCACGGAATTCGAGGTCGGCGATGTTCAAAACCTAGCCACGCTGATCGTTGATCCGGATGGCAAGGGCCTTGAATCCCATTGGCACAAGACCAGTCAAGCGCTTCTTGTCGGTATCATCCTACATGCACTTTACAAGGCCAAGAATGAGGGAACCACGGCCAGTCTGCCGGAGGTCGATGCTATGCTGGCGGATACGAATAAGCCAATTGAAGAACTTTGGATGGAGATGACGACCTATGCCCATGTAAACGGCCATGTCCATCCCGTGGTGGGTGCATCGGCACGGGACATGATGGACAGGCCAGAAGAGGAGGCCGGGTCCGTTCTTTCGACAGCCAAATCTTATTTAGCTTTGTATCGCGATCCTGTTGTCGCGCACAATGTCGCGCGGTCGGAGTTCTCGATCAAAGACCTTATGAATTACGACGATCCGGTAAGTCTCTATATCGTGACAACTCCAAACGACAAGCCGCGTTTACGCCCACTTGTACGTATCCTGATAAACATGGTCGTAAGGTTGCTGGCAGGAAAGGTTGAGTTTGAGCATATTCAATCCGAGGTGCGCTTCAAGAAGACCTACAAACACAGATTGCTGGGGATGCTTGAGCTGGCCCCCGAAAACTGGACAGGTAGCTAAGAGAGAGTCGCGCCCCTAAAATGGCGGAAAGCCAAGGGGATAGAGATGACAAACATCCGAAAGAAACACAGCGCAGAGTTTAAG
>CAIQVS010000250.1 GCA_903875345.1 uncultured Pseudomonadota bacterium | reverse complement strand
TGGCATCCTTGTTCGTGCCGTCAACCCAGCAGACGGCGCGGCTTTTGGATGCAGGTGCTGGCATAGGCTCTCTCTCTGTGGCTTTTCTGAATCTTTGGATGTCTGGCAACTTAGATTTTCAGCGCGTTGAACTCTCTGCTTACGAGATCGACCCTAATTTGCGCGAGCATTTGTCCCTGATACTGGCGGAATATCAGGGCCAACTTGATATAGATATTTCCGTGTTGCCGGATGACTTCATTGACGAAGCCGCAAAACTGATCCTTGAAGGGAGGAAACATTTTACCCATGCGATCTTGAATCCCCCTTACAAAAAAATCAATAGCACGTCACGGCACAGGTTTTTGCTTCGCCAAGTTGGGATTGAAACCGTCAATCTCTATTCTGCTTTTGTTGCGCTTACCGTCGAACTGATGCAACCGGGCGGTCAAATCGTTGCCATCATTCCCCGCAGCTTTTGCAATGGCCCTTACTACCGACCCTTCCGTGAACTGATCCTTGCCAAAACCTCGATCAAACACATGCATCTTTTTGGTGCTCGTGACCGTGCTTTCAAGGACGATGATGTGTTGCAGGAGAATATTATCATCTTGCTTGAACGCGCCGCGCCGCAAGGCGATGTTATTGTGTCCACATCAACGGACGACCAATTTAGCAATACCGAAACCAATATTCATCCGTTTAACCGTATCGTTTTTCCCGACGATATAGAGTGCTTTATTCATGTTCCAACTTCACTCGAACACAACGAAATTGAGCATTCCCCGTTTGTCCGATCTTCCCTTGCCGATATTGGTCTTGAAGTTTCAACAGGGCCGGTTGTCGATTTTCGCGTAAGGTCGCATGTCCGGCAGATGCCTGAACATGGCAGTGTTCCCCTGCTCTACCCTAATCATTTTTCAGGACCGTCGATTGACTGGCCAAAACTGGGTATAAAGAAACCCAACGCGATCATGCGTAATGACGAAACCAAAAAATGGTTTTATCCAAACGGCTATTATGTTGTGGTGAGGCGGTTTTCCTCCAAAGAGGAAAAGCGCAGAATCATGGCGAGTTTTGTTTATCCAGAAGCCTTCAACAGTATCGCGCTTGGCTTTGAAAATCACCTTAATGTTTTCCATTCTGGAAAACAGGGAATTAGCGAAAACCTTGCGCGTGGTTTGACGGTGTTCTTGAATTGTACGGCAGTTGACGAGCAATTTCGACGTTTCAGCGGTCACACGCAGGTTAATGCTACTGACTTGCGCTTAATGAAATACCCAAGCCGCGAGGTATTGACCCAGATTGGCTTTTGGGCAAAGAATCAAAATGAGATGAATCAAGAGAAGATCGACAAAAAAATAGAAAGCATCGTATGAACGATAAGCAACACAAAAACATCCAAGAAGCCTTGGAAATACTTGCGGCTCTTGGCCTACCCCGCGCCCAACGAAACGAACGATCTGCCCTTTGTTTGCTGGCACTTCTGAACCTGACTCCTGAAAAGACGTGGGTGCAGGCCGAAAATCCGCTTATTGGCATAACACCTGTGATGGATTGGAGCCGCGATCATTACGGTAAGGACTATGCCCCCAACAGCCGCGAAACTTTCCGGCGTTTTACCATGCACCAGTTCGTTGCGGCGGGGCTTGCGCTTTACAATCCTGATGAACCGACGCGGCCAGTCAATAGCCCGAAAGCTGTTTACCAAATCGAACCTGAAGCTCTTACTCTGTTGCAAACTTATGGCGGCGCATTATGGGGCAAGGCGTTAGAGAACTATCTTTCTGTTCGGGAAACCCTCGCCGCGCGTTATGCAAGGGTCAGAGAACATAACCTTATTCCTGTGCAAATTATGCAAGGACAAGAAATCAATATCAGCCCCGGCGAGCATAGCGAGCTTATCAAGGCCATCGTTGAGGATTTTGCGGCGCGTTATGTACCCGGCGGGGTGTTGGTCTATGTTGGCGACACAGGCGAAAAATGGGGTTATTTCGATAAAGAATTGCTGTTCAAGTTGGGCGTGAGTGTTGATTCACACGGCAAAATGCCAGATGTTGTTTTTTACTACCCAGAAAAAAATTGGCTGCTGTTGGTGGAGTCTGTTACCAGTCACGGCCCTGTTGACGGCAAGCGCCATGCCGAGCTTGCGCGTCTGTTTGCCGGAGCAACGGCGGGACTTGTTTATATAACGGCTTTCCCCTCTCGCCAGCTTATGACGCGCTATCTTTCCGAAATTGCTTGGGAAACGGAGGTATGGGTTGCGGATGCTCCATCCCACCTAATCCATTTCAACGGAGAGCGGTTTTTAGGGCCTTATAGCGAAAAGTCTGCAGGGTAACAAATTATAGAACCCTATCACATGTTGGGTAAGTTTGCACAAACAGACAAAAAAGATGACAAAAGCCGCGACGTGTGTAAGCAAATCGCGGCTTTTCAGTGCATAAAATATGATCGTTATTTTTTATTACCTTTTGGTGCTGCCTTTTTCGGCGAGTGGATTGTTTCGACAGTTGTTGTGCTGGGGCGTTTCTTTGCCTCGCTCACAGGGATAAATTCACCTGTTTTTGCATCTCTACCTATCTTTCTGTCTTTGGACATTTCAATAACTCCTCTTATTACTGCTAGGAAACTCAACAATTTTTGCACCACCTACAAACGAAG
>CAIQVS010000249.1 GCA_903875345.1 uncultured Pseudomonadota bacterium | reverse complement strand
GTAAAACGGACAGCGGCGCGCGTACCGTTACGGTGCAGCTTAAGTCCGGCAGCACGGAAGTCACGGGGTCGAGCCAGTCTCCGGCGGCGTCCTACTCATATTTCTCGGCCTATCAGGACACTGATCCCAACACCTCAGCGGCATGGACGGCCAGCGGCATTAATAGCGTCACGGCTGGGGTCAAGATCGCATCCTAACGTGGTTATGACATGACGAACGTCAATATCACGCAAACCGCGATCGAGGTTCTGCGCAAAGGAACCGCGCCCGTCAATCAAACCCAGCTTGTCGCCGAAGTCCTGCGCAGCCGCGTGCCGCCGGTCAATCTTGGGCAGGCTTGCGTCGAGGTTTTGCGCAGCACGCTCAATGCCGCGCCTGTCGCCGTTAGGACAAGCCAGATTGCGATGGAAGTTCTTCGTCAAGGGTTGCCCAAAGCAGCTCTAAGCCAAGTCGTCATCGAGGTTTTGCGCGGCAACGGCGCGCCGCCGCCGACAACAACCGTTGAGCCGTTTGTTTGGATTATCACATAGGACAGACCCATGACGCTTATTCTTGAATGGGCTTGCGGCTTCGAGCAGTTCGGAGCCATCAGCGACATCGCGCAAGTGGCGCAGCCTTGGACGGCGCAGCTTTCCAACGGTAACTTCATGAGCATATCCACGACAACGGGTGTGCGCTCATTACAAGGAAGCGGCGTTACGCCCAAGGCACTTAACCTTGGCAATTTTGTCAGCAGCGGCGTGATCTGGACAGTGCCTAATATCGGCACACGCTATCTCGGCATGGGCTGGTTTTTGCCTGCGCTTCCGGCTGGTGAGGGCAATCTCTTTCAGTTCACCGCGACGCCTCCGGCATCGCCATCCGGTGCCGGAGCGGATGGTGTGCGCATTACGCTGGATAACACCGGAACGGTTCGTATCCGGCAGAACTCGACTAATTCCGTGCTGGTAACTTCGGCGGCCTATGCCGTCAGTGCCAATACCCAGTATTGGCTATCCGTGTCTTGCAACCCCAATTCCGGCTGGGTGGCATTTGCTTTGAACGGCACTGTTATCTGCACAGCCACGCTCGGCATCAATTTTGCGCTCCAATACATCACGTTTCTGTCAGCCGGTGTTTCGTCAGTCGGCCAGCAGATCGTTGTCGATGATCTGGTGTCCTACAGCACGGATGGTACTGACACGGCCTCGACGCTGGTGCCGCCGCGCTCGGTATGGACAAGTCTGCCCAATGCGGTGGGCGACCAGACTCAATGGTCGCGCGTGGGCGGCGCGGTGGCAAATTGGGATTCCGTCAATGGACAGGCTTACCAGACCGCCATGTACAACACGACGAGCCAGAACGGCACGTTCGATTATTACAACATCACCGATCTTCCTGGCGCACCGACCACCATCGATGGTGTGGTCGTCACGGCTTGCGCTCGTAAAGAGGATTCCGGTTCGCGTAATCTCAAACTTCATGCCCGCGTCAATGGCGTGGATGACGTTTCTTCGGCGATTACGCTGACTACCGGCGCGGCGTTCTGGTACCTGTCCGCCACCTTTCCTAAAGCGCCTGGCAGCGTCGCCTGGACGGCATCAGCCATCAATCTCTGCCAGCTTGGACTGGAATCCGCCTGATGGGTACGGCAGCCGACGTTTCGCAGATAGCCCACATCACGGTGGGCGACGGGCCAAAGCGCATCAGCATCGCGGCCTATGAACTCACCATCGTCGGCAACGGTTCCGGCATCGCCAGCTTCCAGCAAGCCAATTTCATCACAGTCGGCAACGGCCAAGGCATTGCCGATATCGCGCAGGCCGCGCTTGCCGCTGTGGGTGACGGTTCCGGCATAGCTGATATTTCGCAAACCTTCGTTTCCATCGTGGGAGCGTGAACATGATCCCGGCAATACGCAATCAAGAAGAACCAGAGGAATCCGATATGGACGCCACAGAAGCCGAGTATTTCCGCAGCATCGGAAGACTGGAAGCGCAAGTCACCGCGCTGACCGCAGCCGTGGGCGAACTCAAGACCAAGCTCGACAGCATGGACACCAAGCTGGCTGAACTCGACCGCACTGCAAACCGCTGGAAAGGCGGCTTCGCCGTTATTCTAGCCCTTGGCGCTGTGGCTGGCTTCGTAATTGATCACATTTTTCGGCTTTTTTCACCACGATAAGCCTTAAGAAACTTAGGTGGTAATGTTTTGCCTTGTGGAACCATAGCTTTTGATAAGAAAAGAAGGTCTACAGACTTTGTGAATATCCCCCAGAAAATTTTCTGCATTCGCTTTTTCGGTGAGACCATTCAAAATGTAGCTATGGGGGTCTTCAATTTGATCAAGACATGTAACAGCAATTCCGTAAGATAAGTCAATGGAGGCTGGCGCATACTCCAAATCCGCTTGTATAGAAGATTGCAATAGATTGAGATCAAGCCACCCGAAACGCAAAGCCCCCTGATATTCATTATGGACATTCGTCGGGTCATGAATGGCCGAGTAAGGCTTGTTTTCTAACTCGTGCGGAAATGGACCAACACCATGACGGGTCGCATATGCGCGGGTCACATAGGTCACTTCTAGTTTGCTGATGCCATAATCTAGGGCAAGATCCACAGCGTTCCTGATACCCGTATGTGATCTGGTCACATGAGGGAAGAAGCCCCTTTCTTGATCAAGCAATAATCCTTGCGCACCCTCGAAAATAATATGAGACGTGCCACCTATTACATCTGGTGTGAATGTCGTAACTTCATCGAGAAAATCAGAAACAACCTCCAAATAGCGATTGAGTATCTGTCCTGAACTTATTCTGTCTTGCCATTCAGGAGAAAGAGGCGGAATATCAAGTGCCGCAAGGCGCTGTGGAACCCAGTTTGTTTGTATGAATTGCAAGCGTTCCTTCAATTGTGGGGACGTTAGGTCTTTAAACTGCAAACCATATTGATCCCATTGATTGCGCTCGACCGTTTCGCCAAAACCTAGGCCACAACTACCGTGACGGTTTCCACCACGTGCATCCTCGGCAAGCTGATTAATCATCATGTCGTAAGGCGTTGAGACTGTTGCTCTGGGATCGATATAGACAATGGGTTTTACCCCCGACTTGTTCAGCAATTCTTTTTCGCGGAAAAATAAAATGGGGTTGCAAACATAAAATCTACTCAAGATCGTTCTAGCACCAGCAAACGTGCCACTACCAAAATGCTTGAAAACATGGCGCTTGCCATCCGGTGTTACAACAGTGTGTCCTGCTTGTGCACCTCCGTTATGACGGACGACGAAAACGTCCGCACTGTGTCGCGCAGATAAAAAGTCGGTGACGAGGCCTTTTCCCTCGTCACCGAAATTGGCACCAATAACAACTTCTGCTTTACGTGGCATGTTAAGATTAGCCAGCACCACCCGGACGCCAAACGGCACCCGTGCCGGATTTTACCAGACCACCAGTTCGTTTTGGCGTCAGGCCCGCAACTGCTTCTCTTACCACGACCGCAGTGCTGCCGCTAAAGGAAGCTGCGACATCGTGCTTAGGTTTGCCCGCTATGACTTCGAGTGTTGCAACAATGATTTCAGGAACCTTCGTATAGTCAGACACAGGAATCACTCGTTCGCCCAGCAGTTCCTTCCAATCTGCTTCGATACGTCGGGTGTAATTGCTGCCCTGTTTTATCAGCAAGTGATAGACATCAAAGCGTTCCTCGGCCATGCGCAACAGGTCTCTCGACGAAATATCGTTCTGGACGGTGTCGCCGAAAACCTTGGCTATTTCTGCTTTTGTCAATTTACCGGGGACACCTTCATCACCAATTGTAAATAAGACGCCCTTCACACCACGTTTATTAAAGCTGTCGATGTCTGTTTTGCGCGCCAAAAAATACCAAGGCAGATTGTAGCTTTCCGTTGGATTTGAGCCGCCGCCGCCTTCAAGATAAAGCTCTTTGAGCTGTTCGGCAATTCTGATGTCGGCTTCAAATTGCGTGGCCTGCAAAGGACAGCGATCATATTCCACATCTCCAACAGCCATCAGCATTATGTGCGGATTAGAGACAGGCTTGCGCTTCAAAATGTCGCCAACCATTCTATTTAGGCCGTCTGCAACGAGATCGTGTGGAATTTGTCCCATTGATCCCGTGACATCCAAAGCAACAGCAACGGGTGTTGAGTCCGGGTTATCCGCAGAGTCACGTGACTCGCGCATTTTGATGTTTTTTGGATCAAATTCCGGCTTCATCGTACGGCGATCAAAAATCTCGTCCCGAGATTTTGCTC
>CAIQVS010000248.1 GCA_903875345.1 uncultured Pseudomonadota bacterium | reverse complement strand
TTGCAATCACCAAGCAGCGACTCAGAATCAATGCGCACACAGAAAAATTAAATTATGGTTAATTTGCTATTGACCTTTTAAAAAATATCGCTAGTATACCGTGCATGGAATGAGTAAGCGGGTCATTGGGTACTTAAGGCTATTCCGAGGGACGTCAAGGTCCTGAAGGTGTGGTTACAGTGACGCCGGAGTGAGTTGTGGGAAATCAGTACTGTCTAGTACACCACCTCGTTGCCGCCTTGGTTTAGTAAGGTCGGTTTGTTTCATTAGCACTGTTCCGTAATCCAGTCTGAGTCAGTCGGTATCCGTTGGGCGTTATCAGCACCCTTTCGGTCCTTAATCTGTCCATACGTCTCTCAACCCAAACCAAACGGAGTTTACCATGAAAAAGTCCCTTCTGAGCAGTGTCGCCATCAGCGCCGTCGCGTTGGTTCTGTCGAGTCCCGTTCACGCTGCCGACATCACCGTCGCGAAAGACAGCGCAACGGGGAGTACGCTCGGTTCCTACGATACGCAAAATTCCTCACAAAGTTCGACGACGAATAAGACATTGGACTCGTTCAACACGACGACTACCAATGACCCCTCGCATTCTTACAACACAGAAACGAACAACACGGTGGACGTCGTCGCCACACAAACTTTGTCGTCGGTCGTGAGCGGTAACAGCGCGACGATCAGCGCTAAAGGTGCGGCGGGCGGCGCGGGCGGAGACGCTCGTGGCGCGAGCGGCGGCAGCGCGTTTGCGATTGGCGGCAAGTCCGGCTCGGTCACAGCGGACGGCACTGCTGGATCTGTCAAAGCTGGTAACGGCGGGAACTCTGGCGTTCTCGGTATCGGCGGCGACACAACCCAAGTTGGCCTCGCAGGTAAAGGCGGTAATAGCGGCGCTGGCGGCAGTGTAGCGGCCTCTGGCACCGGCGGAGACAGTGGTTCCACTGGCAAAGGCGGAAGCGGTCTGGCTGTCGCGAATGGCGGCAAAGGCGGATCGGGCGGTGAAGGTGGTCCGTCAATTGGCGTTGGAATTGGTGGCCCGAGTGGTTCCAGTGGCGATGCCGGAGGGTACAGCTCCGCATCATCTGGGGATTTGCATCACTCTACGGCTGACTCCAACAGTACGGGTGGCACTTCCGGCGGGACTGGATCGGCTGGCAGCGGTAACGCCACTGCCGGAGCCGGCGGGACGGGTGGTGTCGGCGGCGCGGGCGGTGTTGCGACAGCAACGGGAACCGGCGGGTCGAGCGGTAATTCAGGCAATGGTGGATCGGTCGTTGCCTCGGGTAGCGGCGGGGCGAGCGGTATGGGCGGCAATGGCGGCTCGAATACGCAAACCGGAACGGGTGGATCGACGAATGGAACCTCAACAGGAGGGTCTGTTGCCGCGAGTGGTACGGGCGGGTCGATTGGCGCGTCTGGTACGACCGGGAACGTTGCGTCTAGCGCTTCAGGTGGAACTGGCGGAAGCGCTGTTGGCGGCAACGGGGGTGTGGGGGGATCAGCCCAAGCCTTTACCGGAAGTCTGAGCGCAAGTACGGCAGGCAACGGTATTTACACCGTTGGGCTTAACACGGGTATGAACTTTGCCGGCATCAACGCGACCAACGTCGCCGGCCAAGGCGCTATCCACTAAGCTGCAGGAATGTCCCCGGACGGCACCGCACATGCCGATCCGGGGCTTTTTTCAGGGACACAACCCTAGCTAAAGGCATAGCGGAGGCGGCCATGAGGATGCTTGACTTGAATGAAGCGTTTCGTTGGTTGGTTTTTCTTAGTGTGGTTGTGGTTGCGCTCGCGTCATTTGGACGTAAGGCGGCGGCGGAACAAGCGGACGACACAGTCGCCGTAGAGTCGTCAGACGCGATTACGGAATCCGATATGAGCCAGAAGCGCGGGGCAGGCGGCAATTACGTTACATCCAATCAAACCCTGACCTCCACGTCGACCGGCAATGTCATGAATGTTAGCGGTGACTTGACGAACGGTTCCGTTGTCGTCGGAAATAATTTTGGCGGGAGCGGGTTTGGCAGTTATGTCATGAACACGGGCAACAACGCCACGATCAGCTCAGGAGTTAGTCTCAGCGTCTTGATGATGCAGTAGTTTTTGTTTTCCCCGCCGTCGGCGGTTGATGCCAGTACGGGCGGCAGGCAAGGTTCTGTTTTCGATGTGGTTGACCACTAAGGGGAGGGCTTTTGCATGACGCGGGCGTCTGCGTTTCGGGCGGTGTTAGGAGGCTTGTTGGCTCTTGCTGTGGTGGGCTGCGCGGATGGACCGCAGCCCACCGCTTCAGGTGCCGACCCTGCGGCTCCTAAAGTCGACATGGCTGACGAAGCGCATACCGAAACGACGGAAGTAAGCGTCGACAACGGGCCAAAAAACGAAGCAGTAAATGTCAGCATCGTAAGTTGGCGAGATATCCCTTTTCAGACTGTTAAACATCAAGCCTACGACTACAGCTGCGGCTCGGCGGCCGTCGCGACTCTTATGACCTATGTCTACGGCGTCAACGCGTCGGAAAAAGATGTGTTTCTCGAGATGTTCAATATCGGCAACCAAGACAAAATCCGGAAGGAGGGTTTTTCTATGCTGGATATGGCACATTATCTGAACAATCATGGACTGAACGCGAAAGGGTATAAGCTCACCATTGCGTCGATCCAGAAATACGGGGTTCCCTTCATCGCCCTCGTTAACAACAAAGGGTACAACCACTTTGTCGTCGTCAAGACGATGAACAATGGCCACGTCCTTGTAGGCGACCCTAATATCGGCAACACCGACTATGCGCAGCGGGATTTTGCGGCGATATGGAACGGAATCGCCCTGATTGTGACTAATGAAGCGTCGAAAGCGAAGCTTGCTTACGCGAATACGAATGACTGGCGTTATGCGCGCGCCCATGCGCCGGTTCGGGGCGGAAATGACGAGGCCATTGATCCGGAGGCTCTTGCTCCTATGGCGTGGCAAATAGCTCCCACGAATGCCGATGTATTCAGTTCAGCGATAGTACCCAGTGCCTTAACGGGGTCGGCTTCAAGCCCATCGACGGGAGGCGCGCGATGAATACCCGATCCATTCTTTTTGCCTTCTGCGTGGCAGCGTTCTATAGCGTTGGCGTTGTCGGCTCTGTTGATGCGAAGGCTTTTACCGGGAACGCTGGGCACATCCCCAGTCACGGAAAAATCGCTCCCCTACACATGGGTGAGCCGAGCAGTACGTGTACGGACATGGTGGCCATGATTGATGCCGAGATGCCGCTGTCGTCATCGGATATGGACTCCCTGCGCGGCGGATTCGCGGATCCCAGAGGCCTTTTTTATAATTTCGCCGTCAATGTTCAAACGCAAGTAAACGGCGCGACGATTTTTTCGCGCGCGTTGACGGTCATGCCGTCCGCCGCAACGGGACAGCTTGAAGCAACGGCGAACATGGATTTAATGCCGCAGAATCTCCCTAGCGGTCTTGGCCTAAGTATGGTCGGCAACGGCAACGGCGTCCTCATCACAAACCCGAACGGTAGCCACACGACTGTACTCAATCAGACGGCGGGCGGCGCACCAGCGAGCATCATTATGAACACGATGAACGGTCAAAACATAAAACAGACCGTCACGGTAGGGCTTACCCTACATAACATGGCCACGATCATGAACTTTGTTCACAATGCTTCCATTGCTCAGGTTGGGGCGCTTGCCCAGCATAGCTCAATACGAAATCTTGGATTCTAAGAAGAAGCGTTAAAACACGCGGCCAAGCTGAATCGGCACGCGGAAAAGTAGATGGACATCGGGTGCGTCGTTGGTGACGCCAGCTTCGATATTGACGTTGAGGCTTGTCTGCGGCGTGAAGGCGTAATTTAATCCAAGCTCAAGGGTGCCTACTTCAAGAGTACCGCTTCGAAAGTTGCTGGACTGGCCATTCGACAAATCGATCGAATTCTGATTTGTCGAAAAGACGTAGCTGTGTTTATAACCCAGCGAGAACGACGTGTCCTGATTGATCGCGAAGCCGATGCCGAATAACGCGTTGATGGCATTGCCGGGATCGACGGAGGTGATGCGCGTCGTGCCGAAATTACGATTGATGTCACGCGGCACGTCATAAACGTAACCGAGGTTGGCAAAAAGTACCGCAGGATCGCTGACTTTGATCGCGGTCACGCTGGCTTCAGCGGTCTGAAACCCAGTTCCGGTTGGCAGACGTGAGGTGATGTTGCTTGCGTTGTATGGAATATCATAAGGGCCGTCGGCGTTATTCGCCTTGTAGCGCAGATTGCCGATAAGGAACGGCCAGCCCTGCTGGCCATTGTTCATTTGATACGATACGCCCATATCGATGTCGCCTAGCCCGGCGCCTTCTTCCGTCGATTGCGTGGTGACATTCGTCGCCGGGTTGGTTTGGGTCAATGCGTCGTTGCGATAGACGTAGGGCGCGTGAACGTCGACTTCGAGCCGATCCGTCAAGCCAAGCCGGAATCGTCCCGAATATTGCGCGACCTGATGGCGGACGGTACTGTTGTTCAGCACCCCAACCAACACAACCTGTGCCAGCTCCACGCCGTTGAACGAGAACAGATTGTTCGTGGTGTTTGTGTATTCGAGAGCGCTTTCATAGGTGAGCATTCCCGCCGGTGACAAAATCCCGCCCTGATTGGCAAGCGCTTCGATTTGTGGAGGCCGCTGATCTTGCGTAGTCTCGGTTGCTACCGAAGTAGACGCACCCGTTCCGCGCGATTGCTCTAAAATCAGGCTCGACAAAGGATGCAGATTTTGTAGAGGTTGGGGGGTGTTATCAGCTGGATTTGGCGGGTTGGAGGATGCCGTAGCTTGTTTGGTCTGATTGGCGTCGAGCAACGCTTGGATCTGCTGATTTTGTGAGCTAATTTCCTTCGCTTGCTGATCCAACACCTGCTGCTGTTGATCCAGACGACTTTCAAGCTCCGCCATGTTGCTTTGATCGTCAGCGTAAACCGGAACTGTGACAAAACCCATACCCATAAACAAGAAACCAACACACGCGAAACACAACCGCAACAGCATGATGAGCCTCATAGAGTCTGGAGTTGATATATGTCCGCATCTATATGCACGATTTTGACACATTTGTTAAGTGAGATCGTAGTCTATTGCCGGGAGTTCACTAGCCGGTTTAAAAAGAAGAGGGGTATAGATTGGAGCTATAGGCCAGCTTTTTGGGAAGGCACATGAGAAAAGATATGAAAAAAATCGATAAGCAAATCAAAAAATTAGAAGCAGAAACATAGGATTCTCCAATGGACGTTGTCCCGATGACGCTGCGAAGCCAGCCAACTGCTTTTTTGCCGATTTTTTATGAAAGTGTGACCAAAATGGCGATGCGCTTACGTTTTTCAGAGCGTTGAATTTCTGGCGGGAGGGACTTAACATCTTTGGTTATTGCACTGTGATATTAAGACGAAAATAAATTCGCTAACTGTAGTTGATCAGGACTTGCTGAAAGGCCTTGCTGCAGGGGGACTGGTGCTTGGTGGGCGCGATGCAACTTGATCGGGCGCGTCGGCGGGAGCGTAAGCGGCGTAGTTGCTGGTCAGTGTCGAACGCACGGCGTCATATCGTATGGCTGAAAGACGCACAAAATCATCAACCCGCATATTGGGATTGATGCCGTTGTTTCCGTAAACTGAAAATTTGGGGTCTGCGGGGTCTTCAACTTTGAATACGGCGCACATTTTTTTGTCGGGGGCCGATTGATGTGCGCGAATGATATTGTTCGCTCGCGTAAGACCGAAACGGTGCGCCATCCAGAATTTAAGTTCGCTGGATATGGTTCCATCGCCTGCAACTATGGAATTTTCCACACATTTCAAGTCGCTGGCCACCAGCAGCAAAGACACGGAGTGGTTATTACGTCCGCGTAGAATTTGTTCCCTGAGATCGGGAACAGGGATCTGCCTGACGGGGATTAATTTCGCCTTGTGCCCTTTGGTGGGATGGGGCGTGTGAGCAGAGGCGTGATCTAACGCTTTCTTCTTCATGTGCTGTATGTATTCTTCATTTCTCAAACTGACATTTCCACTTTTTGGGTCATAAGTGACAAAAGGCAAAGCCTCCATCATGGCCTGCACGTCCGGACTTTCGCCCTTGCCAATCTGTTGCTGCAGCACAGCGGAATGTTTGGCTACCAGATAGGTAAAAACCTTATCGGTAATTTGCACAATGCCGGATGCCGTTTGCGGTGGACTGTTGGCAACCGTACGTGGTCTGCCGGTGTTTTTTCCCAGATCCGTCTCGAAACAGGCGATCGACAGCAAGCAGGGCAGTGGGAAGTCCGTCACCGCGCAGACTTGAGCAAACGGCTCTAGAAAATTGTGTTTTTTGGCAAATGCAAAAGCATCTCTCGCTTTCTTTTCGTGCTTTCGTCGTTCTGCCGTCTCGTCGATTGCGATGTGACCGTCAGGTTTGAGTTTCGGAACTTCGGGAAGTGCTGGCGGAGGCTGCGACGGCTCCGTTTCTGTATCGTAAAAATCGGGCAATACCCCTAACCCTGCGGCAATACCGGACGCACAGGCAGCAAATGCCAAACCAATGAGAGCCCGTCGCTTTAATGTACTCACTTGTTAAATCCTTTTTTTGAGGGTGCTATTATAGCACAAAATTAGTTTACGAAAATTGTGTTGCTAAAATGCATATTACTTTCAATTGGATAGCGTGTTTTTATTGTGAGAGTCTGGGAAAGGACGCATGCTGCATTATTGACGGGACTTCCACGGCTGGGGATTGTCCAGCCTTTTTACGGGGGGGGGCATGCCTGTTGATGTTAAAATGGTTGGGGCGGGAGGGATCGAACCTCCGAATGGCGGAATCAAAATCCGCTGCCTTACCGCTTGGCTACGCCCCAATAAGCCGGATGCGCTTGATGAGAAGCAAGTTTTGCCACCAAGTGTGACCGATATCAATATATGGTCATGGCAACTCAAGAGTTGACGCG
>CAIQVS010000247.1 GCA_903875345.1 uncultured Pseudomonadota bacterium | reverse complement strand
TTTTGTAGATCAGGCGTTTCATGCCGCTGTCAAAATACAATTTCTCATGCGCAAAGTTATGCTTTGCAAGGTATGCATTAGATTTACCCTTGCTGATAGGAAAAGATACCAATCGGCTCTTCACAGCATATTTGATCTCAATATCAAAAAATCTATATTTTTCATTAATCAGTTCCTGCAATTGATTGAGGCCAGCTGAGGTAAAGGAGCCCTTATCGATTTCCATAAAACAACAAATATCCGGATCTTCATCGGCTATCAGTTCACTAAGCTGTCGCAGGGAAGTTTTTTGGATTTCGGGTGAGCAATAAAAGTGGCGGTGCGCGTAACGTAGGTGGTCGGCAAGACTACCGCTAATGCCGCGAGCATAACCAAGATTGCTCATTAGAATTTTGTAAGTTCTCATGAGCGCCACAAGAATGATTTCACGATGCGAGCTAGATAACCAATGATTTTTACCCAGAGTGCCCTTTTCTTGAGTTGCTCAAGGGTTAATTCTTCACTTTGTTGGAGGTCATTAAAAAACTGTTGCTTGAGCTCTGCTATAGCATCTGAGTTTTTTATTATTAGGTTCGATTCACGATTAAGAAAAAAGCTGAGAATATCCATGTTGGTACTACCAACGGTTGCCCACCGATTATCTATAACCACTGTTTTGTTGTGCAAGACTGGTTGTTGATAGCGATATATTTTTACACCTGCCTTTAAAAGGCTACTGGCATATGACAGGCAAAGCCAGTCAGCCAAAATAACATCTGATTTTATCGGAACAAGCAGGATGACTTTTACTCCTCGTGCCTGAGCCTTGATCAAAGTGCGGCGAAAACGGCGATTGGGGGCAAAGAAGGCCGTACTTACATAGATATGATTCCCCGCCGATCCTAACGCCCAAATGAGTTCGCGATAAATTCTATGCGATAAAGAAACTGGTGAGCTTTGAAGATAGGTAAATTCATCGGAAATGTATTTCTTGTTTTTTATCTTGGCTGATTTTTGGTGCGTAAACGCATTTTCGATGTCATCAAATGCTCGTTTAACCTGGGCTGTGGCGGGGCCAGTAATTCTTATTTGTGTATCGCGCCAGTTTCTCATTCTCTCAGCCAAACAAACACCACCTGTATAGGCAATCGCTGAATCTACCAGAAGCGTTTTGACATGAGTACGCGGAAACCATTTCTTCGGCCACAAATGGCGCAGCACTCCAAGCGAGTGATAAAAGTAGAATTGGCCGCCGACGGCGCGAAGCTCTTTGACATGGCCTGAATGAGCTAGGCTTTGGCTGCCATAGTAATCACAAATGACAAAAACCTTTATACCTTGCTTCGCTTTCTCGATAAATAACTTCAAGAATTTTTGTCCCAGCGAGTCATTTGCAATAATATATTGCTCAAGCTCAATAGATTGCGTGGCTTTTTCACAGTCTTGAAACATGGCATCCCATGCTTCATGGGGCGAAAGAGAGAATCGCCATGAATGCCGTTGAGTATCTACCAGCGTTTGGCCCGTGCGATTGATCAGCGTCTTTGTCACGGATACTTCGCTTTAAGATTCCATAAGACTTTTTATTTTAAGCGCCACCTTACCATGCGCCATTGTTATAAATTTGATAAAAGTCAAATGATAGTGAGATCTATTTGCTACCTATCTTGATCAGTGTTTATGGCGCTTAATCTCTTCTTTTTTCAAATTTTATGTTTAAGGCAATGCATGATTTTTGCTGTTGAAAAAACAGAGGCTGCAGTCAATGGAGAAACGATTAAAAGCTAAACTGGTTTCTGTTTCCCGATTACTCATTCATCACCTTCAAATGGGGTTCTATTTGTGCCGAAACTCGATCCTCACACTGTTGAGTTGAACGGCTCTGGTTATCTGTCGCTGGGAGCCTTTACTGGACGACTAATTATTATTGTAATTGTCGCAGCGGTTGCCGTTGCGCTCTGGAAACTTACCGCAATTCTAGCACTCCTCTTTGGCGCTATACTTATATCAATTGGACTACTTGCAGCAGCACGAGCTGTTGTGCGTCGAACAGGCGCGCGCGAACTCTTTGCTGTGATAGGTATTTTTATAGCCGTGGTACTCGCATTTGCAGGTGCATTCTGGTTCTTTGGTGCAACGACTGTATCCCAAATTAATGAAGTCATCCGAATGGCGCCTGCAGGCTATCAGTTGGTGATGGATAGGCTTAATGAATATTCATACGGACGTCAGTTTCTTGAGCAGGCCCGCGGTGCAAATGTTCTTGGCGCTACAGGCTGGGCAACATCAGCCGTTACAGCTGTAGTTGGCTTTATAACGCGCGGATTAGCATATACAGTTATTACTCTTTTTGTTGCTATTTATCTTGCGGTTCAACCTGACCGATACCGCCATATTTGTTTGCGCTTGGTGCCTCCCAAATTTCGGTTGAGAACCGAACATCTTTTCGATGTAACTACAAATATTTTACTGCGGTGGCTTATTGGTCAACTGGTTGTGATGGGGGCAATTGGCATTCTTTCAGGCTTAGGGCTATGGGCACTGGGCATTGATGCGGCATTCGCACTTGGACTGATGGGCGGCCTACTTTGTTTTATTCCTTATGTCGGTGCGGTAATGGCTGCCGTTCCGGCTACATTAGTCGCGCTAACTCAGGGACCGCTGTATGCCGTTTCTGTAGTGCTGATGTATATGGCAATTCACTTTGTGGAGGGGGACTTCATTACCCCACTTGTGCAAGCCGAAGCCACTTCGTTACCACCTGTTCTGGCCATACTTTCGACAGTGGCCTGCGGTATCCTCATCGGAGCACCCGGCATATTGCTCGCGGCACCACTCACTCTCGTCCTCATGACTTTTATTGAAGTTTTGTATGTACAAGAGGGATTAGGAGCTACGCCTGAATTAACTGTTCGCCACAAATAAGATCCCACTCAATTGAGATATAAGCCTGCCAAATTCTGAAATCATTTAGTTGCTGGCGAATCGATTTAGTCCAGTCGAAGCCTAAATTTTTGCCTCAAGCCTACCGATAGCGCAAAACACATAAAGTCTGTGATCGACCAAATCTTGGCATTCAGCAAGTGTACCCCCCCCTCGCATTTTGGCGACGGATGCGTAAAACCCCAAACCGGTCGCATCATAAAATGCTGTGCGGGATTAAACCCCCCGTGGGGTGGATACGGTTTCCGTACCCGACTTTTGCCGGATAATGCCCATATTTGCTATAGCCTTGACGGCTTCTTGCCGCCTCAGAGCCCGCCAGGGTTCAAGGCAAGCATGGTGCAGCCATACACGGCCACCGTCACCTGATAACGTTGGTACGCAGGATGTCCCCGACGCACCGTTAGGTTGCTGGCAGTGGGGACAGATAGTGTCATCGATATCTGCAGGCGGGTGAGTATCGAGCCAGCGCGTGATGCACGATTCATAGGCCATTCGCTCAGCCCTTTCACGGGGCTGCCCGCCATCATACTCAGCAATACCAGCCCGCTCATCATAAAATTCCTGCCAGTCAGTAGCTTCCCATGCGACATCTGCGATTTTTGCGACAGTGCCTCTTAATGGCCAGTTTTCTGTGGGCTTTGCTGTCGCAAGAGTAATGCGACGCGGCGCGACATCGCGCCCTCCCTTCGGTATTGTCGCAGACCGTCGCATAGTATCCGCGACAGAGGAATTATCGGCTTTCGGCTGCGCTGCTGATGATGTCGCAGGTGTCGCAATTGTCGCAATGCTATCAGGGCGAATAAAGGGAGCAATCCACTGGTCAAGGCTCGACATGATTGCCTCCTGCCAGTTGCGGATGCAGCTTCCAAATAGTGCCGCCGGATTGATTGCTTTCAAAAAGCTGATGTTTTTCCAGTAGCAGCTTTGCCGCCGCGTCCCGGCGTTCTTTCTTACGGAGGCGACTAGATCCTTTATTGAGAATATCGCGTGGGCTTACTTCGTTGCGACCAGTCTGTTGCATCCAATGTATCAGCAACATGGCATCAGCTACCGCTTGCGGCATGATGGTTGCGCCTAGTATGCGTTTAGCCTCTCCAAGGTGCCAACTCGCTATCGCTGCGCCCGCCTGCATGGTTCCGATATCAATTTCACCTGCCGTGCCATGTTGGAATGTCCATAGGATTCCGGCCAACCGCGTGGCATTTTCTGCTGTCTTGGCGGCAAAGTCGGACACATCGCCAAATTCACCTAAACGGCCAAGCTCTTTTTCAACGCTATCATGAAAGGTAATCCATTCTCTTTTAGCAGTGGCGGAAAGGGCAATTACAGGTGGATTAAGCACCATGTTTTCGCCTTCCGTCGGTAACGGTAATGATAAAAGTTCGGTTAGGCGACGATCCCATGACAACATTTCCGGCCCATCGATATTGATATCGCGGTAGAGGCGGCTTCCCATAGTGGATTCCGGCCATGCCAGTAAAAACCGTGCAAGAAATCCTAAGCCACGCGAAGCGCCGCCGCTGGCATCTAAGAGACGGCATAGCACGACATGCTGCATCATAATCGAACAGGTTAGGCGGCGGCCTTTGACAACAAAACTTTTAGCCGTGGTGCGCCGCCGCTCGAACGGGTTGCCATCCCACATGCGGTTGAGCAATGCCAGATAGCGCATCATCGAGTCATCGCCCATGCCGTGCCCGCCGATGACAAGTCCACCTTCATCGCTCCATAGCGACGATGATGGCCAACCCGATGCGATATACTGCGCCAAAGCTTCTGGCGAGTTATCTTCATAAAAAAGAGTGGGCATAATCGGCTCCACCGGCGCGTTTCTATCAAGCGCCTCCAGCCTAGATTTTAACTCCGCTATATCAGGGAGCTTGCCGCTATTTCTTCCACCGGAAGCGGCTTTAATTTTCGCCAACAAT
>CAIQVS010000246.1 GCA_903875345.1 uncultured Pseudomonadota bacterium | reverse complement strand
CTACCCGTTTTACGGTCAACCGTAGCCGTGCTTCTAAATGAGTCCCAATCCGTTGATGTCCAACTGCCTCCACCCATGATGCGCTCCCTTTTTGGTTATAGTTACATTTCTAACTGCATTGAGGCAAACATTAGCCAACGCCGCCGGGACGCCAGACCGCTCCAGTGCCTGACTTAACCAGGCCACCTGTTCGTGTTGGAGCCAGATCGCGCACGGCTTCCCTGACCACAACCGCCGTACTACCGCTCCAGGATGCAGCAACATCATGTTTCGGTTTTCCTGCGATTACTTCTAAAACCGAGACGATGATTTCGGGTAATTTCGTGTAATCAGTTACCGGAATAACACGCTCACCCAACAGCTCTTTCCACCGTTCTCCACGGTCATGAGTATTATCCATGCCACCTTCTTTGATCATAAGATGATAAACATCAAAGCGTTCCTCAACCATGCGTAGCAATTCCCTCGTAGGAATGTCTTCCCCTACGGTGTCTCCAAACACTCGCTCGATTTCAGATGCTTTCAGTGATGGGTGGATATTTTCATCACCAACGGTGAAAAGAACTCCCTTCACACCACGCTTGATAAAACTGTCAATATCAGCTTTGCGGGCAAGAAAGTACCAAGCAAGGTTGTAACTTTCCCCTTTATTGCCACCACCACCGCCTTCCAAGTAGAGGTCTTTAAGCTGTTCCGCTATTCTTATATCTGACTCATACTGAGACACCTGCAGTGGACAACGATCTGTCTTAGCGTCACCAATCGCCATAATCATGATCTGTGGATCAGACACAGGCTTGCGGTTTAGTATCTCTGTGACTGTCGTGTTAAGGCCATTTGAGACCAGCTCATGCGGAATTTTTCCCATAGAACCAGTGACGTCGAGAGCAAGGGCTACTGGCGTTGAAGAAGGATGATCTGCGGAGTCACGAGACTCTCTCATCTTGATATTTTTCGGATCAAATTCCGGCTTCATATCGTTACGATCAAAAATCTCATCTCGAGTTTTTGCCGCACCTGTCGTGGGATCGACCGTTGCCTTGCTTTTAAATGAATCCCAATCTGTTGATGTCCAACTTCCTCCGCCCATGATGCATACTCCTCTTGGTTAATGTTATGGTTGTGGGTAGATAGAACTCGGCTTTACATCCCACTCAGTAAAGCGACGTTTTCCAAAAGCCTCGGGAAGGATGGTTCCTTGCCAAGTTTGATAATCCTTAATGGCATCACCACTGCCGGGCAAGGTAAGCCAGTCAGACAAGTATTTTTTGATGGTGCCATCGGTTGCCAGACGAATACCACTTGGATCACCCAACATCTCTCGTCCCGCAAGACGTACCAAGGCTTGATCTGTACGTGTTGAGGCACGAGGATCTGGTTTTGTTAAATCTGTACGCGGTATGCTGCTTAAGGTTCTCGCTGGTAAGCCGACATATTGCGCACCATCCTTCACTGCATACCACCACCCACCCAAGAGAGCTATGGTGTGATCTTTCGGCGCTATATTACTTCCCGCAACTGGCGGCGAGATGGTGTCCTTGGGGCGCACAAACACAGTATGAGGTGAAATATCATTGTGGGCAATACCAGCCCACTGGAGATAACAATTCAGGTTATGCAGGCGGCTCATGATCCATGCCACATGGACGGGTTCAATTTTTCCACCCGCATGATCGATTAAATCTTGCATAAGGATAAGATCGTTGTCGCGCTTGGCTACTAAGACATGTCTATTGTCGGCAGTCTGAAATGTACCCTCTACGTGGGGTAGTTGAGGCGTGAACTGCTCACGCATTTTATCGTTATCGAATTTCAAATTCTTTGCAACTTTGACGCCATTATTAAATAGGTCTTCAAAATCTGGTTTGACAACAAAAACAACTTTGCCATCACAGATGTACATCTCGCCTAATTCGAACGGATGTTTTTTGAGATATCGTATAGTTGCAGTTCGGCCAGACTTCTGCATGAGTTGCAAAAGGCCGGGGGTTTCCCATATCCCGTTTTCCAATTTGTAATTGGCTCTATCTTGCAGTTTCTGGGCATGCAAAAAAGCATCAGCAGCGCGGGCATCTGGATTTTTATCAGGGTGGAATTTTTGTGCTAACTTCCGATACGATGTTTTGATGGCCGCTGCGTCCGGCTGAAACAGTCTCTCAGGCTCACCTTCTGGAATGGCCAAAAGCTGTTCAATAGTAAGCTCGTCGATGGAGAGTGGTTTTTTCGTCATGGCGCTCGCTTGGGGTTGTTGTCGTCTCTGATGCCTAGTTCCTTCGGGCGAATATGAGAACCCATATAGTTGTTAACCTGTTCTCTGACCAATCCTATCAGGATGTTTATCCATGGATAGCGGTCTTCTACCTCCCCATCAAGTTTTCTGGCACCAACATTTCCTTCTATAAACACAGCATCAGCTCCATTGTTGACGCCAAAATATTCGGCTTTAATTTTTTGATCGCCGAATGTCACCTTGAAAGCAGACGCGGCTGGGGAGATGCCGGTATTAATGCACCAGCGAACATTTTGCTCAATAACGGCAATGCCTCTTTCAATTGTTGTATCGTAAATATCCATGTCTAACCGACGCAAAAAAATCGCCATGTCCCTCTGAGGATCATAAAGTTTGGCAAACTCGCTAGGATTTCTTTCCCCCTCAATCACGCAGGGCTGCTTAACTGTTTCAAGAAGTTGCTCCAAGTGAGTGAGATGACAGTCGGGTTGACGCGCCAAACACTCAGCTGCAAAAGCAGAAATCTGGAAAACAAAATCGCGCGAATTGGTATCTTCCTTCCCGTAATTTTGGCGAAAATAATCGCCCGTCGAAATTAGCTTAAACCCTAACGGGGCGACGCCATTTTGCGCCAAAGCCGTTTTGCAGGATCTGGTTGCGCCAATAATCCATACGATGGGATATTCTCTCGTCATAATTTTTCCGCGACAATTAATTCAAGATCATTGGTGTTTCCGAACTGCCTGACATTAAAAAATTACCTTGTGCAATGTCCACTGCTATTTATGGTTAATTTATTGAAAAAGTTAGCTTTGTAGTTTTGCTAAAATTTTGGTATCCACTCGTTTTCGTAACTTCAGCACGAAATTTTGAAGGCGGTATATGCAAAAGTTCATCACTAGCGGCCAATTAAACATCAAATAGATACAATTGG
>CAIQVS010000245.1 GCA_903875345.1 uncultured Pseudomonadota bacterium | reverse complement strand
GCTGACGCGGGCATAGCCAAGGCGTCGGTTTTGGGGGTGCGTTCCGGTCATATCTTTCGGAAAGCGTAACCCCTTGAAAAGGCGGTGGCAAGCGGAGTTTCCAAAAGTCTCTTTTATGAACTTACGGATTCTGTCGTGCTTGCGCGCGCGGCGGGGATGTAGCGATAGAGAGTTGCGAGCGACACGCCGAGCCGATTCGCAACCGAGGCCACGCCAATATCGGGATTGGTCAGCATGGCGCGCGCGGCCTCAATATCCTCGTCCGTCAGCTTCGGCGGTCGTCCGCCGGTGCGTCCGGCTCTCTTCGCGGCCAACAGCCCCGCCTGAGTCCGCTCGCGGATCAGGCTCCGTTCAAACTCGGCCAGCGCGCCGAACATATGAAACACGAGCCGCCCTTGCGCGGTCGTCGTGTCAAGCGCTTCGGTCAGGCTGCGAAAACCAATCCCTCGCACCCGAAGGCTTTCAATCGTGTCGATCAACTGTTTGATCGACCGCGCCAGCCGATCAAGTTTCCACACAACGATTGTGTCGCCGGAGCGTGCATAGCTGATCGCATCGACAAGTTGGGGACGATGGGCAACCGCGCCGGACATTTGCTCGGTGAAAATCTTCTCGCATCCGGCCTCGGTCAGCGCCTCGCGCTGCAAAGCAAGATTCTGGTCAACCGTTGAGACGCGCGCATAACCGATCAGCAAGGGTCAACGCTCCAAATCAATGTCGCGGCGCTTCACAAGCCCCTGTATGGCGGCGCGCGTCGCCTCGTCTTGCGCGTCCAGCTTCGCCACGCGGGAAGGGAATCGTCCGGCCTTCTCGGCGAGTTCGAACACCTGTTCGGCGGACTGAATGCGCTGTTCAGCTTCAAGGATGCGGAGAAAATCGAGCGTGCTGAGTTCGACAATCCGGGTGCGGTCGCGCACAACAACGCGCCTGAGAACCGCCGTTTCCTCGCACAACAAAACGCCGCGCTCGTCGCCTTGCAGTCGGTCCGGCTCTTCGATGACTTCGACGGCGGCCTTCTCGCCTAAATCCGGTTCGCGGAGATTTGGCATCGTCACGCGCGCCGCGTCATAAACTTCATAAGCCTTGGTCGGCGCAATTTCAACATGGGCGCGATGCGCCTTGACCCAATCAATGATGTCTTGCACCCCAAGACGCGAGGCATCGCGAGTCGCCTCGTGCAGCACGGCATCCGGGATCACAACATCCGCATCGACATACAGAAGATAATCGAGTGAATTCGCCACGGCGAGCGTAATCAACGGCCCCGTATCGACCACGAAAATTTTAAGGTTACGGGACATGTTTCGGGAACATCCATTCGCGGGCACGGGCAATTTGTTCTTCGCGGCCAGCCTCCGGCGCGCGCGGAAGCGGCAAGCTCACTTCGCTGAGCCGTTGCAGAACTTCGCCGTAGGTCGCCCCGCCAAGGCGGCGACGAAGCTCAAGGGCGGTCATCTCCCCGCGTGAAAAGGCTTCAAGCGCCTCGTTCTGATTCATCGTTAGGCTCCTCTCTAAACTCACCTCGTATCACAAGTTTTGAGAACCGTCAATCGAGAATGAGTTTTGAGAAGCCTTTAGCCCCCGATGTGGTCGGATCAGCCCTTTGGTTTCCGGCTTCTCACAAACCCTCGTTTTCGAGAGTCTTTTCTATTTTCTGAAAGTCTTGATTATCGGAATATTCAGCGTTTCTATCTTTTTTGCCTTCTATAATTATTTTCTAGCGCACCGGAATGCAACCAGCGGT
>CAIQVS010000244.1 GCA_903875345.1 uncultured Pseudomonadota bacterium | reverse complement strand
TGGCGTTTTTCAAAGAACGCTGGAAGAAGGTCGTCGAACTGCGCCGCCCCTTATCGAGCTTGCCGACCTTCTGGCGGCGTCGCGGGCCGTCGAAACCAATAGTGAAACGGCGGCGGATTTGGCGTATCTGCGCGGTCGCGGCACATCACTTGGCGGCTTGCGCCCAAAATGCACTGTCATTGACGAAGATGGCCAACTGTCCATTGGCAAGTTTCCGAGCGTAACCGATGATCGGCCTGTGGCGAAAGGCGAGGTTCTGGCGCTTAATCTTGCCGCTGCTGCTGGCATTAATGCGGCCTCGGCCCGCCTCGTCGATAGCGGTGGCGTTGCAGTTGCGCTGATCCGACGCTTTGACCGAACCCCACAGGGGGGAAGGTTCTTGTACGCGTCGGCGGCCACAATGATCGGCGCGGAGCCACGTGATCCGCGCGAGCATACCTATACCGATATTGTCGATGCGATCCGTATCCATGGTGCTGACGCGCAACCCGATATTGACGAGCTTTGGCGGCGGATCGCTTTCTCGATCCTGATTACCAATGTTGATGATCATTTGCTTAATCACGGTTTTCTGCATGTGGATCGCGGACGCTGGCGTTTGTCCCCTGCCTTCGATATCAATCCGTTTCCCGAACGGGTGCGCGAATTTAAGACATGGATTTCCGAGGAGTCCGGCCCGGATGCAACCATCGACGCCTTGCTGTCCGTCGCTCCTTATTTTCGGATTGCGCCTGCGCGTGCGAAAACTATTCTTGCCGAAGTTGAAGCCGCTGTCGCCACTTGGCGCAAACAGGGTAAAGTACTCGGCATGACGTCCGTCGAGCTTGACCAATTCGCCGATGCGTTTGAACATAAAGAGCGTCAAGCGGCTCAACGAGCAGCGGCAGGGGGTTGATTGAAGTCGCTCACGAGCTTGATGATCGCTATTTTGCTTTTGGCATCCGACATCATCTTTCGACTATTACAGACATCCGTTGACTGCACTTGTCGCTTGTTATCGCTGGTTTTGAAGACACCCCCCCTGTCTCATTTTGGCTGCGAACGCGAAAAAGCCAAAACCGGTCGCATCATCAAAAGCATCTCAATATTAAACCGCGCCCCCCCTCATGGGTATGATTGCCGGGCAACAAGCAATTGGCTCCACTACCGGCGCACACGGTGGTGTCGGGTCAGTGACGCACCTGTGACGCGAGAGTGACGCGATTTCGAGGTTAAGTGATTGACGGTGTTGAGATGACGCAATTGACGGGCTCAGCCTTTTCTATAGGGGGTAAATATATGCTGATAAGGGCGTGTTTTTTGCCTTGTCAGACTTACCGTAAAACTGTTGTCGGAGGTTGGGTGCGTCATCCCAACACGGTCAAAGGGATAGACGGAAAAACCCGTCACTATCGCGTCATTCATGCGTCACGCCCCATGTCGTAGCGGGAGGCGTAAGTGGAAACCTCGTCGTGCTTCAGCGTAAGGCCGAGAAAAATTCGCCCTGTGTTCATGCGCTTGGATTCGATGCCTGTTCCGTTAGCTAAAACCCTCGCGGCGTTCCGAAAACCCTCACCGGCTCAAAGCGCGATGGTGTGTAGAAACGTGACCGTCGTAGAAGTCTCTTCTCCAAACCCTCCAGTCCGCCCAAACCAGCTCTCACGAGCCAACCTGAACAAACCGAAGAGCCCGGACGCAAGGACTTGCGCCGCCCACGTCTCTCTTCCTTCCGATGAAATTGTCAAACAGCGTTGGGACACACAAGCCCCGCGAGCCCAGATCAACATCCCGCCGGCGTCCGCCGTCCAGAACCCGATCA
>CAIQVS010000243.1 GCA_903875345.1 uncultured Pseudomonadota bacterium | reverse complement strand
TGCGGCGGTTGCAGCCCGCGACGAATGAGCATCGGGATTTGTTTGTATGATTTTCACCGTCGGACACTGTGACAATGTCCGACCATGAAAGCCAAATTTCCCGCCTTATGGTGATCATGTTCAACATGATCAGACCATAAAAACAATGACCGGCCAGCGAAGACCGATTTGTCCGAAGATGATCGGTGTGCGCCGAATAAAGCCATAAGATTGCTCGCTTATTCAGTGGATAATCTTATGGCTTTGTGCGGCGCAAACCGATCATCTTCGGACAAATCGGCTTTTGCTGGCCGGTCATTGTTTTCATGTTCGGATCATGTTGAACATCATCACCATATACCGCGAAATTTTGTCTTCATGGTCGGTCATGATCACATGATCGGACAATAACCGACGCTGTTCCGCTTATAGAGCGACAAAGCAGCGGCATTTGCCCGTCATTGTTTTCATCATCGGATACTGTCGAACAGTATGACCATATATCGGCAAATTTGACCTCTATGGTCAGACATTGTCACAGTGTCCGACAGTAACCGACGGTGTTTCAACCACGAAGACCAGCGAACAAATCAGTCTGACAATTCGTCGCGGGCTGCAACCGCCGCAAGAGTTCGAAACGCATAAGCTGCCGCCAGCGGGACAACCCCGTTGCCGCACACGCGCAATCTGTCCACCCGATAGGCCATCCCATCAGCCATTCGACAAACGGCGGGTTTAAGGTGAGTGGGAACGCGTTCCCATTCGTCATGCTCCGAGGGGCCTGGCGGCCAAGCAGGCAATTCGTTTTCACATCCGCAGTCGCCGTTCCGTCCTTCCAGTCGCGTGTCGTCGGCGTCGCCCATGCGTCCACAAGTTCCGTCCGATTCATTCCGCTCGACCGCTTGCCCGAACAGGCGCGAGGAGTCGGCCACGCCTTGCTGGCTTCCGTCAGGCTGATGCCGTGATCCGAGCTTGTGCTTCCCGGTTCCTGCGCCCGTGGCGTTGGCCATTGCGCTCTTGCCACCTGATAGCGTCCGCCACTTTTTGCCTTTGCCAAATCCTGCTTCGTGTAGGGAAATCCCTCTGGCTGAAGAACCGTCTCGGCAAGGCTCGGTGTGCGCAGGACGTTTCTTCCGTCCTTGCGGATCATCTTTTCCGGAGGCCGCGCACGTTGCACGAGAGAGTCCGTCGCTGTCGCCGTCGGCCACAAAGTCGTTTGCGCCGTGAGCGATCCGAAGCAGTGATCCGTTCGATCGCCGTTGCGCTCCAGAAAACTTTTCTGTTTCTCCGTTGTTTCCTGCGCGCGCGGCGTGAGCCAAAGCTGGGCACTGACTTCCAGACGTCCCTTCGGATTCCCAGCCAAAATCTCTTTGCGCGAAGCCTCGTTCGCCGAAGACACCCTCGCGGTAGGCCAGGATGAACAGCCGTTCGCGTTTGTGGGTTGCGCCGACTTCTGACGCTGTAAACAAGCCCGCCTTAACGCGGTAACCCATTGATCGAAGGTCATCGTGGACTTGTTCAAACCCCAATCGTAAATGCCCGCCGACGTTTTCGAAGAAGCAGATGGGCGGTTTGATTTCGCGGACGATGCGGGCGATGTGCGGCCAGAGGTGACGCGGGTCTTTGTCGCCGAGCTTTTTTCCGGCGACACTGAAAGGCTGGCATGGATAGCCGCCATGGATGATATCCACAACGCCGCGCCACGCTTTGCCGTTGAAGGTTTTAACATCGTCCCAGAGAGGCGCACAATCCAAGGCCGCGTCTTCCATCCGAGCCACGAGAGTGGACGCGGCATAGGCGTCCCGCTCGACGTAACAAACAGTTCGATAGCTGGGGATGGCGATGTGGATGCCGAGATCGAGACCGCCGACGCCCGCGCAGAGCGAGAGGCCGCGCAAGCTCCGCCCGCCACCGTTTGCGTCAACGCCTCTGGTGGCAGATACAGCCATGCCATTCAATCAAATCTCGTAAGGAAAAACTGCGCCAGAAGGTCTGGGCTGCGATCGCACAGCCCAGACCAACCTGGCTGCGGCAGGTTTAGGTGGTCGGCAAATAGGGTTTGACCGCGTCAAACTTGCTGTCTTCCTGTTGACCGAGAGCATCAAGCTGCTGCTTGAATCCAGAGACAGCTTGCGCCGAAGCTGTCAAAGCGGACTGCGCTGCTGTGTAGGCGGCCAGCTTGGTATTG
>CAIQVS010000242.1 GCA_903875345.1 uncultured Pseudomonadota bacterium | reverse complement strand
GTTGCCGCCGTCAATCAGGATATCGCCTCGCTCTAAAATGGAGCCCAGCGCCTCCACCGTTTTTTCAGTCGCCGAACCCGCTGGGACCATGAGCCAAATCGCCCGCGGTCTGGGTAATTTTCGCACCAGCTCCGCCGCGGAGGACGCACCCATGGCTCCATCCTTGACCAGCGCCTCGACATTTCGCGGATCCAAATCCATGACGTAAGCTTTATGGCCGCCTTTCATCAACCGCCGGGCCATATTGGAACCCATCCGACCCAGACCAATCATGCCAATATTCATTGGGTGCCTCCTACCTTGCGCAGCGGATTGAGCCGCGAGAACTCCCGGTTGAGGCCGTTGGTGTTGACCTGATTATTCATTGGGTGCGTGTGGTCGAGGGCATGCCGGAAGAGCGGGTGCAACGATTCAAGGGCCGCTTTAACCTCGCGCCCCAGATGGATCCGGAGCGTGCGCTGCCCCCGTGCCCGGAGCACATGCAGGTCACCCTGCGCCTGTGCGTACTTGACCGTACCAAATGAGTAAGTTTTGTCCGGCACCGCCAGGTTCAGCGAGTCGTCACAGGTCAAGACCAGAAAGAGCCCGGTCAGGGGGCCGCCTTTGAAAACCTGGCCAACGGAGTGCAAATATCGTGGACCGAACTGGACCGTGGTCGCGATCCGCAGATGATTGCGCACCATCAGGCGAAGCCGCTGGAGTTCGTGGTCGTATCGCGGGAAGCGGGGCAGAAATGCCAGTAGCCCCAGGTAATCTGAAGGCCCGGCCAAACTGAAAAAGGCGCGCAACGCATCGGCCGGACCCGCGCCGGACGGGACCAGCTTCTGCATCCGAGGATCGGCGTAAATGCCCACCGGACTCTGAACCAGCTCGTGATTGAAAAGCGGCGCCAACCCAGACAACTCACACACACTTGCGGTCAATCTCAATGAAAGCAGCGGCACATTATCTTCGGGAACATCAGCCGATGCCTCGAATTACCGGACGCTTTGCTATTGCGACGGCGAATTGCTGTCTTATCAAACGGCAACGCTGACGGGAACCGGCCTTTATAACCTGACCATCCTTTATCGCGGCTTATACGGCACGACCGCCGCCGCCCATGCCTCTGGCGCGCAGTTTGTTCGGCTTGATGGTGGCGTCTTTCAGTATGATTTACCGCAAGCCTATGTCGGTGTACCGATTACCGTAAAGCTGCAGAGCTTCAATATATGGGGCGGCGGGTTGCAGGATATATCGACCTGCACGGCTTATTCTTACACGCCGGTCGGGACAGGCTTTCCGCTTTTGGGATCAAGCGGCACCTATGGCGGTGTTACTTATAATGCCTCAGGCCAAGTCACTGCGGTTTCGTCATCGGCAGGCGTTAATCCTTACGATATTGCCGGTTATCTTCCGGGCATACCTACAGCGGGACAGACCTTGTTCCGCATAGAGATCGTGCGGGCGATCACCTTGCCGATCAGCCTGACTGGCAGCCGCGCCGTTTGCCAGACAGCGCCGACATCCGCTGTCACGCTGCCGATCAAACAAAACGGCACATCGATTGGCAGCATAAATTTTGCCGCCGCCGCTACAACAGGAACTTTTACTTTCTCCAGCGCAGTCATCCTTAATGTTGGCGACGTCTTTGAACTCGACGCGCCAACACCGGCAGACGCTACGCTAGCGGGTGTTAGTTACACGATTACTGGAACACGATAACCACACAAACAGAAGGCACCGGCGCCACGCCGGCGAGGTAATCATGGTCGATATTTTCTGGGACGGGTTCGACAAATACGGCCCCGTCAATTGCGCTCCGGTCAACTCGACCATGAACAGTGAATGGACGACCATCCCAAGCAGCTCGGCATCGTTCGTTGCCGGACGTTTCACCAATAGCCTCGCGCTACAGATGACCTACAGCTTCGTCAATGCCAGCCGTACCTTGCCGAGCAATTATGGCCGTCTGATCGGCGGCATTGCCCTGAACCCCACATTGTCAAACAATAGCGGCGTCATATTTGGTGATGCCGGTACCAATCAATGCGCGGTGGGATTTAATTCGGCAGGCAAACTTGTGCTTTGGAATGGCGGCCTCGGCGGAACCCAGATCGCTATCACTTCGACCGCAATCACGGCGAACACATGGCATTATGTCGAATGGGATCTGACTTTTGCATCAAGCGGGTCTTATAACGTCTATCTCGACGGCGTATCGGTCTTGAGCGGTACCGGCAATCTTAAGAGCAGCTCAAACGCCTACGCCAATCAGGTTATTCTCATCGGCAATACCTGTAATTTCGACGATATGTACCTGTTCGACAGCACAGGCTCTGTTAACAACGCCGTGCGCGGCGATAGTCGCGTGGAAACCTTGTTCCCGTCTGCAGATGCGTCCGTGGCATTCACTCCAAGCCAAGGCGTGATCGGTGCTTATTACAGCCTCAGCAGTTCCACGACCTATATGTCGTCGGGACAGCTTTATCTGCGAAAATTCACGGCTCCGGTATCGGGAACACTGAACAGCATCAGCATTATGCCAGCGTCCACCTCGTCGGGTGCTAATTTCAAACCGGCAATCTATGCCAATAATAGCGGATCTCCCGGCACGTTGCTTTCTACGGGATCACAAGTCACAGGTGCCACCGCTCTGACTGCCGTGACCATGCCGCTGACAACCCCGCAGAGTTTGACGGCTGGCACAAGTTACTGGATCGGCTATGTCACCGATACGGCGCTCACCATGCAACGGGACGACAACAGCAGCTTTTCGACGAACGCTGGCTATATCGCAAGCGTGACTTATACAAGCGCACCGCCATCGACGGCACCGAGCATGAGTTCCGGCCAATCGAGTCTCCAGCTTTGGGGCAACGTCACTGGCATGAGCACCAATTATTCGGAGGCGAACGAAGTGCCGCCCGGTGGTGATCTCAGCTGCGTCACATCCAGCACGGTTGGAGCCGAAGACCGTTACAGTTTTGGATCACTCAGTTCGACGCCGAGCAATATCGCCGGAGTGAAAGTCTCGGCGCTTCTGCGCAAAACGGACAGTGGCGCGCGCACCGTAACGGTACAACTTAAATCCGGCAGCACGGAAGTCACAGGATCAAGCCAATCTCCGGCGGCTTCCTATTCTTATTTTTCGGCTTATCAGGACACCGATCCCAATACCTCGGCGGCGTGGACGGCAAGCGGCGTCAATAGCGTCACGGCTGGGGTCAAGATCGCATCCTAGTGGTTAGGACATGACAAATCTCAAAATCACGCAAACAGCGATCGAGGTTCTGCGTAAAGGAACCGCGTCCGTTAATCAGACCCAGCTCGTTGCCGAAGTTTTGCGCAGCCGCGTGCCGCCGGTCAATCTTGGGCAGGCTTGCGTCGAGGTTCTGCGCAGCACGCTTAACGCGGCTCCAGTCGCCGTGAGGACAAGCC
>CAIQVS010000241.1 GCA_903875345.1 uncultured Pseudomonadota bacterium | reverse complement strand
GCCTGAAGCTGGCGCGGGCGGGGTATCGTTCACGCGATACGCTGTTTGGGTACCTGTTCGCCAAGCTTGTCGCGCCGCTTGGCATGGCGGGGCTCAGCTTTCTCTTCGTGTTTGCGCTGCATGCGGGACATCTCAAGCCGATGCTCGGCGTTGCGATCATCGTTGTCCTCGCTCTTTTGGGTTTCATGCTGCCGGATATTTTTATCAAGAATCAGGCGCAAAAGCGCGCGCAGATTTTGTCACGCGCGATGCCGGACGCGTTGGACCTGCTCGTCATCTGCGCCGAGGCCGGATTGAGTCTGGACGCCGCTTTGGATCGGGTCAGCCGCGAAATGGCGCCCAGTTGCTCCGAGCTTGCGGAGGAAGTCGGCCTGACGGCGGTTGAGCTAAGCTTTTTTCCGGAACGTTCCAAGGCGCTGCAAAACATGGGGGATCGCATCCCTCTGCCGGGCGTCCTCGCTTTGACGAATACGTTGATCCAGACCGAGAAATACGGCACGCCGCTCGCGCAGGCCTTGCGCGTGCTGTCGTCGGAAATGCGCGAGGACCGGATCATGGCCGCCGAGGCCAAAGCCGCGAAGCTGCCCGCGACGCTGACCATTCCGATGATCTTGTTTATTCTGCCGCCGCTTTTCGTCGTGCTGATCGGTCCCGCCGTGATCAAGGTCATGGGACTGACCGGCGGGCATTAGGAGCGCAGTTTATGCTTGGTGAACAATCCCCGCAGAGATTTCAAACCAGTTCCTTGAGCCAGCTCTGCAACGCTTGTTTCGGTGCCGCGCCCACTTTGGTTGCGGTCAACTCGCCGTTCTTGAACAGCATCAGGGTCGGAATGCTGCGGATGCCGTATTTGGTCGGCGTCATGGGATTTTCATCGAGGTTTATCTTGGCAACGGTGAGTTTGCCATGGAACTCGGCAGCCAGATCCTCAAGGATCGGGCCGATGATCTTGCACGGGCCGCACCATTCGGCCCAGAAATCGACCAGCACCGGAACGGAAGACTTCAGGACATCGTTTTCAAAGCTGCTGTCGGTTACGGCCTTTGTTGCGGCACCCATGAGGAAACTCCTTCATTCGAGAAATACAGCCTTCAGTATGTAGTACCGACGGCGTTTCATATCAAGCCACCACGAAAGCCGTTGCGCCTGCCTCATAAGAAAGCCTTTCTTCCTGCAAAACTGTCCTGATTTTCGAATGAAATTTCAAATTCTGCAATGCCACCAATACTTAACAGCAATGTAATCACTCGGTGCGACAATCATAAGTGGAAAGAGGAAGACAAGAGCAATGATTTTCAATTCCAGAGGAATCCAAGGGTAAGATTATGCTGTTCAAATGTTTCAATATGCTGCGGCAACCACATCGCAAAGCGCGGCGTGGAGCGACCGCCGTCGAAATGGCGGTCATTGCACCGGCGTTCTTTTTGCTGTTTATCGGCACGGTCGAAATGTCGCTGGTCGAGACGGCGCAACAGCTTCTCGAAAACGCCGCGTATAATACGTCGCGCCTCGCCAAAACCGGCTACACCACTTTGGGAGAAAGTCAGGTTCAGACCGTCAGTCAGGTTCTCGTCAGCGAATTGCATAGCTTCAGCGGGTTCATCGACACGACGCGCGTAACGATGACCGACACCGCCTATAACGGATTCAGCAGCATCGGAGCCGGAACCGGCACCAGCGGCATGGGCGTTCCCGATCAGATCGTTGTCTATACCGTGACTTATCCGTGGAAACTGCTCACGCCGATGATCGGGCAACTGATAGGCAACAAAGACGCCAACGGCGATTGGATCATTAACCTGACGGCCAGAATCGTGGTGCGTAATGAGCCTTATTGAAAATCTGCGCGCGCGCTTGCGTTCGGCTCTTCGCGGTGTGACGAACGCAAAAACTTTACGGTCAAGGCGTGATCGGCGTCGCGGTGTCGCGGCGCTGGAATTTGCTTTGACCTTGCCGATATGGATCACCTTGTTATTGGGGGCGGGTGACGCAACCTATTATATTCTGGTGAATGAAAAATGCGATCGCATCGCCTACTCCGTCACGGACATTGTGACCCAGTACCAATCCATAACGCGCGCCAATCTCAATGATATTATCAAGGCCTCCGGTCAACTGATGCAGCCTTTCTCGTTCACCAACAACGGGCTGGTGATTGTTTCCTCCGTTTATAAACCGGCTGGGCGTCTTCCGGTCATTGAATGGCAATATTCGGGCGGCGGCACGCTTGTTAAGCAAAGCGTTATCGGCGTCACAGGCGGAGTGCCGACTTTGCCCAACGGCCTTACGCTCAACGACAATGACAATGTCATCATTTCAGAAGTGTTTTATAATTTTATCCCGCTGTTTCTCAGCGAAGGCCTGTTTGCGGACAAAAGTCTTTATCGCGTGGCTATTTACAAACCGCGCATCAGTTTGTTGATCAACACGCCGACATGATGGGATCAGACGAAAGAGGACACCATGATCAACGCCTTCCTGCATTTTATCCGGAGTTTCCGGCGTTCGGAAAACGGCATGACGTTGCCGCTGATCGCCGTTTCAATGCTCGCGATTACGGGGCTGACGGGCTTGGCAATCGATACGGCGCGGGCGCAGCTGGTGCAATCCAAACTGCAATTCTCGCTCGACGCTGCAGGTCTGGCCGCAGGATCGACTGCCAGTACCACGGATTTAAAAGCTGAAGTTAACAAGTATCTGAAAGCCAATTTTAACGGCTATCTCGGCGCGACGCTGACCGGCGTCACGGCTGTGGCTAATTCCACGATCACGACCATCTCTATATCTGCGACCGCAACGGTGCCGACAACCTTTATGCAGGTCGTGAACATTCCGACGATCACCGTGACCGGAACGTCGCAAGTATCCCGTCAAATAGCGGGGCTTGAAGTCACGGTTGTTATCGACGTCAGCTACGGCGACGATTTGGCGGATTTTAAAAAAGGTTTGGTGGACTTTATTCAGACGTTATTCCAAAGCGCGGCGGGGCAGAGCGGTAATCTCTATGTCTCCGTCGTGCCGTTTAATCAGGCGGTCAATATCGGTACAGGCAATACGGCCTGGCTTGATCCGTCTTCCGTAGCGGCCAACAATGCGCTGGGTTGGGGGTCAGAGGGCTGGGGCGGGTGCGTCATGGCGCGGTCGGGCAGCGAGGCAACCAGCGACGATCCGCCGTTGGCTGGAAATACTTTGTTTAAACAGGACTACTACGCCAGCGATACCGCCACGACATTAGCGTCCAAGACAGGACTCTCGTCGTCCACAGCCACGAGTTATTATAATCAGGGACCAACGAAATGGGCTTCGTTGAACAATGTCCAGCAAGTTCAGCCCATCAGTACTTTGACCTTCGCGCAATATTACGGCCTGAATATCTGGCAGGGCAAGGTCGGCGGCGTTCAAAAATACGCATCGCCTTTGGATCCCAATGTTCAGGGGCCGAATTTCATGTGTCCGCCCGCGATTGTGCCTCTGACCAACAATGAAACCGCCGTCCTGAACGCCATCAACAGCGTCACGATCATTCAAGGCGACTGGCTGCCGGATCAAGGGTTGGAATGGGGTTGGAACACCATATCGCCGCGCTGGCAGGGCTACTGGACGCAAGCCGCCAGCGCGAGCTTGCCGCATAGTTACAATACGCCGGGTTGGAACAAAGCCGTTGTCTGGGTTGAGGGCTATACGACGGGATCGGGTTATGTCTTCCAACAGGGCAATTACATCGACAATCATATCTATGGCGCCTACGGCTATCTGTCGCAGGCATTGACGGGATCGAGCAACGAAACCACGGCCATCAACACGATCAACAACCGCTCGCTCGATATCTGCTCTTCGATGAAGGCCAACAACGTCTATATCTATCTGCTGGGATACAGCGCCGATGGCAGCGCCAGCGGCTTGCCAAGCTTCATGTCGGGCTGCGCGACGGGACAGAATTATGCCTTCTGGTTCGGTCCGGGCGATTGGGGAGCGTTCGATACGGCGCTTAACTCTATCGCCGACTCGCTGGTCAATCTATGGCTGAGTAAATAATACCAGCAGTTCAGGTTAGGCAGGCTTGGCATCCTCGACGACTTCCATAAGTCGCGCCGCGTAAGTCCAAAGCAGAAAACAACGCACGGTTTTATCGGGATAGATAACGCGCAAAAGATTGCAGTAATCTCTTAACTGCACACGATAAGCATTTGGAATATCGGCGATATTGTCTGGTGGCGGGCGATTGGTTTTGTAATCGACGATCCACACCGAATCGGCGGTGACGCGCAGCCTGTCCACCTGTCCCGAAATTCTCTGCCCGTTCATCACGCCTGCCAGAGGCACCTCGGCGCGGCTGTCGCCGTCGAACAGAGGTTGGTATTCGGGATTTCGCAACAGCCGCAAGACTTCGGCGGCGATTTCCCTTTGCTGCTCGGTGGTGAGGTTATGTTGCGGATTGGCGAGAAATCGCGCTGCCGCCGCGTCGCGTTTGGCGTCGCCGAGATCGGGCAGACTTTGCAGCAAGCGATGGATGATAATTCCACGCTGAAAAACGTCGTTCGGCGTCGCGGCGGGCGGGGTGGAGGCGCGTTGCGACGGCGCGACGGTTTTGATATCGGGCTTTTCCTGCGGCGCGGCGCGGCAGATCCAGTTCGGCAATTCGACAATAAGCGGCGCGGGTTTCGGCGCGGGTGTTTCCTGCGGCGACATTCGCGACACCGGATCGGAGAAAACGATCATCGGTTCCGGTACGCAATTCTCTTTCTGCGCGGGTTCGTCCAGAGGCTGCAACGCCGTCGCCGCCAGATCGTGCCAGCTTTCCTTATATGCAAATTCCTTTGCCGGTTTCCATCCGGCGATATACAGCTGGTTCTCGGCGCGCGTCAGCGCGACATAGAACAGGCGGCGATATTCGCCCATCTGCTTGTCCCGCGCGGCATTCCACATGCGTAGCGAAGCGCCCCATTCCGGCTTGCGCGGCAGATAGAAAGGCAGCGTTTCATCCGGCCAGACCAGCTCCGGCACGTCCTGCGGGCGCGGAACCGTCGCCGCGTCGGGCAGGAAAACAATCGGCGCCTCCAACCCTTTCGCGGCGTGGACGGTCATAATTCGCACCTCGCCGCCGCCGTGATCCATCTCGCGCTTAATCTCGTCGTCGCTCATCGTCAGCCAATGCAGGAAGGCTTGCAGCGACGGCGCGTGGCGACGACTGAAATTCTGCGCCGCGTTCAGCAACTCCTCAATCGGATCGATCGCGTCATGCCCCAGCCGCGACCACAAAGCGCGGCGACCGCTGATCGCGCTGCCCGGACAAGTATCCGTCAGGATTTGCGCCAGCATCGCGTAGGGCGAGGCGAAATCCGCCCGCCCCAGCCACGCCGCAAGATAATCATAGGCGGGCTTGAACGTGGGATGATCGCGTTGCCCGTTCAGGCTTTGCCACAGGCTTCCGGCGCGGCCTATCGCCAGTTTCATCAGATCGTCTTCGTTCAGATTGACGAGCGGGCTGCGCAGAACGCAGGCGAGATTAAGGTCATCCTCCGGCAATAAAGCGAATTGCAGCAACGCCAGCAAATCCATGACGGCGAGCTGTTCGATCAGGCGCATGCGGTCGACGCCCGTGACCGCTACCCGCGCTTTCTTCAGCGCGCGCACCATAAGGTCGGCAAAATTCCCGCGTCGCCGCAGCAGAATCATGATGTCGCCCGCCGAAACAGGCCGGTTTGTGCCGGGCAGGACGGTACGCGCCGCGATCCAGCCTTTGATCTTATTGGCAATCCGCGCCGCAAGCTCGGCCTGCGCGTCCTGCTCCTCCTCGTAACCAAGCGGAAGAGTCCAAGGCATCGTCTCCGCCTGTTCATCCTCCGGCGATTCCTGCAGCGGCCAGACTTCGACATGGCCGATTTTCTCGCGCTTGTAGGCCTGATGATGCGTCGGTTCGTGCGCGACTCCGGCGCGGGCGCGGTCATGGGAGAAAATGGCGTCAACGGCGGTCAGAATTTTGGGCGCCGAACGGAACGAGACGTTCAGCGGCACTTCCTCATAGATTTTTCCAGCGTCGCGAATGCGTTTCGCAAAAACGCTCCGCATTTCGGCGAAAGCGTCGGGATCGGCATTCTGGAAACTGAAGATGGATTGTTTTTCGTCGCCGACGACGAACAGGGTGCGGTTGACCTCGTCCTTGACGCTGCGTCCGGCGAAAAATTCATCGGCCAGAGTCGCGACGATGTTCCATTGCGCGCGGCTGGTGTCCTGCGCCTCGTCGACCAGAATGTGATCCAGCCCGCCGTCGAGCTTGTACAACACCCACGGCGCGATGCCGGAGCGATTCAGCAAGGCGTTCGCGTGGATAATAAGATCGTCGTAATCCAGCGCCGCTTGCGCCAGCTTTCGCGCCTGAAAACGCGCGATCAGCGCTTGCGCCGTCAGCACTATCGCGGCGGTAATGTCGGCGATGTCAGCCGCTTCGAGTTTTTGCAGGATGTTTTGCAAGCGTTCGGCTTCGCGCAAACGCAGCGTTTCGATGGAGGGATATTTTTTCACCACAGTGCCGATAGCAAAATTCTTCGGCGGCTCATTTTTTTTGGTCAAAAAGAATCCGCAATACTCTTCAAACCGCGCGGCGCGTTCGGCGGCGGGAAGCTCCAGCCACGCAAGAATCTCCACGCCTTTCCGGGCGTTGGCGTCGCTGCCTTCCTGCAACCACGCCGCCAATTGCCGAATATCGCTTTCCGGAAAAATATGGAAATCGACGGCGTTGGCGCGGACGGATGCTCCGGTTTCATCGGGACGAAGCCCAAGGAAATGCCTTTGGGTAACGATCATTTCCTCAAAACTTCCGGCGGAGGCTACGGCCTTCTCCAGCCTCGCGCGGTTGTGCAAAACCTGCCGGAGAGCATCGTGAAAACCTTTTTCGCCCAATTCGGCGATCACATGTTTCAGGGCGCGGCTTTCCGCCGTGTCGGTCGCCGCGCCGTCGCGTAAAAATTCCCGCAAAGCGTCTTCCTGCATCGCGGCGGCGTCCGTTTCCTCGATCACCGCGAAATGCGGCGGCAGACCGGCCTCGATCGGAAAGCGGCGCAAAATTTCCTGACAGAAAGCATGGATGGTGCGAATGCGCATCCCGCCCGCGCAGGACAAAGTCTCGGCGAACAATCGCCGCGCCTTGGTCATTTGTTCTTGTGATGGAGCGAAGCCCTGAAAATCGCTCAATTCTTTACTTAATGTATTATCGTCGCACGTCGCCCAGAGGCTGAGGCGCTCGGCGATGCGGTTCGACATTTCCGCCGCCGCTGCGCGGGTGAAGGTCAGGCAGAGAATACGCTCCGGCCTCACGCCTTCCAGCAGCAAGCGGATGACGCGCTGCATCAGGACTTTGGTTTTCCCCGAACCTGCCGAAGCGTTGACCCATACCGAGCGCTGCGGATCGGAAGCCTGCTGCTGCAACGTGTCCGGATCGGACGGCGGCGAGGGGTTGAGGCGGAGGGGTTCCATTGTTTTCATTTCCACATATTGAACGTCATTCCGGAAAAATCGCTTTTTTGCTTTTGCAAAAACGCGATTTTATCCGGAAGCCAGTTTGAACCTCCGAAAGCGCATTTCTAACGGAAAGCGTAACTGGATCCCGCATAAACTTTCTTTCGTCCTGCTACGCAGCCCGAAGAGAAAGTTTTGCGGGATGACGTTGATTTTGAGTTTGAACATCATCACTCCCTCTCCGTCCGTCCCCATTCGCGTAGCCGCGCCAGATGGGCGTAATCGTCATAGCGGGGCGCGAGGCCGGGTTTGGGCGCGGCTTCATAGGGCGTGGCGGGATCGGCGAATTTGGCAATGAGGTCTTTCAATCCGCTCGCGGCTTGCTCGACCAGAATTCCGACATCGCCTTTGACCCGATGATCGTCGGCGGGATCGTCGTGCTTACCGGATAATTTCCAGTACCAAAGCTCGCTCGTCGGCGCGGCGGGAATGCTATCGAACCCGCCCTCGGCGGCGATCAGCGCCAGCAGGGAGAGTTGCGGCTCGACGCCCTGCGCCACGTCTTTATCCGTCGGCGCGCCGCCGGTTTTGTAATCGATGATGGCGAGGCTTCCGTCCGCAAGCCGATCAACGCGGTCGGCGCGGCCTTTCAGAATGAAATCGCCGAGCGCTATGCGCCCCTTGGCCTCCGATTGCAGCAAGCGCGCGCCCTCGGCGCGGCGCTGATGCTCTTGCGCGATGAACCATACGGCAATCGCCTCGAAACGCGGCCACCAGAAAGCCTGCACTTCGGGATGCTCGTCATGCGCGGCGAACAAAGTCCGCCCGATCGCCAGCAAATCGTCCAGCGCGGTCGGCGGCAAATCGTCGGGACATTTTTTCGCGAACCGATCGAGCGCTTCGTGGATCAGCGAGCCACGATCTCTGGCGTCCAGCGCCGCGTCGAGCGGATTGAGCTTGCGCAATTTTAAAATATGCTTGGCATAGATGGCATAAGGATTACGCCGCCAAGCGCTGATGTCCGTCACCGATAGTTCGCGTGGACGCGCATTGGCCGGAGGTTTGGGCGACGGGGACGGGCAGGGCTTGATCTCGACCGCCGGAGGCTCGTCCAACCGCGTCGCCCATTCCTGCCACGGCTGCTCCGGCGCAAGCGCATCCGTCTCCTTGTCGGCATAACCGAGCGCGCGCAGGACCGCCTCAAGCTGCAACAGAAAACGCGACGGCACTGTCGGCGAATTTCCGGCGCGGCGCGAGCGCGTCAGGATGACTTCCGGCGCGCTGGCGAGTTGCATGAAATCATGCGCCGCAAGGCCGATCCTGTATTCCGGCGCGGGTAGACCGAAAGTCTTGCGCATAGGCCGCGACATCCACGGGTCGGCGGGAATCTCCGGCGGCCATACGCCTTCGTTCAACCCGCCGAGGATGACGAGATCGGCTTGCGTCAATCGCGCCTCCAGCAAACCGAGGATCGACAGGCGAGGATGCGCGCCATAGCGCGGGCGGTACGTCACGGCGCAGAGAAGTTCCATCAGCAACGGCGCATACTCCGTGCCGGACAGAGGCGGAAAACCACGCGCAGCCAAACGCAATTCCGCCAGCCATTCGGCGGCTTGCTCGCCGTCGTCGTTGCTCCATAACCGCATCGCGCCGGATTCCTTATCCGTGGCGGCGATCCGTTCCGCCAGCGCGATATGGGCGTCGAGCAACTCTTCGAAAGTGCGCTCGGTGCGCCAGTTGTCCGTCAGCGGTTTCATCACCTGCCGAAGCTGCGCCAGCCATTCGGAATCCTCCGGCCTGTCGGTGCGCCACGTCCGGATTTCCAACTGCCGCGCCCGCGTGCGGCATTCGGCGGGATTGATCCCGAACGCGGCGAAGGGATGTTTCAGCAGCGACAGCCAATCGACCGCGCCCGCGTCGGGATCGGCGGCGTTCAGGACTTCGATCAGGAACATGCCAACGGGACGCGTTGCCAGCGAAGCGCCGCCGGAATCGTTGGCTTCGATCCCCCATCGCGACAACAGGCACGCGACGCGTTCGGCGAGGCCGCGATCCGGCGTGACCAAAGCGGCGGTTTTTTCAGGTGTTTCAAGTGCCGTGCGCAGCATCAACGCTATCGCCTGCGCTTCCTCCTGCGGATGATCGCAGGTCAGGCGCGACAATCCGACCAAAGCATCGCGTGGAATGTCATTTGGTTTAAGATGCCGCCAAGCCTCGGTGACTTTCGCCGGACGCATCGTTTCCTGTAGCAGACGATGGCGTGAGGCGTGAAAGGCAGGAAAGCAGGTTTCCGCTGGAGAGGTGGGGATTCCCATCTCCCTGCGGGGAGGGGAATTATCCCGCTCTGGCGTCAACTTCGTCTTGTAATCGTTTCCAGATGCGGACGCAGAACCCCACACTCTCACATCTTCCTTCTCAACGCCGAAAACGCTCAGCAAATGTTTCATCGCGTGTTGCGGATGGTTGTCGTCAACCGCTTGCCACGATTCCTCGTCCAGCGACACATCAAGCCCCGGCAACACCACGCGTCCGTTCGGCAAGCTGGCGATGGCGTCGAGAAAATCGGCGGTCGCGGGTACCGATCCGGTCGAACCGGCGGCGAGGATGGGAAATTTCGGCGGCGTTTTTTGCCATGCGGCGATTTGCATTGCCATCGCGCGGTTGCGCCGGGCATTATGGGTAAGAACATCTTGAAACGCAATCCTGACTCGTTTTTTGAACGCCATGGTTGCATAAATCATCAAGGGGAGAACGCCGAGCACAATCAGCGTGAGTTGCCAGTCAATCCACACCATCAGCACCACAATGAACAGAAGCTGCAACAGGTCGCCCAGAATGGTGATGATGCCACTCGAAAGCATTTCGTTCAATGATTCTACATCGCTGGTTGTACGGGTTATCAATCTGCCGATAGGGTTTCGGTCATAAAAGCGTGCCGGCAGTTTCTGCAGATGAGTAAAAATATCCATCCGAATATCGAGCACCGCTTTCTGCCCGATAATCTGTGTCAGCCACGTGGTGATATATTGCTTTACACCGTCAAGCAGAATAGCGCCGGCAAGCAATATGCTGACCATCGTCAAGCCTTTGAAATTGCCGTGAGCGATGTAATCGTCAATGG
>CAIQVS010000240.1 GCA_903875345.1 uncultured Pseudomonadota bacterium | reverse complement strand
GCATTGGGATTGATGATGTGTTCGGGTTTGCCGGATTTTATTCCAAAGATTTGATCCTTGAAACCGCGATTGGAAGCGGCACATGGGTTGGCCGCTTCGCTTATGTCCTCGGTGTCACCGCCGTGTTTATGACCGCGTTTTATTCGTGGCGTTTGCTGATTATGACGTTTCACGGCACGTCGCGCGCCGACCGTCACACCCAAGAACATGTGCATGAATCGTCGAGGGTGATGTTGCTGCCGCTGGTGCCGTTGGCGCTCGGAGCGATTTTTGCCGGATGGTATGCTTATGACTGGTTTGCGGGCGCGGATCGCGCGGCGTTTTGGGGGGCATCAATTTTTATCTCGTCGTCGCACGATCCAATTGCTTTGGCTCAGAGCGTGCCGGCGTGGGAGAAATGGTTGCCGCTCGGTGTCGCCTTGCCGGGCATTATCTGCGCCTATGTGTTTTATGTCGCAAAGCCGGAACTTCCCGGCAAACTGGCGGCGGCGCTCGGTGGATTTTATCGCCTTGTCTATCGCAAATACATGTTCGATGAGCTGTATGATCGTCTGTTCGTTCGTTCGGCGCTGTGTCTTGGAGACATTTTCTGGAAGAAAGGCGATAACGGCACTATTGACCGCTTTGGGCCAGATGGCTTTGCCCGTCTTGCTGCGCGTTTGGGGCAGCGCGTAGTTACGCTGGAGACTGGGTACGTATACGATTACGCGATGGCGATGGTCGTTGGCATCGCCGTGTTTATGGCGTGGTTTTGGGTGAAGGGCTAATTATATGGTTATGGCATCTTGGCCTATTTTAAGCACGGTGACGTTTCTGCCATTGGTCGGCGTGGTGCTGATCCTGCTTTTTGCGCATGGCGGCGACGAGAACAAAAGGGCGGTTTCTCTCGTGCGGTACATTGCCTTCGGGACATCGTTGGCGACCTTTCTGGTTTCGTTGATTGCCTTGAAAGATTTTGAACCTTCGCAATCCGGTTTCCAGTTAATGGAGCGCTTTGTTTGGATTCCGGCCTACAAAATCTCTTATATTCAGGGTGTTGACGGAATTTCGATCTGGTTTGTTCTGCTGTCAACGATGCTGGCGCCGATTTGCGTGCTGTCGGCTTGCGGCGGTGTGCAAACGCGCGTCAAGGGGTTCATGCTTACGCTGCTGGTTTTGGAAACCATGATGATCGGCGTTTTTACATCGCTGGATTTTGTCTTGTTCTACTTTTTTTTCGAAGGCGTTTTGATCCCGATGTTTTTGATTATCGGCGTATGGGGCAGCGCGCAGCGTACCTATGCCGCGTATAAATTTTTCCTCTATACCCTTCTCGGTTCGGTATTGATGTTGGTCGCAATCATAGCGATGTCGATTTATGTCGGCACGACCGACATGACGGCGATGATGGGGAATAAATTTCCCAAGGATATGGCTATGCTGTTATGGCTGGCGTTCTTTGCGTCGTTTGCGGTGAAGTCTCCGATGTGGCCGTTCCATACGTGGCTGCCGTTCGCGCATGTCGAGGCGCAGAACGCCGGATCGGTTATCCTTGCCAGCGTATTGCTGAAAATGGGCGGCTACGGCTTTATCCGTATCGGCATGCAGATGCTGCCGCAAGCAAGCGCGCATTTCGCGCCGATGGTCATCATTCTTAGCCTGATTGCGATTGTGTACGGCTCGCTTGTCGCGCTGGCGCAGACGGACATCAAAAAGTTGATCGCGTATTCCTCGGTAGCGCATATGGGCTTCGTCACGCTTGGCTTGTTTACGTTTAATCAGCAGGGGTTCGATGGCGGAATGCTGGTGATGCTAAGCCATTCGATTGTTTCCGGCGCTTTGTTTTTGTGCGGCGGCGTGGTTTATGAACGTATGCATACGCGTGACATTGCGCGTTACGGTGGCATGGCGACGAACATGCCTCGTTACGCCTTGCTTTTTATGATTTTCATGCTCGCGTCGATCAGCTTGCCCGGAACGAGCGGATTTGTGGGCGAATTTCTAACGCTTCAGGGCGTCTATCTTGTCAACAGCGGCTACGCCTATGTCGCGGCGACAGGGGCGGTACTCTGCGCCGCCTATATGCTTTGGCTGTATGGCCGACTGTTCTACGGCAAGCTCGACAAGGCGGATGTTGCGGCGATGCCGGATTTGAATATGCGCGAGTACGCGATGTTGGTGCCGCTCGCCGTTTTCGTGTTCTGGATCGGATTGCATCCAGCTACGTTCCGCGATGTCTTTGAGCCAAGCGTGCAGAAGGTTCTCGGCGATTTCCATGCCGTGGTCGACGGAGGGCAACATGGATAACCTAACCTCATCGCTGGTTGTGCTGCCGGAGATTGTTCTGGTGTTGCTCGGTTTTTTTATTCTGCTTGTTGGGTTGATGCGCCGCGACAATGCCGCGCGAGTGGCCACGTTTCTGACCGTTTTTGCTTTTGTCATTTGCGCGGTAGTGATTTTTCTTCCGGCGCGGCTGCACATTTTTCTTGATGGCGCATTGCCAATTCCCGCTTTTGGAACTGTGTTTATCGACGACGCGTTCGCTCGGTTCGTCAAACTCTTGTTGCTGATCGCGGCGGGGCTATCGCTTTTGCTGTCGGGTTCCTATCTTGAGGAAGAGAAGATTGCGCTTCCGGAATATCCCGTGCTGGTGTTATTCGCCACGCTTGGCATGATGCTGATGGTTTCGGCCTCCGATATGTTGTCGCTTTATGTCGGCATGGAATTGCAAAGTCTTTCGCTCTATGTTCTCGCCGCTATTCAGCGCGACAACGCAAAATCGAGCGAAGCGGGAGTGAAGTATTTCGTTCTCGGCGCTCTTTCGTCCGGCATAGTCCTATACGGCATTTCGCTGGTGTACGGCTTCACGGGAACGACCGATTTTATCAAGCTTGGTCATATTCTTGCCGCTGCGCCACCACACTCTGTCGGGCTGACGATTGGTTTGGTTTTCATTGCGGCGGCAATGGCGTTCAAGGTTTCAGCGGTGCCGTTTCATATGTGGACTCCGGACGTGTATGAAGGGGCGCCGACTTCAGTAACGGCTTTTTTTGCCGCCGCGCCAAAGATTGCCGCAATCGTCGCTTTTATACGGTTGCTTTACATGCCGTTCGGCGGGGTTTCGCATGAATGGATCCAAATCGTTGTGGTGATTGCTGTGGCCTCGATGGTTCTCGGCAACTTTTCCGGTTTGGCGCAAAATAACTTTAAGCGCTTGATGGCCTACAGTTCGATTGCCAATGTGGGAACGGCTTTGGTCGGTTTGGCGGTCGATAACCGGGAAGGAATTCAGGCCGTTCTGATCTATTTGGCGGTTTATTTCCTGAACGTGCTGGGCGTTTTCGGCATTCTTATGTATCTGCGTCGCGGAGGGAAAGCGGTGGAGAACATTTCCGAACTTAGCGGTCTCTCGCGAACCCATCCGATGCTGGCGCTGATGATGATGCTGTTTATGTATTCTCTGGCTGGCGTGCCGCCGATGGCGGGGTTTTTTGGAAAATATTTCGTATTCACCGCCGCAGTGCATGCGCACATGATTCCTCTTGTTGTCATTGGTGTGCTGACCAGCGTTGTCGCGGCCTTTTATTATCTCCGCGTCATCAAGATGATGTATTTCGACGATGTAATCGATCCGATCGACCCTCTAAAGGCCGACTTTACGGCGGAGGTGTCCTTAATCGTGACGCTTCTGCTTGTCGTTGGTTTTGTCTTTTGGCCTGTGCCGGTCATCGATGCTGCCCATCATGCCGTTGCCACGCTCCTCATCAAAGGGTGATTTCTGGCGCATTCGTTGCGTCGATTCCACGTCCAGCACCAACGACGATGTCCGCGCCGCCGCCGAAGTCGGAGAACCGGAAGGTTTCGTGGTTCAGGCGATGCGACAAACGGCGGGACGCGGGCGGCATGGTCGCGTCTGGGAATCGCCCGAAGGCAATTTGTATTGCTCGGTTCTTTTGCGTCCCGCTGAGCCGCTACGCGATTATGGACATTACAGTTTCGTTGCCGCCTTGGCGCTGTATGATGCGGTGAGGGACTGTGTGCCGCCCTCTGTCGCTGTAACGCTCAAATGGCCGAACGATGTGCTGGTTGAAGGCAAAAAAATTGCCGGAATTCTGTTGGAGTCCGGCGAGGGATTTCTCATCGTCGGTATCGGCCTGAATGTCGCGCATTATCCCGAAGATGCGCTTTATCCCGCCACGTCGTTGCGCGCGAAGGGTGTTGAGACGAACGTGGTAGAAATCCTTACGAACTTTTTGACCTGTTTAATAAAATGGCGCGATGCGTTTTGCGGTTACGGCTTTCCGCACATCCGCACCGCGTGGCTAGAGCGGGCACAGCAGGGGGCGTTAACCGTCAAACTGCCGGGCGAAACCGTACGGGGAACGATGATCGGCCTTGGTGAATCCGGTTCCCTGCGTCTCCAGTTGGCGGATGGCTCGGAACGGGCTATAGAAACCGGCGACGTTTTCTTTGACGCAGAGAGTCCCGATGCTGCTCGCGATTGATGCCGGTAATACGAATACCGTTTTTGCTCTGTTTGACGGCGCGGTCATGCGCGGTGTATGGCGCAGCGACACCAAAGCCCAACGCACGGGCGATGAATATGCGGTTTTCCTGCACGCGCTGATGCAGGAGAAAGGGCTTGATCCCAAAGACATCACGGCGGCGATACTTGGTAGCGTCGTGCCGGAAGCAAATTTCAATCTGGTCAAATTGTGCCGCGAGCATTTCGGTTGCGAACTGCGTTGCGTCGGCACTGCGGACATTGATCCGGGGATTCAAATCCTGCTCGACCGCCCTGAGGAAATCGGCGCCGATCGCATCATCAATGCCGTCGGAGGGTTAGCGGGACACAAACCGCCTTTGCTTATTGTCGATTTCGGCACGGCGACGACCTTCGATGTGGTCGATGGAGACGGGAACTATATCGGCGGCGTGATCGCGCCCGGTATTCAATTGTCGCTGCGCGCGTTGCACATGGCGGCGGCCAAGCTGCCGCGCATCGATGTCGCGCCGTCGAAACGCGTAATCGGCAAGAACACGCAGGAAGCGGTGCAGTCCGGCATTTATTGGGGCTATGTCGGCCTGATCGACGGGCTAATTACACGCATCAAAGCCGAGCATGGCCAACCGATGACCGTCCTTGCCACGGGCGGCCTTGCGGCCTTGTTCCGCAGCGTCCTTCCCGCCATCCAGCATCACGATCCGGATTTGACGTTAAAGGGGCTGCGGTTGCTGCATGAGAGAAATTGCGACTGAGCCGTGGGGTTTTGACCGAATCCCTTCCTCGTCTGGCGGGAGATGAAAATCGTTGAGCGCGAAAGGAATAACGTGGATCAAGCCAAGGTATTTTCGAGAAGAGCTTGTCTAAACCATCCTGATCATGGATTCTAAGCATATCGTCGCATGAAATTCTCCACCTACGCATCAATGCGGCGCCATATTTCATTTGGGTGGGTGTTTTATCATGTGAAATGGGCGAAGCCAAAGCCGATAATTTACGTGTTTTGGAGTCGCGTCTGCCCATCCCCATCCCTTGAATATCAGAATTGCTGATGATGCAGAACCAGCCTCTAGGCGATGCCAAATGCGCGGCCATCCTTAATCTTTCAACGTCGCCCACTCTGCCTGTTCTGCCTCCATCGGAAACTTCTATGACTGTGGCTGCGCGGCGTGAATTTGGCGTTGCGGCGATATAACGGATATGCGCATTTATGCCCCACTTTTGGGAAAGAAGGGCAATGGCCAAACGTCGGTCATTCTCATCGCTTTTCGACATATCAAATTGTGCGCGAGGAACACACACAAAGCCTCGAGCGCCGGGGAGTCTTTGCCGTTGCTCCTCAACCGTCCACCTGCCTAGCATAACGCGATGTTCTAAATTTTCTTGATGGCTCGGCGCGTGCGAATGATTTGATCCCAGACTCACGTTTATTCTCCATATTTTATAAAGTGTATTAGACTTATACAATATTCTTTATATAGAGAAAAGGACAAATCCAATTTTGCTGCGGTTGCTGCATGAAAGAAATCAGCGCGGTTGATCGGCGGCAGCCAAGTCAACAGCGAAAAGTTTGTACCCTCCGCCTAATCCAGTATCGACAGGCTTTAGCCACGCCGGAGGCTGTCCGAGAAGCAGGGACTCATAGAGCATGGGTTGCTCGCCGTCATGCAACGGATAGACCTTCATTAAAGCCGGACAGACCGCCACCAGATCAATGCGATGCCGTTTGGCAATCATCAGCGCGACTTCGGGATTCTGCGTGCCGAGGAAATATTCATTGTCCTGAAACCGGTCATGCGAGGGGTAGTTGTTGAGAAAATCGATGGTCAGGTGGCTGTGATACAGCAAGCGCGACGAGCTTTCGCCCGGTGTAAGAATGATCGTTTTTGGCGGATAATGCGCATCGAGAAAATCCCCGAACGCGACTGACTGGCAGGGATCGGCCACGGATTGCGCCTTGGCGGGATAAAGAAGAATATGGGACAGGACGGGATTGTTATACGCCAGCGCTGGCAGCACCAGCATCCAGAATGGACCCAACGCTACAAATGCTAAAGCAGCACAGGAAACGCCGAAAGCGTTACGCGGCAAACGTTTCCGGATTTCTTGCCACGCGATCAGCAACCAAACGCAGGATGTCGTCAGCGCGTGGTGATAGAAACGCGAAATCGCTCCCGCCATTCCGATATTGAAAGCGGCAAATCCGAAAAAGCAAAGCGCCAAAGCTCGGCGACGGCTCGTTTTTGCCTGCCACAGAGTGACAATGCCACTTATGAGCGCAAGGACGCACGGCATGATCAGGCTAATAAGATCGCCGGTGTTATAGGCGACTTTGAAGATCGGTTGCGCTTCGAGATGCTCCCGACCGGCAAGTTGGCGCTCGGCAGGGGAAAGAGCGGCGGCGGGACCGTTCAGCATGGACGGAAAGTTGAAGATAAGCGCCAACGCCGCCGCCGCGATAACCAAAGCGATCAAAGCGAAAGACAAAAACTTTCTGTGGCCGATACGGCGCAGAATTGCGGCTTCTGCCGCAAAGACCAGAGCAACCACGCTGAGAATAATCGGGCCAAGAATAGAGGGCTCGGCGAACGAGACGTCAAAGATATGTCTCGGCGGTTGGTGTAGCGGCAGCAGAACAAGGCTGAGGCAAACGGCAATCGCCGTCGATTCCGCCATGCGCGCGACGAGGGCAGGGCGAGTGAATAGCCAGCCGTTCAACCCAATCATGCCGCAGGCAATGGCGACAAGCGGAAACCCCTCGATGCCGACGGCCAAAAGCAAGGCTATCTCAAGCCCGATGGCCAGCATCAAAGGTCTCAGGCGCGAAACGGGACGATGAGCGATCAGGGTCAAACGCCCGACCGATCCAAAGAGTAACAATGCCAGAATGATGTACCACGGATGATGGCTGGCTTCTCCGGGATGGAATCCCGCGACCGAAAAATAGCGGAAATTCATCACCGTAGTGAACATGATGAACAGCACGAGGAGATTGGCTTCTTTGCGTCCGGCCAAAGGTCGCGCGAAATACGCGGCTGCGGGCAAGACGATCGCCAGTTCGATGAAGGGCACGACGACGGCGGCAATCAAGGCGGCGGTTTTTTGCGCCACGAATTGCTGCGCAACGAGAACGACAAGCGCAATCGGAGCATCGGTCAGGCGCGACCAGATCGTGGTAAACCCCTCAGGCGGATCGACGCGCGTTATAGTCCTGTCGTACCAGCCCGCACCGTTGATCCAGTTCAAGACTTCGGTCATGCGCACATGGTCGTCATAACCGACCAGCTCGCCGTTAAACACCCCGCCTTTCTGAAGCAGAAAGAAACAGATCAGCGCATAAAGCCAGACAGCCCACGGCACAGCCGCGTAAGGCGGAGCGATCAGATGTGCAATACATTTTTGAAAGCGATTATGGCGAAGAGGCATTCTGTCCAGTAAACGTTGGTGTCAAACAACCCTCTATTTATTTTCTTTCTCGATTATAATGACTCTTCCTGTATCTGTCTGCCTTGGTATGTCTGTTTTCTCAAGCGTCGCGTGCGTGAAGACGGCTCCTGCAAGGTTTGAGCCTTCGAAATTGGCGAAGCTGAGATCCGCATCGGTAAAATCGGCTTTGTGCAGATTGGCGTTTGAAAAATCGGTATAACGTAAATTGGCGCGCGAGAAATTGGCTTTCAAAGGCCGCTTGTTGCTGATGAGAAGGGGCTCCAGATTAGCATTGCAGAATTTCGTTCCCGTAAGATTGGATTTCGAGAAATCGCTGCCGCGCAAGTCAGCTCCTCCAAAATTACAGCTGCGCAGGTCGCTTTGTTTGAATTTGGCCGCCTGCATGTTGATTTGAGACAGGTCTTGCCCGTACCACACGCTGCTTTCGGCCAAAATCATGGTCAGATCGCTGCCGCTCGGTATGTGAACGCCGCGCATGTCGAAACCGCACAGATCCAATCGCGTTCCTTCCGCGCTCTCGCTTTGCAGCCAGACTTGATGCTGTTTGATCATGTTCGGCAGGGACACCGGCAATTCGTTGATTTTCTTGCCGACCGGTTTGTCGGTCAGGGCGTCCGTCATATCGACGTTGACGAGATTGGAATGATCCAGAACCGTGCCGTACAGATTCGCGCCACGCATATTGACGTTTTGCAGTTCGCAATGGCTGAGGTCGGCTCCCGCCATGTTCGCTCCGGACATGTTCGCGCCGCTCAGATTGGCGCGAGTCAGTTTCGCGTTGACCAGATTTGAATCCTCGAAATTGGAATTCATCGCTACGGCGCCCGATAATTTGATCGAGGCCATATTCGCGCCGCGCAAATCAACGCCGCCGACTCCCGCTATCCACGCTTCCTTTTCCGAAGCGAAGTTCAGGCCTTCTTTCGAATTGTACTCGGCGTACAGGCCTTCGCGCAGATCGGCTCCCGTCATGTTGGCCCCGGCCATGATCGCGCCCCGCAGCGACGCGCCGCGCAAATCGGCGCGCAGAAGGCTGGCGTTCAAAAAAATGGCTTTACGCAAGTCGCAACCAAAAAAAATGCAATCGTCGAGACAGGCTTTTTCGAAATTGGCTCCCATCATGCCTGACCCGCTGAAATCGGCATTGGCCATATCGCATTCGCGGAAGCTGAGTCCGGATAAATCATGATGCGCCAGATTGGCGCGTTGTCCGCCAGCGCGATTTTTACGATACAGCGCGTGCTTTTTTATAATCACGTTAAGCGCGGCCTGATCGATTTTGGTCAGGGGTTTTGGTTCTCTTCTCATGCGATCAGGACAATTCCTTCTTGCCCATGTTCAGGAACTTTTCGCGCCGTTGGCTGAGAAGGGCTTTCTTGTCGAGATCAATGACTTCCGACAGCGCAGATTCGATGGCTTTGCCAACGCGGGCTATTGTTTCATCGCGTTGGCGATGCGCGCCTCCGAGCGGTTCCTGAACGATTTTGTCGATAACGCCGAGCTGCAGCAAATCCTCCGCCGTCAGCCGAAGCGCTGCCGCCGCATCGGTGGCATTCGAGGCGCTGCGCCACAGAATGGAAGCGCAACCTTCCGGTGAGATAACGGAATAGATCGCGTGTTCGAGCATCAGCACACGGTCGCCCGCCGCCAGCGCAATCGCGCCACCCGATCCGCCTTCGCCGATGATGCAGGTGATGAGCGGAACCTTGACGTTGAGACAGGTTTCAATCGAACGCGCGATGGCTTCGGCCTGACCGCGCGCTTCGGCATCGACGCCGGGAAAAGCTCCGGCGGTATCGACGAGCGTGATGATCGGCAGGTCGAATTTATCGGCGAGATTCATCAGCCGTTGCGCCTTGCGATAGCCTTCGGGCTTGGCCATGCCGAAATTATGCTTGATGCGGCTGTCGGTGTCGTGGCCGCGTTCCTGTCCGATGATGACGCAGGCATGACCCGCGAAACGTCCCAGCCCGCCGATGATCGCTTGATCTTCGGCAAAAATCCGGTCACCTGCCAGTGGCGTAAATTCCTCAAGCTGTTTTTCGATATAGTCGAGACAATGGGGGCGATCTGTGTGCCGCGCGACCTGAACTTTTTGCGCCGGAGTCAGATGGCTGTAAATGCCGCGCAGCTGTTTCTCAAGCTTATTCTGCAGCTTGCCGATTTCGTCGGCGATGTTGACGCGGCCATTGTCGGCGATATGGCGAAGCTCTTCGATCTTCGCCTCCAGCTCGGCAACGGGATTTTCAAAATCAAGAATTTGCATGTGCGGTTACCATTTTCGTTAACGGCAAAAAGGCTAACATGGTCGTTCGCGCGGCGCAAATTTCAGGTCTGAGTCGCTAGTAAAACGGCATCCACGTTCCCGTCCTTGCGCCGATAGTACCCCTTGCGTAGACCGTTTTGCGCAAAGCCGCATTTGGCGTAGAGGCCAAGTGCGGCGAGGTTATCGGCGGCAACGTCGAGGAACAGATTGCTATGCGTTGCGCTCGTGGCGCGAAGGGCTTCGCGCAACAGGCGCTCGCCGATGCCGCGCCGTTGATGCGAAGGATGGACGCACACGGTCAGTATTTCCCACTGCTGCGGAGTGGCTTGGCACAGAATAAATCCTGCCGGTTCGTTGTTTTGCGTTGCGATCCAGCCTTGCGTCGTCGGCAGGGCGAGGCTGCCCTTCATTTGCTCAAGCGTCCACGCGCCTTCGGGAAAACTGTCGCGGTGCAGTTGGGCGAGCGTCTCCGCGTCCTCCGGCGTTACGAGACGAATGACGGGCGGTTTGATCGTCACGTCCGGCGCACGAATATAAAGCGGGTGAGGAGCGTAGCCCGGATTTCCAATTTCGGCTGCGGCGGCTAATCGGGCGCAGGTCACGGCCTCGGCCTCGGTTGCGGCGATGATGTTTTCTATGCCACCCGCACATGAAGGGGCCGCATTATGAAAGATTTCCCTTCCCGCAAGGGGAGGGGAAATCTTTCTCCATTCCCGCCCGCTTTCCATGTGTGAGAAGTATATCGTAGCGTCGCCGACGATGCGTATGTCGCGATGCTCGCCGACGAAAGCGCGGATTTCATCCGGCGTCATCATCACCGGTTCCCCCGCTTCACCCTCTACCGGATAAAAACGGCAATAGAGTTCTTCGCGTTTGGATTGAATGACGATGAGCAGGGGGGCGGTTTCACGGAACTGTTCGCGGTAGATGCTAAATCGGTCGATGCCGATCACAGGCTTGCTGAGAGCAAGGCCAAAGCCTTGCGCCGCCGCCAGACCGATGCGCAATCCGGTAAAACTGCCGGGACCGCGCGTCGCGGCGATACGATCAAGCTCGTCGAATTCAACGTGCGCTTCCTGCAACGCCGAAATCGTCAACGGCACGAGTTGCCGGTCTTGCCCGCGCTCCATCGGCTGCTCGATCAGTGACAAAATCTGTCCATCGCGCCAGACGCAAAGGTTGCAACCGCTTCCGGCGCTGTCGAGACTGAGGATGAGCATTACATCCCGAAAGGAAAGCGCTTGTCGAAGGTCACGCCGCTGTCGCGCACGGATTTCATCGCCTTGGCGTATTCGACCAGAATGCGCAGCGTATAGTACGCGCGTTCACGCATATATTCGTCGCTCTTGTTCGCCGCGACGTCGCTAACGAAAACGCTTTCGACCTCGCGCACAATGAGATGATCCGGGATGTAGCAAATGCGCGCGTTTTTATAGCTGCTGATGCGAAGCTCGTCGACGGGATAAGCGCCGCCCGTGCTGGCGGACACGCCGACGATCATCGCGGGTTTGTGCCCGACCTCCTTCGCCGAGCAATAAAGGAAAAAGTTTTTTAGGCCGGACGGAACCATGCCGTGCCATTCGGGCGACACGACGACCAGAGCGTCTGCGTTGGTCAGCCGCTGGCCGTAGGGTTCCCAGAGTTTCTGCAAATCGCTTCCGGCTTTCCAGAAACCGTCGTCCCACAGCGGAAGCGGATTGCCGGTCAGATCGATGAGGTCGGTTGCGATTTCGCTATCAATCTTGGGCAGTTGCGCCGCGAGATATTTCGTAACGCGCAAGGACTGCGAATTGTGGCGGTGGCTACCGTTGATAAGGGCGATGCGCATGTCGGAACCTTAAACCGATTGTCGGACTTCCTTAACTTCGGGGATATAGTGCTTCAGCATGTTTTCGATCCCCGCCTTCAGCGTCATGGTCGAACTTGGGCAACCGGCGCAGGAGCCGCGCAGATTAAGAAAGACGACGCCGTTTTCGAATTTCTGGAATGTGATGTCGCCGCCGTCGCGCGCCACGGCGGGACGAACCTTGATTTCGATGATTTCGCGTATCTGCTTGACGATTTCGCCTTCGTCGGCGCTGGAAGCGGTTGTCGGCGCCGCTGCCGATTGGGTCACGACCGGACGGTTGTTGGTGAAATGCTCCATGATCGTGGTCAAGATCGGCGGCTTGACGATCGCCCAGTCCTTGGCCGGTTCTTTGGTCACGGTGATGAAATCCTTGCCGAGGAAAACGCCCTTGACGCCTTCGATCCGGAACAAAGCCTCGGCGAGCGGTGAGGCTGCCGCCCCTTGGGCATCGATGATTTCCAGCGTGCCTTCGGGCATAACCTCGCGCCCGGGCAGGAATTTCATTGTCGCGGGATTGGGCGTTTCTTCGGTCTGGATGAACATCGGTCGTCCTTTAACTATTGCGCAGCCTATGTTAGCCTCGAAAGAACTGGTTCCGCAACGGTTAAGCCTGATGAATAACCCACATGACATTTCAAAGGCTTGGAGCAATAATTCGACGGCAGTCGAAGGATCTCGCGAAATAATAATAGAGAGTGCGCGTATCGGGAACTCTCTGCGTGTCACTGCGGTTGATACCAAAACCGGCACCGAGGTGACGTTTCAGGCGCCGCATTATGCTTCCAAACTCAGCCTTCAGCGGCTTGCTGTCAGCAAGATGAAATATGTTTTGAAAAAGCAGGGCGGTTAGCGGCTTGCGCCGGAGCCTGTTCGGAGTTAATCAATCGGTACCATTTCTTTTCAGGAGAATTCTCATGTCGCGCAAGAAAATTGCTTTAGTCGGAGCCGGACAAATCGGCGGTACGCTTGCCTTGCTGGCTGGGCTCAAAGAATTGGGCGATATCGTTCTGATCGACGTGGCCGAGGGCATTCCCGAAGGCAAGGCGTTGGATATCTTCCAAGCTGCTCCGGTTGAGGGAATTGACGGCACGTTTTCTGGCGGTAATGACTATAGTTTGATGCAAGGAGCGGACGTAGTTATCGTGACGGCTGGTGTTGCTCGCAAAGCGGGTATGAGCCGCGACGATCTTATCGGTATTAATACAGGGGTCATTAAGACAGTAGGCGAGAACATCAAAAAGTATGCGTCGGGAGCGTTCGTCATTGTCATTACGAATCCTCTCGATGTTATGGTCTGGGTGATGCAGCAGGTCACTGGTTTTCCCATTAAGCGCGTCGTCGGCATGGCGGGCATTTTGGACAGTGCGCGTTTTCGCAGCTTCCTTGCGGCAGAGTTCAATGTTTCCGTTGAAGACGTGTATGCCTGCGTTCTTGGCGGACATGGTGACAGCATGGTTCCGTTGATCCGTTATTCGACCGTTGCGGGGATTCCTCTGCCCGATCTCGTCAAGATGGGCTGGACGACGCAAGAGCGTATTGACGGAATCGTCAAGCGCACGCGTGAAGGCGGGACGGAAATCAGCAAATTGTTTAAGACCGGTACGGCTTTTTACGCTCCGGCAGCGTCGGCGATTGCGATGGCCGAGAGCTATCTCAAGGACAAGAAGCGCATCCTGCCCTGCGCAGCGTATCTCGGCGGTGAATACGGCGTGAAAGACCTTTATGTCGGCGTTCCGGTCGTGATCGGCGCGGGCGGGGTCGAGAAAATCGTTGAATTGCAACTGAACGCCGAGGAAAAGGCGATGTTCGACGCCTCCGTCAACGCGGTGAAAGGCCTGATGGAAGTGACCAAGCCGATACTGGCGAAGACGGTTTAAAGATCAAGGCGGAATGGGTTTTTCGTTGCGCGCTTGCTCAGTCCTAAGTTTCAGGCTAATTCTCTGCGCGTCATTTTTTAACACGAGGGTGCTACCCCCATGAACATTCATGAATACCAAGCCAAAAGCCTCCTGAAAAAATACGGCGTAACCGTGCCGCGCGGCGGCGTGGCGTTCTCGCCTGAAGAGGCTGTCGATGTCGCCAAGGCTTTGGCGCTTGATTTGAAGGAACCTGTTTGGGTGGTGAAAGCGCAGATTCACGCGGGCGGTCGCGGCAAGGGCGGCGGCGTCAAGGTCGTCAAGACAATGGATGGCGTCGCGTCGGAAGCCAAGCGAATGCTCGGCATGCAGCTCGTCACGCATCAGACGGGGCCGAAGGGTCAAAAAGTTCAGCGCGTCTATGTCGAAGAAGGCTGCGACATCAAGCGCGAGCTGTATCTCGGCCTGTTGATCGACCGCGCCACGAGCCGCGTCACGATCATGGCCTCGACCGAAGGCGGCGTGGAAATCGAGGAAGTCGCCGCCAAGACGCCCGAAAAAATCATGAAAGTGGCGATTGATCCGGTCGCGGGCTTCCAAGCTTATCATGGCCGCGAGATCGCGTTCGGCCTCGGCCTTAAGGACAAGCAAGTCAACAAGTGCGTCGCCTTCCTGCAAGCGATGTACAACGCCTTCATCGATCTGGATTGTGCGATTGTCGAGATCAACCCGCTGGTCGTCACAGGCAAGGGCGACATCATCGCGCTCGACGCCAAGGTGAATTTCGACGACAACGCGCTGTTCCGTCACAAGGACGTGGAGGAAATGCGCGACGAGAGCGAGGAGGATCCCGCCGAAGTCGAAGCGAGCAAGAATTTGCTCAACTACGTCAAGCTCGACGGAAATATAGGTTGCATGGTCAACGGCGCGGGTCTCGCGATGGCGACGATGGACATCGTCAAGCTGTATGGCGGCGAACCCGCGAACTTCCTTGATGTCGGCGGTGGCGCGACCAAGGAACGCGTGACGACGGCGTTCAAGATCATCCTGTCCGACAAAAACGTACAGGCAATTTTCGTCAACATCTTCGGCGGCATCATGCGTTGCGATATCATCGCCGAGGGCATCATCGCCGCAGCGAAAGAGGTCAAGCTGGATGTGCCGCTGGTCGTGCGGCTCGAAGGCACGAACGTCGAACTCGGTAAGAAAATCCTTGCCGAAAGCGGCCTGCCGATCCTCTCCGGCGACAACCTCGCCGACGGCGCGGAAAAGGTCGTGAAAGCCGTTAAAAGAAAGGCAGCATAATTATGTCCGTTCTCGTCAATAAAAACACCAAGGTCATCTGTCAGGGCTTCACCGGCTCGCAGGGTACGTTCCATTCCGAGCAGGCGATTGCCTACGGCACCAAGATGGTCGGCGGCGTGACGCCGGGCAAGGGCGGCTCGGAGCATCTTGATCTGCCCGTGTTCGACACGGTGGCGGAAGCGGTGTCCAAGACCGGCGCGAACGCCTCGGTCATCTATGTGCCTCCGCCATTCGCGGCGGACGCCATTCTGGAATCCGTCGCGGCGGAGATTCCGCTCGTGGTCTGCATCACCGAAGGCATTCCTGTCCTTGACATGGTCAAGGTCAAACGCGCGTTGCAGGGATCGAAAACGCGCCTCATCGGACCGAATTGCCCCGGCGTCATCACGCCCGGCGAATGCAAGATCGGCATCATGCCCGGCCACATCCACAAGCGCGGCAAGATCGCGATTGTCTCGCGCTCCGGCACGTTGACCTATGAAGCGGTGGCGCAGACGACTGCGGCAGGTCTCGGCCAGACAACGTGCATCGGTATCGGCGGCGATCCCGTCAATGGCACGAACTTCGTCGAGTGCCTTGAGATGTTCCTTGCCGACGACGAAACGCAGGGCATCATTATGATCGGCGAAATCGGCGGCAGCGCCGAAACCGACGCGGCGGAATTTTTCAAACGTTCCAAGAAGAAAAAGCCGATTGCGGGCTTCATCGCGGGCGTAACCGCGCCTCCGGGACGCCGCATGGGGCATGCCGGTGCGATCATCTCCGGCGGAGCCGATACCGCAGGCGCGAAGATCGAAGCGATGCGTTTGGCTGGCATTCTCGTCGCCGACAGCCCCGCCGCGCTCGGCACGACGATGCTCAAGGCGATGGCAGCGTAGTGGATTGCGTCGTCTTAGAGCTTGTTCACAAAGTTTTAGGATATGAGGATTCAACTGCCGATTCTTTCATAAGAGAGGGAACGGCATGGGATACGAAACGGATATACCGGATAAGGAATG
>CAIQVS010000239.1 GCA_903875345.1 uncultured Pseudomonadota bacterium | reverse complement strand
GGCTCCAAACCTTACGATTTACAACAAACTGATTGCTGATTTTACACCAAACACGCGCAAATATGTGTTTCAGGGCATCGCCGAGTTTGCCATTACGCCGCCTGAACTTATCACCGGCGACAATTATGAAAGTGGGCGCGGTGTGCGTGGAACGGATATATTCGGCCAAGCCGACAATATCCATGTCAACGTTTTCAACATTTCCAAAATCAATTCCGAAGTGCGCGGAGGCAAGGCGCCCCGCATCAAACGCCTATCGGAATATCTTGGCGAAAGCTATTTCGAGTATCTGTCCAAGCTCGATGACCTTGTGCTGCTGATGGACGAGTCACACCGCTATCGCGCTTCGGCGGGCGTGCGAGCGATCAATGAATTGAAGCCCGTTCTTGGATTGGAGCTGACGGCCACGCCACAAATTGAAAATGGCCGGAATGCAACGCCGTTCAAAAACGTCATTTATAGTTATCCGCTCTTCAAGGCGATGGAAGATGGTTATGTGAAAGAGCCTGCGGTTGCGACGCGCGAAAATTTTGACGCCAAGAGTTTTACGGAAGAAGCATTGGAGCGTATCAAGCTGGAAGATGCCATTTGCATTCACGAAAACGTCAAGGCGGAGCTAAAAGTTTATGCCGATAACAATGACAAGCCGTATGTGAAACCCTTTATTCTAGTCGTTGCGCAAGACACGACACACGCTGAAAAGCTCATGGAGCTTATAAAGTCCGACGCCTTCTTTGATGGTCGCTATCGTGATCGCGTAATCACTGTGCATTCTGCGCAGACAGGTGAGGAAAAGGATGAGACGGTAGAACGCTTGCTGGCGGTTGAAAATCCTGCCGAACCTACGGAAATCGTCATTCACGTCAATATGCTGAAAGAAGGCTGGGACGTTACCAATCTTTACACTATCGTCCCGCTGCGTGCTGCCAATTCGCGCACTCTGGTTGAGCAATCGATAGGACGTGGGCTTCGTTTGCCCTATGGCAAACGCACTGGTGTTGCCGCCGTTGATCGTTTGACGATCGTTGCACATGATAAATTTGACGAAATCATCCGCGAAGCAAATAGTCAGAATTCTATTATCCGCGTGGGCGTGGTCATTGGCAAAGATATAGCCGAGAAGCCCAAACAGGCTGTGGAGGTGCGTTCCAATATCGAGATTGCCGTTAGCGGTGAATTAGCTAAACCGGAACAAAAGCCCTTGTTCACCGAACAGGAACGCCCTATCGCCAAAATTGCCTTTGATGTCATCCGCGAAATGGAACGCCTGCCAAGCGCACAGAAGTTACAAGAACAGGATGTTCAGAAGAAAATTGTTGAGCGCGTAATCGAGCAAGCAACTCCGGCGCAGGGTACATTCGATGGCGTGATCGAAAAACCAAATGTTGAAGCCGTGGTTCGCAAACTGACGGAAGCCTACGTTCAGAATACAATTGATATCCCGCGCGTCATCGTCTCCCCACTGCAGACTGACAGCTATGAATTTAAGGATTTTGATCTGGATACGTCAGACTTGCCGCGTTTGCAGCCAGTCGATGACAACATTCTGATTCAGCATTTGCGGACGTCTGACCGCGAGAATATGGCGAAGGGTGAAGAAATTCACCACGAACAGAACCTCGAAGATTACATTGTTTCGCCGCTCATCGACTACAATGATATCTCCTATGACGATCATGCCGATCTGCTCTATAAGCTGGCGCGGCAGATGGTTGCCTATGTTGCTTCCTACATCACAACAGAAGCTGGCGTCAGGAATGTGGCACAATTTTATCGAGTAAAGCTGGCGGAACTAATCCATGGCCAGATGAACAAGCATGTTAAACTCGGTTACTCGGATTTCAAATCAGAAGTCACTTCCGGCTTTACGCGCCCCAAGATGGGATCGGTAACAATTGACGCTGGCGAAAAGGTTCGTCATTTCCGGCAAACCATTGACAATAAATCGGACATTCGCGGCATGATCTTTGAAGGGTTTGCCAAATGCCTCTATCCGCAACAAAAATTTGACTCCGATCCTGAGCGGCAATTGGCCATTCTGCTGGAAGACGACAATAACGTCCTCAAATGGTTCAAGCCTGGGCGTAATGACGTCAAGATTTATTATAACGACAACGAAGGTTACGAACCTGATTTTGTGATTGAGACCAGCAGCGAGAAAATTCTTCTGGAGACCAAACGGGCTGATGAAATCTCAGATGGAGATGTTCAACAGAAAGCTCGCGCAGCTATAAAATGGTGCGAATGCGCTACCCAGCATGCGCAAGAAAACCAAGGAAAACCTTGGCGATACGTTCTCGTGCCTCACGATGCCGTTAAACCGAGCGCGTCTTTAGCGGGGCTTGTAGCTCAATTCTCTGCTCATGGTGTTTAGGGCGAGCATTTCCTAACCTGTTCACGAAGCAGTGCATAATCTTGTAAAGCGTTGGGGAAAACCGCATCTTGTGCCGCACCCATAATTTCTGCAGCTAACTGCATTTGATAGGTTTTATCATACTCCTTGATCGGCGGGCATACGCATGCTGGATCAGAATTTCCCTCCGCGCAATTGGTCAACAAGCTCATCACGAGTGTGAGGAGCAGTAAGCGTTGCATTAAGCTGCGCATTTTTGATCTCCATTGATTTTTGAAGTTGGTCGTAGCGC
>CAIQVS010000238.1 GCA_903875345.1 uncultured Pseudomonadota bacterium | reverse complement strand
GTTTCATCTCGGGCTGGCGACACTCTCGATCGTGCTGCTGATTCTGGTCGCGGTCGGCAAACGGGAGGCACTGGTCACCCTGGTGGTGATTCCCACCACGATCCTGTTGACCATGCTGGCCTCGGAGCTGATGGGCTACACGATCAACCGTGTCAGCCTGTTTGCGCTGATTTTCTCTATCGGTATTCTCGTCGATGACGCGATTGTTGTGATCGAGAACATCTCACGCCACTGGTCGATGAACGACGGCCGCAATCGGATTCAAGCAGCAATCGAAGCTGTAGCCGAGGTTGGCAACCCGACTATTGTGGCAACGCTGGCCGTTATTGCCGCGTTACTGCCAATGATGTTTGTGTCGGGCATGATGGGGCCGTATATGGCGCCTATTCCAGTCAATGCCTCCGCCGCCATGCTGTTTTCGTTCTTCGTCGCTATGGTCGTGGCCCCGTGGCTACTGACGCGGCTTTCCGCGCATGGAAACACGGCGCATGAAGGACACGAGGGGGAGAACAAACTCGGCACGCTTTATCGTCGTTTTGCTGAACCGATTGTGCGTTCGCGCCGGAACGCGAACCGCTTTCTCATGATTGTCGGTGTGGCAACGGTCTTGTCATGTGGATTGTTCGCCACGCGCAGCGTGACGGTCAAATTGCTGCCTTTCGACAACAAATCCGAACTTGACGTTCTGGTTGATCTGCCCGAAGGCGCAAGCCTTGAGGACACGGAACGCGCGTTGTTCAATGCCGCGCAAATTATCGAGAAAACACCGGAATTGCGCAGCCTTCAGGCCTATGCAGGAACAGCGGCCCCATACAATTTCAACGGCCTTGTTCGCCACTATAATCTGCGCGAAGCGCCGGAGCTTGGCGAGTTGCAAGTCAATCTCGCCGACAAATCGGAACGCCACCGCAGCAGCCACCAGATCGCGCTCGATATCCGCAAACAACTCGCCATTCTCGATTTGCCGCAAGGTACTGTCGTGAAGGTGGTTGAGGTTCCGCCTGGGCCGCCGGTGATGTCTACCTTGTTGGCAGAAATCTATGGCCCGGATTCCCAAACCCGCCGCGCCGAAGCTGAGGAAGTGAAAAAGATTTTCGCGTCGGTGCCTTATATCGTCGATATCGACGACTCGTATGGCTTGCCGCGTCCACGCTTGCGCCTCTCAATCGATCAGGATCAGTTGGAGTATTTCGGCGTTGAACAGCGCGATGCTTACAACACCATCGGCTCCTTGATGGGGGCCACAACCATCGGCTATTCGCATCGCGGTATAGATCACAACCCGATACCCATTGTTATGCGTCTTCCAAAACCGGATTTGACGTGGTCGCAACGCTTGGCCGCAACGCCGGTTCCCGCCAATGCCTTGCCGGGTAACCGTGGCATTGTCGATTTGAACGACGTTGTGCACGCGACGAAAGAGAACGGCTCGCCCGTGATTTTCCGGCGTGACGGCGTTTATGCCGTCATGGTTACCGCCGAATTGGCAGGAGCGTTTGAAGCGCCCATTTACGGCATGCTGGATGTTGGT
>CAIQVS010000237.1 GCA_903875345.1 uncultured Pseudomonadota bacterium | reverse complement strand
TTGCCACGCGTTATGACAGGTTAGCTGCTACTTTCTTGGCCACAGCCTGTCTCGCTGCTATCGTCGCTTACTGGCTATAATCAATGAGTCCGGACCCTAGTACATTTTTGGGAAAAACAGCACATGGCCTCATGCACTTTTAGGCGAGGCGCTGCTTTGCTTCAATACCGCGCAACCTCAAACGCCGCCGCGCGGCAAGGCAAGCACGATGACGTCGTCCATTCCCGTCCAGCGATTGAGTTTTTTCGCCAGCGGTCTTCCGGCATCGTGTCGATCATGAAAGAGCATGTTCATGAAAAACTCCCTTAATATCGCGTTTTTAGCGGAGCATGGCAAAGTATTGTGTTGCAGATATTATCTATATTGATGGGATGAACGCTTATACTTATGCGGTTAGGCTGGTCGCGTGATATAAATGGGATGCTTTTTTCAATTTTTGACCGTGGTCAAATTTTATGTGCGCGATAGGAACATATCGATAATAACCTATGATTGTGTTACTTGTACCTGAATCATATAGGTCAGAGCCAAATACTATGTGGTTCGTGAAGGAAAATACAGGCTCAAAAAAATCTATCAACAGAGCGGTCTTTGTCCTTGCGGATCTGAATGAGCTACTCGCCTTACTCTCCGGAACTAAAATCAGCTTTCGACGTGTTATGTCGATTGCCGTTTTTCTCTGGGCTTTCGGATGAGAAAAAGAGGGAATTGCTGAAAGTCGCCAGTTTCAAGCAATTAAAAACCGACGAAAATCTGTTTTTACACGGTGACCCGATCACCTGTATTTACTGGGTTTGCAAAGGTGCCGTACGCGTATTTCGTGTAACGCCGAAAGGTCGTGAGCTTACGTTGAAGATTGCGACCGTTGGCGATGCCCTGGACGCTCAAAATGCGCTACAGGAAATGCATACCCATAACTATAACGCGCGGGCCGTTCTCGACACGACGCTGTTTGCCGCGCCCGTCGAATGGATCTTAGGCCATCTTGAAAACAACTGGAACCACATGTCCCAGTACTTTATCCAAAAGTTTGTCGATGAGCTTCAGCGCGCGCGCGTCGAAACCGAGCATCGCTCCACATTCAGTGTCGTTCAAAATATTGCCTGTTATCTTCAGCATCTATGCGTGCTGCATCAATACGATCCGCATGGCTTCACGCTGCCTTATCCGAAAAAAGTGATCGCCTCCAGACTGGGCGTCGAGATGGAAAGTCTTTCGCGGGCACTGCCAAGGCTGCGCGAATATGGCATTAACGTGAGAGGCAAGCAAATATCGTTCAGCGATATGCCAGCGGTGCAGCGTTTGTCATGCGGCGCCTGCACGGCGGCCTCTGAATGCCAGATCCGCAAAGGCATGCCGGAACTAGCCGAAAAGTCGGCGACACAAAGAAAAAATCCGCAGCGGACGGGCGAGACGTCCTGAGCTGCGATTATGAACAGGTGCTTACGGTCCGGACTTCAGTCCCATCGAAAACGACTTCGCCAACATCAAGAAGCGCAGGCCGTTCGCTCCGTTCAACACCCCGCTCGACACCATCATTGCATCGTATGTTTCTTATTTGGAATGACTATATTTGTTCAAAAGTGCGTGGATAAACATACAGGTCTTCCAGCGACCATTCCCCGTCGATGTAAATCTTGTAAGAGCCGTATTGGGTGGCGTTTGTGGTTTTGTGTGCGGACATTACAGGAAACAGGGGGCTAGATTTGAAGTCCTAAACTTAGTCGTAAAAATACCCAAAAACCACCCCACTTATTCGCTGTTGACCACGCTGCCAATTATGCCATTCTGCCTGACGAAGACAGGCGAAAGTATGTCTTTGGGGCGTGATAACCCCTTTCATACGCGGTTTTGTGCAACCGCAAGAGCACTCCTCGACCGACGGTCGGGGAGGCGTAAGTGTATGTTCAGGTCGAAAGACTAAAGACTTACGCGACCTCTCGTATGAAAGGTTTATCAACTCCCCTGCCACCAGAGGTGAACACTTCTGGCTGGCTCCTTAGCTTTTTTGCTTCTGGGGCGGGATGATGAAGCCAAACGTAACCCGATCAGCACTTTCAACTTCACGCCTTGTCGTATTTGGCGGTTTTCTTCTGATTGCTGCATTTATCACTTGGCATAGTTTAAGAATTACGGGCACGTACGTTGCCAAGGCTGATAACGCCGCCATTCTATTACAACTTGTCGAAAGCAATGACGGGAAATTAGAGGGGCAATACCAATCCCTTTTTATCAACGATGATGGGAGCCTGAAAAGCGAAGCATATTCCGTAAGCGGAGATGTTGATGGCTGGGATATCAGCCTGTCTTTAAAAGAAATGGGTTTCTTGCCTGTTACAGAAACAGTTTCAGGTAAGTTTAATGGCTTTGCCCTCACGTTGGCATTCGTCTCAAACAAAGGTCAACCATTTGTCCAAAATTTTTCAACTTCCAATATTTCTGAATTTCAAAACTGGTCGAATGAACTACGAAAAAAATCTCAATCCATTTTGGCGACAAAGGTAATGGCAGAACATCAGGTCAGATTGGAACAACAGAGGCGTAGTTTTGTTTCGGCTACAGATGCGCTGGTGCATCAAATGCAAGATGTGGGCACACACATCGACGCAACGCTTAAAACTTTACCTCAGGGAAACGCTCGATACCGCGCCATAACATCGAAAGTTCAAGCCTATTACGAAAGGGCAAGAAGCCTTTCCGGCGACCGCTACGCCTTGCCACGCAATCAAATCCTTGTCGCCATGAACCAAGGCCTTGTCGCTACCAATCAAGTTGATGTTGAGGTGCAGTCTATACATTCAAGCTACGCTGCGCGTGTTAATCCGCTTTTAGACCAACTATCGCAGGCTGAACGTAGCTGTCCCGCTTTGGAGCCAACCATAAATGTTGCGTGTCAGAAACTGGCGGATGCAGGAAATACATTCAAATCCAAGGTGGGGGCTTTTTCAGCTATGCTGAAGCAGTTGGAAAATGCCTATCATTCAGAATTGGCAGCACAACAGGCTATGATCGACGGGATAGAGCAAATTCAATGAGACAGCCTTAAAGCTGTACATATTGAGGGCTGATAGTTTGCTCTTCAAGGTAGCAACGGGGTAGCAACAGAATGTTTTGTAAGTTTTGGATGTTTGCTAAGTCATTGATTTTTTGGTTGCGGGGAGAGGATTTGAACCTCTGACCTTCAGGTTATGAGCGGCCTCCCCACTCTTTTCGCAGGGTTTTGAAGAAATTGGAAGAACTTGTATTTTATTCGATAAATCAATGTGTTAGTTGACTTCTGGAGGCCGATAGAGCGACTCTGTGCTTGCCAGATTTTCGCACCGTTTTGAAGCCTCTTGCTTCCACAGTGCTTCCACGAAACCGAGCGGATTGTCTGGCGTGAACATAATCACGATGGATGCAAGCGCCGTGGGACGACTGACGAAACGCACTCTGGAATCCGCCGAGGTAAAGGCCAAGGACTATTTCGTCTTCGACGATGAATTGCCGGGCTTCGGGTTGCGGGTCATGCCATCCGGGCGCAAAATATTCGTCCTGCAGTACCGCGTGGGCATCAGGGCGCGTCGATGCACCATCGGTCATTTCCCTGTGCTCACGGTCGAACAGGCTCGTTCCAAGGCGACCAAGCTGCTTGCCGCCATTCGGGACGGGCAAGACCCTTCCGGTGAGAAACAGATGCTGGCTCAGGCGCCAATAGTGCGCGATTTGGCCAAGCGTTATCTGGACGAGCATTGCACCCAGCATGTGAAGCCCAGCACCTATCGGAATTACGATTTCATTCTCAGCCGCTACATACTGCCTGAATTCGGTCACCTGAAGGTCACGGATGTTACGCGCGCCCATATCGCCAACCTGCATCACGCGATGTCGAATAAATCGACCAATGCCAACCGAATGCTGGAAGTGGCGTCGAAGATGTTCAACCTCGCGGAGCTGTGGGGCTGGCGCAATGACGGGACGAACCCGCGCCGCCATATCAAGAAGTTCAAGGAGAACAAGCGCGAGAGATTTTTGTCGCCTGATGAAACTAGACGCCTCGGTGAAACCTTGCGCATGGCCGAGGAAGCCAACCTGTGTTCGCCTTACGCCCTTGCCGCGTTCAGGTTGTTGATATTGACTGGTGCGCGGCTAGGAGAAATTCAGTTCTGCAAATGGGAGTATGTTCACCTTGATCGCGGCATTATCCGGCTGCCGGATTCCAAAACGGGGCCTAAACTCATCCATCTTGGTCGTTCGGCCATCGACCTGATTCGTGACTTGCCGCGCAAGGATGGCAATCCTTATCTGATTTGCTCCGACCATAGGCCAGACCAGCCGATCAACGACCTGCAAACCACATGGCAGAAAATCCGCAAATGGGCTGGCATTGAGGATGTGCGCATCCATGATCTACGCCATACCTTCGCTTCAAACGCGGTTGCCCTGGGTATGAGTTTGCCAATGATCGGGCGACTGTTGGGACATACCCAGACGCAGACTACGGCACGCTATGCGCATCTGGCGCTTGATCCTGTTCTTGAGGCGGCCAGCAAAATAACCGGTGAACTTGGTAGCCTGATGGCGTTGCCACCGCCAAGTGATCCCTTGGTTATCGATATGGAGGCCAAGCCTACCGAGCCAGTAGTATTGCCTCCGCTCGCTGGCAAACTGGCTCTTGCCGATCTTCGTGACCGACCACGCTTTATGACATCGGATCAGGCCGCAGACTATCTCGGCGTCCGTCCTCGCCTTATGGAAAACTGGCGTTGGAGAAAATGTGGGCCGCGCTTCGTTAAAGTCGGCAATAGTATTCGCTACACGCGGGAAGATTTAGAGGTGTTTGTGGGGCAATCATCAGAACACGGCTCTAAGCAACATTCGAGAGACACTTTCTGCGTAGCTTAAGCATGCTATGTGGCATGGACTCTCCATGCCTGTCCGCATAATATGTGCTGAGCATGCAGCGGCAAGAATGAGCCAATGACGAAGAAAAATGATAGTCTCTCAAGAAGAATTTGACGACCTGTGCGCTGAAGTGACGGCGTATAAATTGATGATCAATTCGATATTGATCGGGCTGATGGACAAGAAAGTCTTTTCAGGTGCTGATATTGAAGTTCTCGTCGAGTCCACCCTTTCAAGTTTGGATAAGTTTCAAGATCAAAGTTTGGGTGATGCGGCCAAGTATCTTGAGCAGTTTCGTGTTGGCACCGGTCTTGATGAATAGGCAAAAGCTGGCTTATTTCCCTGATTTTTGGCGGTAATCTGCAGAAATTCGTTGACTTTCTGCCCACTTGTATGGCTTCATTAAACTGTGAAATCTTGGACTTAAAAGAT
>CAIQVS010000236.1 GCA_903875345.1 uncultured Pseudomonadota bacterium | reverse complement strand
CCATTCTGATGTGCATGTGCATAATCATAGCGGTGTTCAGTCTATTTTCCCCCACGGTCAGCATGACGATCCCAAACTACCAAGAGATTACAGATTGGAGCTGCGTGCAGTGAAAAAATGGGGTTTCAGTATCTTGTGACGATGAATTCAGATTCTGTGCCTAAAGAAGGTTTCCAAGAAGAGTTCGATCTGAAGAAACACATTCTCCCCGTCAGATTAACTGACGAAGATGAAACCGGCGGATTGTTTGGGGCAAGATTTTAGGTTTATGTCGATTAGCCCGTCCTGGTCATGGCAAGCGGTTCCGCTTTTTTCCTCGTCTTCCTCAACATCGCTGAAAACGGAATCCTTGATGATCCGATCAGTGATTGAGGCGAGATGCTCGATCAGCGCTTTGTTGCCTTGTTTGATTCCGGTCACAACACTCCCTTGAAGGAGGAGAAAAGTATGCTCGTTGATTTATATGGCAAAATCATCCAATAGAAACGCTTTATAAAGCGTACAGCTACTTAATGCGCTTTAAATAGCATTTTTCTTGACAATTCGACGATTCTGCTTTATAAAGCACATCATGAACTGCAACCAGCTTTTTAAGGCATGTCATGGCGCGCAAAAACAAACTCTTGGAAACGCCTCCTTACGCTGTGGAACAGGCGTTGAAGCGATTGGGGACGAACCTGCGCACAGCCAGGCTGCGGCGCAATCTGACCATTCAGGACGTGGCCGCGAAGATCGGCACGGGCCCACGCGCGATAGCCGATGCCGAAAAGGGCAAGCTAGCGACAGGCATCGGCACCTATGCCGCCTTGTTGTGGGCCGTTGATTTGTTGGCGCAGTTGGATGACGTTGCGGATCCCGCCAAGGATAAGGAAGGCATGGCGCTTTCGCTGATTAAGGGCCGCGAACGCGCGCATCCGGTGGGAGGCCTCGACAATGATTTCTAAGCCGCAACCGCACGAAGCCTATGTCTACATCACATTGACGGATCATCTGGAGCCGGTGACGGCGGGGCGGTTTGCGATGACGGAAGATCGTCACGGCATCGCGCTGGGTCGCTTTGTCTATGGCAAAAGCTATCTGGAGCGTCGAGATGCGGTGGCGCTTGATCCCGTCGAACTCAAACTGGCAACAGGCACTTTCGAGACCACCGCTTTGGGCGGCGTGTTCGGCGCGTTACGCGACTCCAGCCCCGATTATTGGGGAAGGCGCGTGATCGAACGCCATGCGGGTAAGCCAAAACTCAGCGAACTCGACTATCTGCTCTACGCGCCGGATGACCGCGCCGGTGCGCTTGGTTTTGGCCTTCATCAAACGCCGCCCGCGCCAAAACGTGACTTCAACCGCACACTTGATCTGGCAAAGCTTCAGCAGGTTGCCGAGGCGATGATGCGCGAGGAAGATTTGCCCGCAACCGCCAGCCACAGGCAGATCAAAGACTTGCTGTTGATCGGCACATCCATGGGTGGCGCGAGGCCCAAGGCTGTGGTCGAAGATGAGGGCGGTCTTTGGATCGCCAAATTCAACCGTGCCGACGATCCCTGGAACAATGCGCGGATAGAACATGCCATGCTGGTTCTGGCGCGCGCCTGCGGTCTTGTCGCGGCGGAAAGCAAAGTGGTCGATGTGGGCGGCAAGGATGTTCTTCTGGTCAAACGCTTTGACCGCGAGAAAGTGGAGGGGGGCTACCGCCGCGCGCGCATGGTCAGCGCGCTGACGCTGCTGCGCGCCGAAGACACGCATCGTTCGCGCGAGAAATGGTCGTATGTCGCGCTTGCCGAAGACCTGCGTCGCGTCAGCGCGGATCCTGAGCGAGACGCCGCTGAACTTTTCCAGCGCATGGTTTTCAACGCGCTGATTTCCAACACGGACGATCATCCGCGCAACCACGCGATCATCGCCAGAGCCAAGGATTGGCAACTTTCTCCCGCCTACGATTTAACGCCATCGGTGCCGATCAGCCTTGAACGGCGCGATCTGGCGATGAGCTGCGGCGATGAGGGACGATTTGCCAACGCCCATAATCTGCTGTCTCAAAGCGCACGGTTTCTCCTCAACCAAGACGAAGCGACGGCGATCATCGACACGATGGAAAACATGATCAAAACCGCGTGGTATAAAACCGCCCGCGCCGAAGGCGTTTCCGAGCGCGATTGTGCAGCCATTGCCGGAGCTTTTGTTTATGAGGGGTTCAGAATAGAAGATCGTTGATCGTGATTTTCGCAGACGCAAGCGCCAGCGATTCCTCGGTGCTTCCAAATGCGATCATCGGGGGAAATGAGCGATTTGTCCGCCAGAAATAGGCGTCCTTGTTTAGCTAATCAAAAGGCGGCTCATATGGGAACCGAAATAACGCTTGAAATTGCTGGAATGACCCTTGACTGGAGTAAAAATTCCAGAGGAGCAGATCACGGCGCACTATTTCAGTACGCGGACCGAAAACGCATTCATTCTGACCAATTCAATTATGAGTATTTCGAGGAGAACAACGAAGATCCCGCATCAATGGAAATGGGGTTTGTCCGAAAACTTAAGAACGTCTTGCCTCGGTTGGATCTGCTTGGATTCACGCGAGATCAAGCCAAGCTGGAATATCTGAGAGCGGTCGAGATATGTAAGGAGGAAGATCGTGATGACGATACGGTGACGCCACAAGACATAATGAGCTTCGAGGAATTTTGTGCCTTTGTCACATCACAGCCTGTCGAAACATTGGACAATGTCTACGATGGCGAGAAGAGCGACGAGCAGATTAAAGGACGATTTTCTGGTGACAGATCCATACAGCGGATTCCCCACCCTTCGTTATATGAGCAAGCTAACGGTTACTCTGAACGTAGTTATTTTGGGAATCTTTTGGGCTTTCTTCATCCGTATTCCGTCTTGCGCTTGCTTGCCGAAAACAAACAAAACAAAGAGGCTGATGTTGTGTGGCAATACGGCCCATTGGTGGAGAACGGCTGGGCCAAAGAAACTGAGTTTGTCCCACACGCCAGACGACCGCAGACATTCCTCATTGCCACCGAGGGCAGTTCAGACGTGCACATTCTTAAACACGCAATTTCAATTCTGCGCCCAGAAATAAATGACTTTTTTCGCTTCATTGATGTGGAAGAGAGCCACCCATTCTCAGGAGCAGGAAGCTTGGTAAAATTTGCAGAAGGACTCGCTAAAATTGACGTGCACAATCAGGTCGTTTTTCTGTTCGATAACGATGCGGAAGGTTGCGACGCTTTCCGACGCATAAACAAGATTTCGTTGCCACCAAACATGCGAGCCACCACACTTCCGGAACTGAAACAGTTTCGTACATTTTCCACCCGTGGCCCGCAAGGAATATCCGATGCGGACATCAATGGATGCGCTGCGGCTATTGAATGCTATTTAGATATGGCATCTGTAGAAGGGGCATCCCCTTTAGTGACCTGGACGAATTATAAAAAAGACCTTGATCGCTATCATGGGGCGCTGGCCGATAAGGAGGCCTACACAAAAGTGTTTTTAAGACAAACCCCTAAGAGCATCGAGACTGGCGAGTATGACACAAGCAAAATCCGCAAGGTTTTGGATGCGCTGGTCACAGAGTGCACTTCAATAGCAGAAAAAGCATTGGCTGATTTAGGCTCAAGCTAGGCGTGCTT
>CAIQVS010000235.1 GCA_903875345.1 uncultured Pseudomonadota bacterium | reverse complement strand
CCTGAAGTCGAGAGCTTTTCGCTTCATAAGTGCTTTATTTGCAGTGATTTCTCGCATTTTGAGGCGCAGGAAACCCAGCGCGAGAAGTGAGGCGATTTCGTCTTGGATCTGTGGGGCGATGGGGATGTTTTTCATGCCCCAATGATAATCAGGGCGCGCCGGTCGCCTCAATTTGATTGATTTGAATCTTTTTGAATTTGTCTGATTTTTCTCGACTCATCCGCTAGGCAGTTGGCTTCACAAACACAAAAATACAAAGTCGTGGAAAATCATGCAGTTAAGGCTCTAAACATGACGCCCAAATGTTTAGAGCCTTCTCAGGAGATAGGGCTTTTCAGGAGAAAAACAGGGTGTTTTGGGGAAGGAAAAGGATCGCCCATGTTTACAGCTATGTGCGAAAAACCCTGCGGAATAAGGGCTAAATGACGGTGGTCAAAAAACTTATGAGAAAGTTTTTATTTGAATAGTGGCGGAGGGGATGAGATTCGAACTCACGAAACAGTTTTATCCGTTTACCCGCTTTCCAGGCGAGCGCCTTCAACCACTCGGCCACCCCTCCGCAGACCGTTGTCTATAATTGATAATGCCTCACGGTTGAAGCAGTTTTTGTAGGTCACAATAAATCAGAGTTTTTGCCTTCCGCGCATGATCCGTTATGCTCGGATATATGACAGACTTTACCGTTTTTCCTTTGCTTGATGTTCAGCGGCTAACCATGCTCTTTGGCGGCCTGACTGCCGTTGATGACGTGTCATTTCAAGCGTTTGACCGGCAGATTACTGCCATTATAGGCCCGAACGGGGCGGGTAAAACGACCCTGTTTAACTGCCTGACTGGGTTTTACCGTCCGACCTCGGGGGCGCTGTTGCTGCATCGCGGCGGTACAACGGTCGATCTGGCTGGGAAACCTGCGCACGTGAACGCTCGGCTTGGCATAGCGCGCACGTTCCAGAACATCCGGTTGTTCGCTAATATGACGGTGCTGGAAAATCTATTGGTGGCGCAGCACCGTTCCCAAATGGCAGCTTCGGTGTACAGCTTCGCCGGAATGCTTGGTTTGCCGTCATGGAAGCGTGCCGAGCGCGCGGCGATCGAGAAGGCGCGTCTTTGGCTGGAGCGGCTGCGGCTGGTCGATGTGGCGGATCGTCTGGCGGGCGAGTTGTCCTATGGCATGCAACGGCGGCTGGAGATTGCGCGGGCGATGTGTACCGATCCGTGCCTGTTGTGCCTCGACGAACCGGCTGCCGGACTAAATCCGTCCGAAGCCGTCATGCTGCGCCAGACCATAGCCCTGATCCGCGACGAATACAAAACAGGTGTTTTGCTGATTGAGCATAATATGAACGTGGTGATGGAAATTTCCGATCACGTTTTCGTGCTGGATTACGGCGAGCGCATCGCTGCCGGAACACCGCAGAAAATCCGCAACGATCCGGTCGTGATCCGCGCCTATCTCGGCGAACCTGAGGAGGGAGCGGCGTGATGTTGGAGCTCGATAACATTTCGGCGCGTTACGGCGCGATCGAGGCCTTGAACGATGTGAGCCTTGATGTGAGCGCAGGTGAGATCGTGACGCTGATCGGCGCGAACGGTGCGGGCAAAACGACCCTGATGATGACGATTTGCGGTCAGCCCCGCGCGGCGGCGGGAAGCATCATCTTTGACGGCGAAGACATCACCTGTTTGCCCACGGATCAAATTGTCCGACGCGGCATCGCTCTGGTTCCCGAAGGGCGGAGGATTTTCAGTCAGATGACGGTGTATGAGAATCTACAGCTCGGCTCGCTCGCTGCCGATGCGAAATTCTTCAAAGACGATCTTGATCGCGTTTTTGCCTTGCTGCCGCGCCTCAAGGAACGGTTGCAACAGCGCGGCGGCACGCTATCGGGGGGTGAGCAGCAGATGCTGGCCATTGGCCGCGCGATGATGAGCCGACCGAAGATGCTGTTGCTGGATGAGCCGTCGCTCGGTCTTGCACCGCTGATTATCAAGCAGATTTTCGCCACGCTCGCCGACATCAACGCCAAGGACGGCATCACCATTTTTCTGGTCGAGCAGAACGCGCATATGGCCTTGCGCTTCGCACATCGGGGCTATGTTTTGGTCAACGGGCGTATTATCCTGTCTGGCACAGGCTCCGAGCTTCTCGCTAATCCCGACATACGTGCCGCGTATTTGGAAGGCGGCGCGGTGGCGTGAATCTGAGGAATGATCTGATGAAGAAATTACTACTTATACTTGTGTCAGCTATTCTTTGTTGTTCGTCCTCCGCTCATGCCGACATCATGATTGGGCTCGCCAGCGCTTTTACCGGAGCGAATGCCGTCTTCGGCGAGCAGATGAAGCGCGGAGCGGATCAGGCCGTCGCCGACATCAACGCTGCCGGAGGTGTGCTGGGGCAGAAGCTGGTTTTGCAACAAGGCGACGATGCCTGCGATCCGAAGCAGGCCGTCTCGGTTGCCAATGACATGATCAGTCGAGGCGTGAAGTTTGTCGTTGGCCACGCATGCTCCAGCGCTTCAATCCCGGCCTCAAAGGTTTATAACGAGGAAAATGTTCTTATGGTGACTCCGATCTCCAGCAACCCGGCGCTGACCGAGGCCGGATTTAAGAATGTTTTTCGCACCTGTGGTCGCGACGATCAGCAAGGGGCGCTCGTCGGGCGTTATCTCCTCGATCATTTTCGCGGCAAGAAAATCGCCGTTGCGCACGACCAGTCGGCGTGGGGACGCGGGATTGCCGATCAGGTGAAGGCGACACTCAACGCGGGCGGCGTGCAGGAGGCTTTGTTCGAAGCCTTTACGCCCGGCGAGCGTGATTATTCGGCTTTCGTTTCGCGCCTCAAGCAGTCGGGCATCGACGTCGTGTTTCTCGGCGGTTATTACACTGAAGTCGGCTTGATCGTGCGGCAGATGAACGAGCAAAGTGCGAAGATGCAAATCATCGGCGGCGATGCGCTAATGACCAACCAATTCTGGGCGATTACCGGCAGCGCGGCGGAGGGGGTTCTGATGAGCTTTGGTCCCGATGCGCGTAAACTGCCGGGAACGAAGACCGCGATGGACGCGATCCGCAAGGGCGGCTACGAGCCGGAGGGCTACACGCTTTACACCTACGCCGCTGTTCAGTCGGTTGCCGAGGCCATTCGCCGCGCCGGATCGGCTGATCCCGTCAAGGCCGCCGACGCGCTGCGTCAGAAACCGGTCACGACTGTTCTCGGCGACATAGGATTTGATGCCAAAGGTGATCGTTCAGGCTCGACCTACGTTCTGTATAAATGGCACAACGGCTCATACGCAGAGGTCGAGTAGGTGCTTATGTCCACATATGGTTGTGCGACAGCGCATTCTTGTTATTGTGCCTGCCTAGATAATTCTTCCTATTCTGGGTCGGCCTCAAGTTTTCTTTATCGCCAATTCCCTCAACCACGTTACATGCCCCATCTTGCGCCCGGCGCGGGTTTCGGCCTTGCCGTAGAGATGCAGGTAGGCTTGTGAATCCTTCAGATAATCCTGCCACCCTTGAACCTCGTCGCCGATCAGGTTGCGCATGACGGCGCGGCTGTGTGGCGCGGTCGAGCCGAGCGGCAAGCCGCAGACGGCGCGCACCAGCTGCTCGAATTGGCTGCAGGCGCAGGCATCAATCGTCCAGTGGCCGGAGTTATGTGGGCGCGGAGCGATTTCGTTCACCAATATGTGATGCCCGTTTTTGTTCGGCTGTTTCAGCACGAACATTTCAACCGCCAGTAAGCCGACAATGTTCAGTTTTTCGGCTAGAGTCCGCGCGATGCGTTCCGCTTCTTCGGCAACGGCGGCTTCGACTGATGCCGGAGCGCGCGTCTCAAACAAAATATGGTCGCGGTGGATATTCTCGACAGCGGGATAGGCCGCCATCGCTCCGTCTTCCCGCCGCGCTACGATCACGGATATTTCACAAACGAAATCGACAAAGGCTTCCAGAATTCCGGTCGTCCCGCCCACGTCGTTCCACGCTGCTTCCGCCTTTATGGCGGGCGTAATTTTCACCTGTCCCTTGCCGTCATAGCCCATGCGCGTCGCTTTCAAAATCGCGGGCAAAGGAAAATTCTTCAGCGCCTGTTTCAGTTCGGCGGCGGAATGGACGATCACAAAATCCGCTGTGCCAATGCCTGCGTTTTGCGCGAAAAGTTTTTCTTGCTCGCGGTCCTGCGCGACGCGCAGAACATCGGCTGACGGGAAAATGGTAACGTAGCGTCCGATAGTCTCCATCGCTTGCAACGGCACATTTTCCCATTCGAGCGTCACGACATCGACAGCTTTGGCAAATGTCTCCAGCGCGACGCGGTTGTCGAACGCGCCTTGCGTATGACGCGCCGACACGGCGACTGCCGGTTCATCCGCGCCGGGACAATAGATGTGGCATTGGTAGCCAAGCCGCGCGGCGGCCAGAGCCGTCATGCGACCCAGCTGCCCGCCGCCCAGAATCCCGATTGTCGAACCCGGGGGGATAATGTTCATTTTCTCCTGCTAGCCTTGATGTGTGTTGGTGCTTTAGCGACCGAAGCCGTTTGCTTGACGCGCCACGCCAGCAGCGCTTTCGCCAAACCCTCATCCTGCAGAGCCAGAACCGCGACTGCAAGCAGCGCGGCGTTCTTCGCACCCGCTTCACCGATCGCCAGAGTGCCAACGGGAATCCCTGCTGGCATTTGCGCGATCGACAGCAAACTGTCGAGGCCGTCCAAGGATTTGCTCCGCACCGGTACGCCAAACACGGGCAACGTGGTCAGCGAAGCGACCATGCCCGGCAAATGCGCCGCGCCGCCCGCTCCGGCGATGATGACCTGTAATCCCCTGTCGGCGGCTCCAGCGGCGTAGGCATAGAGGCGCTGCGGCGTTCGGTGTGCTGAAACGATTTGCACGTCATGGGCAACATTGAATAACTTCAGTAGGTTGGATGCGTGTTCTAATGTTTCCCAATCGGATTGGCTGCCCATAGCAATCCCGACCAGCGGAATAACGGGTGCGGATTTGACGATTTTGCGGGTCATGAAGCTATCTCCAGAACGAATCTTTAACCTGTTGTGAAGACAATACATGCAAAATCACAGGCTGTCTAAATTCGGTTGCCCCATGATCAAGCCCCCTTCTTTTACCCCTGATTTTCTCGCCGATGCGCCTTTGACGCCGGAGCAACGTCAGGCGTGGGATAAGGCGCGCGCCGAGCTAAACGCGATGCGCGGGCAAGTGCGCGAGTTGGAAAAACGTCTACAGGAGCTGGAACACATAGCCTCAGACGACGCGGCGATGATCCTGACGCGTCCCGAATTCAACCGCGAAGTGGCGCGGATGTTGGCATTCGATGAACGTTATGGCGGCGTCTCCAGCGTGCTGTACTTCGACATCGAAAATCTTGGTTCCATTACCGAACGTTTCGGCAAGGCTGTAGCCAACGCGGCGGTGCGCGAGTTGTCCGACGCGCTTGTCACGCAGGTGCGCAATTCGGATATTGTCGGGCGGCTGGCGGGCGATGAGTTCGGCGTGCTGCTGATCCGATGCCCCAATCCCGAAGCATGGAAAAAAGGCAAAGACCTTGCCAACAGCATTATGTCGCGGTTGGCCGAGGTGCAGGGCTGCGCGATTGAGCCGCAGATCAGCTATGGTGCCTATACTTTTGGTGAGGACAAAGATGTGGCGGTGGGCATCAAGGAAGCCTCGTCACTTATGACCAAAATCACCATCAAGCCGTAACAACTGATCTCCTTAGAACCTGTTCATGATCTTTTAACGGGAAATTGATTCAAGGATTCCTCACCAGCGGAGGAAGCCATGAAGCGCAACTACCCAAGCGACGTT
>CAIQVS010000234.1 GCA_903875345.1 uncultured Pseudomonadota bacterium | reverse complement strand
GGAACGACTGAACGGCGAGGACGGCCTTGGCGCGATTTATCCGGCAATGGCGAACTCGGTCATGATGTACGATGCGCTGGGCTATTCCCATGACCATCCGGATGCTCAAATCGCGCGAAGATCGGTGGACAAGCTGGTAATCGACGGAACTGACCGCGCTTACTGCCAGCCTTGTTTGTCTCCTATATGGGATACAAGCCTAGCCGTGCATGCGCTGGCGGAATCGGGAGCGCCGCAGGAAAAAATCGAAAAGGCCTGCGACTGGCTCGTCAGCAAACAAATTCTGACCGTGAAAGGCGACTGGTCGGATTGGCGGCCTGACGTCCGTCCGGGAGGATGGGCTTTTCAGTATGCCAACGATTACTATCCGGATGTCGATGACACAGCCGTCGTCGCTCTGGCGCTCGATCGCGTCAATCACCAAAAATATCGTGAGGCCATCGAACGCGGCGCCGAATGGGTTCTCGGACTACAATCACGGAATGGGGGATGGGGCGCGTTCGACGCCGACAACGAATATTACTACCTCAATCACATTCCTTTCGCCGACCACGGAGCCCTGCTCGATCCGCCGACCGCCGACGTCAGCGCGCGCTGCCTCAGCATGCTGGCTCAACTCGGCTTCGGCAAGGATCACCCTCAGGTCGTGGCCGCAATTGAGTATTTGCGACGTGAACAGGATCGCGAAGGTTGTTGGTTTGGTCGTTGGGGAACGAATTACATTTATGGCACATGGTCGGTTTTGTGTTCTCTGAACGCCGCCGGAATTTCCCCTCAAGACCCTATGGTACGCCGCGCCGTCGATTGGCTTCATTCCAGACAGCGCGCCGACGGCGGCTGGGGGGAAGATGGAGCCAGCTATTGGCAGGACAAGCCTAAAGGTGAATGCCCTGTCAGCACACCATCCCAAACAGCTTGGGCTTTGCTTGGTCTAATGGCGGCGGGCGAGATCGATAATCCTGCTGTTGAACGGGGCATCCAGAATCTTATCACAACCCAAAACGCAAAGGGTCTTTGGGATGAGGACTACTATACAGCCGTTGGCTTCCCACGCGTTTTTTATCTGCGTTATCATGGCTACAAGGCTTATTTCCCATTATGGGCGTTAGCCCGTTACCGGAACCTTCGCAAAGCCAATACGCACCAAACGCTTTACGGCATGTGAGGCGCTCATGCCCGAAAACAATATGATGGAAAATCCGAAAGCGGTACAACTGGCTCAACGCCAGAAAGCCGCGCAAACCCGCGTTCGTTATTCGAGAAGCGAAAAACCAGGTATCATCATCGCAACCGGACTGATCTCCGCCCTTTGTCTGCTCAGCCTTTTTGCTTCCATCATGGGGGTCTTGGAGAAGAAGCGTCTCTTGCAAGGCTTCAGCCAAATCGAAAACATCATTGTTATTTCCGGACAAATGGCCTCAACCGACCACAGCATCACGAACAGCAACCAGGAAGACCTACTTGCCATCTTAAGCAAGCTTGGTCAGATCAACGCGGATGGACAAGCTAACGGACTTCAAGCCTTAACGAATCCATGGGGCGGGACATTGACAGCTATAACATCGCAGGGCGGACGCATACGGATAGAAACGACCGTCCCCGCTAGAGCATGCCGACGCCTTCTCAGCATGTTTGGACAACCACAAACAGTCTCGGAAATTCTGAATATCGAAGTGCGCACCTCGCAATCGTCATGGCTTTCCTTGTATTCGAAAGGTCAACACAGTTCTATCAACGAAGCCGCAATTAAAGATAATTGTGGCCGCAGTGAAACCACCAGCATAGCCCTGATCTTCCCAGTACATGCCCAGGGTCAAGGATCATAAATGCCACGGAGTTCCAGTTATGTATATGTCCAGAGAAACGTCAATCTGATGAAAGGAACGCTGTATGCTTGGCATTTTATGTGGGCTTGAATCCGAAGCCAGCATTGCGCGAAATATCCTTGATTCACACATCGCTTGCTCTGGCGCACGCCCTCTGCAGGCGCGCGCCCTTGCGCGAGGGTTGATTCATAATGGCGCAAAGCGACTGATAAGTTTCGGCGTCGCGGGCGGACTTGATTCGACTTTGCCGCTTGGGTCCCTGATCATCGGAACGCACGTTGCGTCAGCTGGCGGGACATGGCCGTGCATTGAGCAATGGGTGCATAAATTGTCATCCAAGCTGCCGCAGGCTCAATGCGGTGGCGTGTGGGGTTCAGAAATCCTCATTCCAACCGCCATAGACAAACGCGCTCTTTACGAAAAATCGCGCTGTTTAATCGTCGATATGGAAAGCCAGTGCTCAGCTCAAATCGCGGCTGAAGCCAACATTCCACACATCGTCGTGCGCGCAGTCTGCGACTCGGCGACAATGGACGTGCCCCCTGTGCTAATGGCCTCAATTGCTGAGAACGGCAGCATCGATTACGTACGCGCTGCTTTGCACGTCCTGCGCTACCCCAAAGAAATACCTGATTTGTTCCGCGTTACGCGCGGGCTTAACAGCGCCCTCGAAGCGCTCAATAAAACAATCGATCCGATTGGTTATTAGAATCAAGCGGCAACAGAGCGCAAAGCGTCACTTATGTCGTTGACGAGAGCATGAACGAGCTTTTCATCGTCACCTTCCGCCATAACCCGCACGAGGGGTTCTGTACCTGACTTGCGGATTACAAGGCGGCCTGCCTGCCCCAATTTACGTTGGGCCACATCAATCGCCTCCTTAACGCTTGCCTGCTCCAGCGCGTCGCCCGCAACCTTGACGTTCACAAGAACCTGCGGCAAGGGCTTAAAAAGATTACACACCGCGCTTGCTTTGCGCTTGCACTCGCGGATAACGGCGAGAATTTGCAAAGCGGCAATAAGTCCATCCCCGGTTAAACCATAATCGCTCATCACGATATGCCCGGATTGCTCGCCCCCGACATTGCATCCTTTTTCGCGCATGCTCTCCACAACATAACGATCTCCGACCGGAGTCCGATGCAAACCAATATTCTTTGCCGCCAGATACCGCTCCAATCCCAAATTGGACATGACGGTTGTCACAAGCGCGCCGCCTTTAAGCCGCCCGGATTCAGACCAGCTTGACGCAATCAAAGCCATAAGTTGGTCGCCGTCGATGCGCTGGCCTTTTTCGTCGGCCACAATCAGGCGGTCGGCATCGCCATCAAGCGCAAGGCCAATGTCGGCCTGATGCGCGATAACGGCTTCCTGCATCAATTCCGGATGTGTAGCGCCACAGCGATCATTGATGTTAAAGCCGTCCGGTTGAACACCAATTGGAATCACCTCGGCACCAAGTTCCCAAAGAACCGTCGGTGCAACCTTGTAAGCCGCGCCGTTGGCGCAATCGACGACGATCTTCAGTCCTTCGAGCGTATGGCCTGAGAATGTGCCTTTGACATACTCGACATAGCGTCCAATCGCGTCGTCCAAACGGCTGGCGCGTCCCAATTCCCGCGCCGAGGCGTGATCGTCGGTGGGGTTCAATGCCATCCGGGCTTCAATCTGCGACTCGATATGATCGGATAGCTTTCCACCATCCGGACCGAACAGCTTGACGCCATTGTCCTGATAGGGATTATGCGAAGCGGAAATCATCACGCCCAAATCGGCGCGAAGGCTTTTGGTCAGCATGGCTACTGCGGGAGTCGGCAACGGCCCAAGCAATACGACGTCCATGCCTTTAGCGACAAAGCCCGCCGTTAAAGCCGGTTCGATCAAATACCCCGATAAACGGGTATCCTTGCCGATCACAACGCGATGACGATGATCGCCACGCCGGAACAAACCGGCCGTAGCCATAGCCATGCGCGACATCACTTCGACGGTCATCGGCTCCTGATTGGCCTCGCCGCGAATACCGTCTGTACCGAAAAGTTTACGAGTCATAATCGACAATAATCCCGATGAAGCGCCGCCAAGCTACCCCTTAGCGGCACTAGGCTCATTGAACTTCTATAAAAACTGATTCTTGCGAAACTGGTGCCGTTGGAGGGAATTGAACCCCCGACCTTGGCTTTACGAAAGCCCTGCTCTACCCCTGAGCTACAACGGCGACACCGAACCAGACACAAACAGAGTGTGCTGAATAGTCGTTTCGACGGCAAGCGTCAATATCGGAGCTTCTCACCCACAATCTTCGTGCCATACAGCTCAAGCCGGTCGTCGATCAAATTATACCCCAACTCAAGCGCGATTTTCTTCTTAAGCTTCTCAAGTTCATCGTTCTGAAACTCGATCACCTTACCCGTTTTCACGTCGATCAAATGGTGATGATGACTGGACTCCTCGCGGGCTTCCTCATAGCGCGCGCGCCCATCGCCGAATTCCCGACGGTTAATGATATTCGCTTCTTCATAAAGCCGCATCGTGCGGTAAACGGTGGCAATGCCGATCTTCGGATCGATTGCCGAAGCGCGGCGATAGATTTCCTCGACATCCGGATGATCGTGAGCCTCCGACAGCACGCGACAGATAATGCGGCGCGGCTCGGTCATCTTAAGGCCGCGCTGGATGCATAATTGTTCAAGGCGATGTGGCATACCCTAAAGTAGACGAAAACACCCCCTTGAGTCACGCCTCTTGCCAGCACCCATTCTCTTGCTTATGAAGGGGAATCCCAACCGCTATGCCGGATTGCTTTTTGTCGGAGTTCAGGAATGCCTTACGTCGTGACCGAAGCCTGTATTCGTTGTAAATACATGGATTGCGTGGAAGTTTGCCCGGTCGATTGTTTCTATGAGGGTGACAACATGCTCGTTATCAGCCCCGACGAATGCATCGATTGCGGCGTGTGCGAACCCGAATGTCCGGCGGAAGCCATCATCTCCGATACCGATAAGGAAGCCGAAAAATGGCTGGAGATGAACCGCGAATTTGCGGCAAAATGGCCAAACATCACGCGCAAGAAAGATGCGCCGCCCGATGCCGACGAATGGAAGGGCAAACCGGACAAATTCAAGAACAACTTCAGCGACAAGCCTGCTAAATAACCGATTCACGGTTAAGATTGATTCGATGTCGGATCGAATAACTATTTGATTTATATATGAAAGTATTTTTTATCGTTAAAATACTTTGTCAAAAGTGCTAATAAATGGTATACAAATACCTGTCAGGGGCAGTTGTTACAGCGGTTAATGCAGACTTCAGCCAATACCTAAGGCGTACGACAAGGCAAGGCAGTAGCTTTCGGGCGGTTGCCGTGAATCTTGGTTTAACCAAAAATACGCCAGAGGCAAAGCTTGAAGAAAAGGCCTTAAGCCATTCTGCTATCGTTATGACAATCGTTTCGGGTATGGGTTACCAAATCTTTTAACAGAGGAAACATCATGGCGGAAAAGCTGGAATTCAAAAAGGGTGATTTCGTGGTTTACCAGGCGCATGGCGTTGGTCGCGTCGAGGGAATCGACACGTTCAGCGTTGCGGGGGAAGACGTCACGCTTTATTCGATCACGTTTGAGCAGGATCGGATGCGCCTTAAGGTTCCGGTTGCCAAGGCCAAAACCTCAGGCTTGCGCCGCCTCAGTTCGCGCGACCGTATCCGCGAAGCGATCACGACGCTGCAAGGCAAGTCGAAAATCCGCCGCGTGATGTGGAGCCGCCGCGCTCAGGAATATGAATCAAAGATCAATTCGGGCGATCCGGTTTCCATTGCCGAAGTCGTCCGCGATCTGCATCGCGGCACCGATCAGCCGGAGCAATCCTACAGCGAACGCCAAATTTATCAGGCTGCGCTGGAGCGTTTGGCGCGTGAATTGGCTGCCGTTGAAAAAATCGATCAGGACAAGGCCACGCAGAAGCTGGAAAATGTCCTGCTCAAGGAACGCGAAAAGAAGGCCGCGTAAGACAAGAATACAAGTCGAATACAAACCTCCCCTGCTTCGGCACGGGAGGTTTTTTTTATCGTAAAAAATCTCTACAGAAGAAGACCAGCTAATTCCGTCGCACCGTCCCAGATCATCTTCGACGAGGCGATCAGCACAATTAAAAATCCGGCATAGGCGGTCCAAGGATGGCGGTCGGTCAATCGCGCGATGAACGTTGAAGCCACCCCCATCAGAACCACGGACAGGACAAGCCCGACCACCAGAGCAACAAGATGGTCACGCGCCACGCCCGCAATGGCCAATACGTTATCGAGCGACATCGACACATCGGCGATGACGATCTGAATCACGGCATCGGACAGACTCTTGGTCGCGCGAACGGACGCGACGCTATGTTCGCTTTGCTGGCGGCTTCGAATATCGCGGAGCATTTTCCAAGCGACCCACAGCAGCAACAAGCCGCCCGCAACCAAAAGGCCTGTTATATGCAAAAGCTGAACGGCAAAAACTGCGAAAAGAATCCGCAGCACCGTCGCCGCGCCAATACCCACAACAATCGCTTTGCGCCTCCGGCTCTCCGGCAAACCCGCCACAGCCATGCCGACCGTCACGGCGTTATCACCAGCCAAAGTCACGTCAATCATAACGATCTGCGCGAAGGTTATCGTTTCCGCTAGAATATCCATCGTGACGTTATGAACGATTCTTAACGGCGATGCCACCTTTGATGAAAAATAGGGCTTTTTGTATTGACTTCAGCACTGTTTGCGCTCAATCGTATCCATATTTCACAGGTGGATCTCGATGTCAGTGCTTTATGCATATACAATTGTAGGCGTGAATGATGGCGTTCAGCCTTCGTCGAACATTTCTTCCCATCAAGCCACTGCGAGAACTGCAGATGAATTGCGACAGGCAGTTAAAAACGGCCTCGCAGCCGATGCCCCAAACCCTCTATCCTTGATTGTAGTCCAAAGCGGGGAAATGTCAGACAGGCACTGGCACCGACTTGTACGGGAATACCCTAAACTACGTGATGTGCCGGTCGTTCTGGTAAAATATGATCGCCGCGCACATTTTGAATATTGGAACGAGCAAGGACTTCGTGTCGTCGCTCTGGTACCTTCCCACGTAGGGAACCATGTTGTTCCCCAAGTCGTTGAACATGTTTTAGGATTGCCCTCCGGCACAGCAACTTATCAAGGCTTGGCTCGTTTCGTGAGTGACTGCATTAGGGGAGCTGATGCTGCAAACGCCGCTCGCTGGTCTCAACCATCACGGCGCGACGTGGTTCCCGATGCCCCTCCTCCTGTCACTACCTACGGTTAACAACGGACACCAAACATCCGCGCGAATACCGTAAACGTATTTTTTATTGCGATTGATTCCCTGCGGCAATGCTATCTCTAACTGCGGCAGATTTTACCAATGAATTCTTTGAGTTAGTCATCCTGCAGGTTGGCCTTGCATAACACGCGCCGCAATGCCAAATAGATGTGTGATTTCTTTGCAGTATTAGGAACGGGCAGGCACAAAAATCCATGATTACCAATCTCTTAGGCATGTTCTCAGCCGATATGGGTATTGACCTCGGCACGGCCAACACGCTTGTTTACGTCAAGGGACGTGGCATTGTGCTGAACGAACCCTCCGTTGTTGCCATCGCGCACAGCAAAGGGAAACGGCATGTTCTCGCCGTTGGTGACGAAGCCAAGCTGATGCTTGGCCGCACCCCCGGTAACATTCAGGCCATTCGTCCGTTACGTGACGGCGTCATCGCCGACTTCGAAGTCGCCGAAGAAATGATCAAGCACTTTATCCGCAAAGTGCATAACCGCCGCAGTTTCGCCAATCCTCAAATCATCATCTGCGTGCCGTCGGGCTCGACCGCCGTCGAACGCCGCGCAATTCAGGAATCAGCGGAATCGGCGGGCGCGCGTCGCGTGTTCCTGATCGAGGAACCGATGGCGGCCGCGATCGGCGCGGGTCTCCCCGTAACCGAACCGACCGGATCGATGGTCGTAGACATCGGCGGCGGCACGACGGAAGTCGCCGTGTTGTCCCTTGGCGGCATCGTCTATTCGCGTTCAGTACGCGTCGGCGGCGACAAACTTGATGAAGCGATCATCAACTACATCCGTCGCTATCACAATCTGTTGGTCGGCGAAAGCACAGCCGAACGCATCAAGAAGGAAATCGGTTCCGCTTGCCCGCCGGAAGACGGCGAAGGCCGCGTCGCCGAAATCAAGGGTCGCGACCTTATGAATGGCGTGCCGAAGGAAATCGTCATCACCGAGCGTCAAGTCGCCGAAAGCCTCGCCGAGCCGGTCAGCGCCATTCTTGAAGCCGTCAAAATCGCGCTGGAAAATACCGCCCCCGAACTCGCCGCCGACATCGTCGACAAAGGCATCGTGCTGACAGGTGGCGGCGCTTTGTTGCGCAACCTCGACCTCGTACTGCGCCACGCAACCGGTCTTCCGGTTTCCGTCGCCGAGGATCCTCTGTCATGCGTCGCGCTCGGCACCGGACGCGCGCTTGAAGAAATGAAAACCCTGCGCAGCCTACTCGTAGGTGGTTACTGATTTGCAAATCGCGCGGCGGAATTTGTGGCTGCTGTCCGAATTTTCCGCTCTTTTTGTTCTGATCCCTTGTTACTTCTACTTCCACGCCACGCGATGGAATATTCATGCGGCGTTGTGGATCGTCACGGCTTACGTTTTGTTCTGGATGAAACGGACGCCGGATTTTTCATGGCCTGAGCTGTGGCACGGCTCTGGCTGGGCGAAACGCGCCCGAAACATCGCGCTGCTGCGCTTTCTTTTCTCAACATTGTTGATCATCGGCCTAACGATACTCCTTGTCCCTGAACGCCTGTTCAGCTTTCCGCTGCAACGCCCGATTCTGTGGCTGGCGGTCATGCTGCTCTATCCCATCCTGTCGGCGTTACCGCAGGAAATCCTGTTTCGCAGTTATTTCTTTCGACGCTACGGGAACCTTTTTCCGCAGCCTTGGCCTATGATCGCCGCCAGCGCAATCAGCTTCGGTTTCGCGCATATCGTCTTTCATAACTGGGTGTCTCCGCTGCTTTGCCTCATTGGCGGCATAATGTTCGCATACAGCTATACACAGCATCGTTCCCTGAAATGGGCAGCGATCGAACACGCCGCGTATGGCTGCATGGTTTTTACTATCGGGATCGGGGTGTATTTTCTCGTCAATGGCTGGAAGCCAAGCTGATCGGAAAACGAATCAGCCTCACTCGGCAATTCTCACACACGCTTATTGATGCTACACTGGCCTCCGAGCGACACGATGGTGAAAGGAACGAACAATGAAATCGTCTAGGGTTACAACCGGACTTGAAATTGCCAACTGCAAGATCGTCAGGCATGTCGGCATCGTGCGCGGGATAGTCGTGCGGTCGCGGTCGGTCGTCGGTAATTTCATTGCCGGACTGCAAACCATTCTCGGCGGCAATATTACCGTCTATACGAATCTCTGCGAACGGACACGGCTCGAAGCCTATAAACGCATGTGCGACCTCGCCGAGAAAAACGGCGCAAACGCGATCATCTCCATCCGTTACGACACCACCGAGATCATGCGCGGCGTCAGCGAGGTGCTGTGCTACGGAACCGCCGTTATCGTCGAAGAGGAAGGAGTTGAGCCATGAGAATCCTTAACATCGTTTGTTATCTGCTATTCGTCGCGGGCGTTGTCGCGTTTTTGACAGAGATGTGGTTTCATGTCTGGGGTCCCGATATGTTCGCAAAGCTTGTCATGTCCGACGCCGGTTTGTTCGTGATGCTTTTTGTCCTCAGCTTCTTGCTGCGCGAAAAAAAGGAGAGCGACAAGATCAACGACAGCAACAAACTGGACTGATTTTACTCGGTGAAATCCTGCAATGGATTGAGAGGTAAAACGCTTGGAGCAGACAAGGCTAAGCCTTATAATCCGCGCATGGAACACATCAAAACCAAACAAGCCAACCTGTCCGACGCCGAGCTTCTTGCCGCCGCAGAACGCGTCCTTATCGCCGAAAGCAAGGCGCTGCTCGCGTTGAAAGATCAACTCGGCGCAAGCTTTATCAAAGCCGTCAAGACTTTGGTAGCCTGCAAAGGTCGCGCCGTGGTCAGCGGCATGGGCAAGAGCGGCCATGTCGCGCGCAAGATCGCCGCGACACTGGCCTCAACCGGAACCCCAGCCTTGTTTGTGCATCCAGGTGAAGCGAGCCACGGCGACCTCGGCATGATCGTCGCTGACGATGTCGTGATCGCGCTGTCGAACTCGGGCGAGACGGCGGAACTGACCGACCTCGTCGCTTACACGCGCCGCTTTTCGATTCCGCTCATAGCCATCACGGCGCGGGCGCAAAGCGCGCTCGCCAGCGCCGCCGATGTTACGTTGCTGCTACCGCCGGAACCTGAGATTTGCCCAATGGGGCTTGCGCCGACGACATCGACGACGATGATGCTCGCGCTCGGCGACGCGCTCGCCGTCGCCACGCTCGATTACAAAGGCTTTACCGCCGAAGATTTCCGCAATTTTCATCCGGGCGGCAAGCTCGGTAAAATCCTGCTGCGCGTCAACGAGATCATGCACGGCGACGTCAACCTGCCCTTGGCGAAAGAAAGCGACGACATGGCGCATGTGCTTGTGGTGATGACCGAAAAAAGCTTCGGCTGCGCGGGGATCGTCGATGCCAAAGGCCGGATGGCGGGCATTATTACCGACGGCGATTTGCGCCGTCACATGCAGGGCGATCTGCTAAAGAAAAAAGCGGCTGAGGTAATGACCAAGAATCCTCAAACCATTGCGCCGTTTACCCTTGCCGCCGAAGCGCTCAAAATCCTCAACGACAACAAACGGACTCAACTATTCGTCGTCGAGAACGGTATCCCCGTTGGCGTCCTGCACATCCATGACCTGCTGCGAGCGGGGATTGCTTAGGTCGCCTTCGCCAAACGATCGAACGCCATCAGCGTTTCGAGCAACTGCGGCAACTGTTTCAACGGCACCATATTAGGTCCGTCGGATGGAGCCTTGTCTGGGTCTTGATGCGTTTCGATGAAAACCGCCGCCACGCCGACGGCCACCGCCGCGCGCGCCAAAACAGGAACAAACTCACGTTGGCCACCGCTCGTCGTACCCAGCCCGCCAGGTTGTTGCACCGAATGGGTGGCGTCGAACACGACCGGATAGCCTGTCTCGGCCATAATCGGCAGCGAGCGCATATCGGACACCAGCGTATTGTAGCCAAAACTCGCTCCGCGTTCGCATAGCAAGATATTCTCATTACCGGTCGAGGAAATTTTTGCCGCGACGTTCTTCATATCCCACGGCGCCAGAAACTGGCCTTTCTTGACGTTGATGACCTTGCCGGTGTCACCCGCCGCAATCAACAAATCGGTTTGGCGGGACAGAAAGGCCGGAATCTGCAAAACATCGACGGCCTTGGCAACTTCGGCGCATTGCTCGGCGGTATGCACATCAGTCATCACAGGCACGCCCTTCGCCTCGCGAATTTCAGCGAAGATGTCCAGAGCCGCACTCAGGCCAATACCGCGAGCGCTGTCAACGGATGTCCGGTTTGCTTTGTCGAAAGAGGATTTATAAATGAACGGAATGCCCAGAGAACCTGTTATTTCTACTAGCGTCGCAACCATTTCAAGCGCATGCGCGCGCGATTCCAAAGCGCAAGGCCCGGCCAAAAGGACGAACGGCCTGTCGTTAGCAATAATAATCTCGCCGCCCTTGGGGCGCGGAACTTTAACCTGCCTGATCATAACGCTGTCCTTCTGTTCTTTCCGTAGCGTCCTGCCGTTGCCGCTGGCGATAACTAATCCAGCCGAACGGAATGCTGAGCAGATAGATGATCGTTAGCGCCGACAACGTTAACCACGGGTTTGTAATCAGCGCGGAAATCGCCAGCACGATGAGCAAGAAAATCGGTGCGACCCAGCGATGCTCGACGCGCCACCCCTTCAACGCCAACGTCGGCAATCGGCTGACCATCAGACCGCCTGAAAAAATGACCCACAAGGCGACGATTGCGCCCGGTCCCTTCGCCGCATCGCCATATTCAAGAAAGAGTTCCAGTGGCAACAACGCCAGCCCCGCTCCTGCCGGAGACGGCACTCCGGTAAAAAACCTCTTTGTCCACGCCGGAAGCGACTGATCCTCAAGCATCGTGTTAAACCGCGCCAAACGCATGGCGACGCAAACCGTATAAACCAAAACGGCAATCCAGCCGAGACCCGCCGCATCTTTCAACACCCACAAATAAAGGATGAAGGCCGGAGCGACGCCGAAGCTGATCGCGTCCGACAGGCTGTCCAGCTCGGCGCCGAATTTACTGGCGATGTTCAACATCCGCGCCACGCGCCCGTCAAGCATATCAAACACGGCGGCAATAATGATCGCCAGCACCGCTTCGTGCCAACGCTCCATCAAGGCAAAGCGCATGCCCGTCAACCCGGCGCACATCGACAAGACCGTCAACATGTTCGGCAGCAGCCGCGTCAACGGCAAATCCTTCGCCGTGCGGCGTGGAGGTAGCTCGGCCTCATTCATGTCCGCACCTCACCTTTTCGCGCCGGTTCCTGCGACGAACAATCCGCCAGCACCGTCTCGCCGCCAAGCATGTGTTGGCCGACAACAACCAAAGGCTCGATCCCCAAGGGTAGATAAACGTCAGTGCGGCTGCCGAAACGGATCAGGCCGAAACGTTCGCCCGTCCTGAACGTGTCGTCTGGCTTGGCGTCGCAGATAATGCGCCGCGCGATCAAACCCGCGATCTGCACGACGCCGAGCAGTTTGCCGTTGTACGGATGATCTCCGGTCAAGCGCAACGCAACCGCCGCGCGTTCGTTATCCACGCTCGCCTTATCCAACGAAGCGTTGACAAATTTCCCGGCGCGGTAATTCTGCGCGACAACGACGCCGTCTGCAGGCATCCGGTTGACATGCACATCAAAGACATTAAGGAAAATGCTGATGCGCGTGAACGTCTCCTCGCCCAAACCGAGCGTCGGCTCCGGCTTGACCTGCTTGATAGCCACGATTCGCCCATCGGCTGGACTGATGATCAGCCCCGGTCGGACAGGGGTCACGCGCGGTGGATCGCGGAAGAAATAAACGCACCAAGCCGTCAGCACGATGCCAAGGAAAAAACACGCCCCGCCGACGAAATACAGCAGGCAGGTCACAGCCGCAAAGATACCGATAAACGGCCATCCGGCGGGGTGAATGAAGTCTATAAGGAATCGAAAACGTTGCATGACGTGAACTTAACGCATTTCCCAAACAAATGAAATCACCGTATCAAGGCCATTCCCTCAGACTCTTTTAACCAATTTGGGCTTAGACTTGTCGGGTCATGTCGTTCATTCCCGTTAAAAGAGATCTTCCGGTGCTTGTTCATTCCGTTTGCGTTTATTGCGGCTCCTCCAGCGGCGTGTCCGAAAAATACACGCAAATCGCCAAGGAAATCGCCACCGCTCTTGCTCAACGAAAATTGCGGATCGTCTATGGCGGCGGCCATGTCGGCTTGATGGGCGCGGTTGCTGACGCTGCGCTTCAGGCGGGAACCGAGGTCATTGGCATCATCCCCGAACACATCAAGGCCAAGGAAGTCCAACATACGGGTCTAACAAAACTCCATGTCGTGGCCGATATGCATACGCGGAAGCGCATGATGGTTGAGAACTCCGATGCCTTCATTATCCTTCCGGGCGGGCTCGGTACGCTCGACGAAACATTCGAGATTCTGACATGGAAGAAGCTTTCGCTGCACAACAAGCCGATCATCATCTTCAATCTCGACGGATTCTGGGATCCGCTGCTGGCGCTCATCGATCAGATTGTGGTTCAGGGTTTCGCTACGCCAAGCGATCAGGCTCTGTTTAAAGTGGCGACGACCGTTGATGGGGTGATCGAGATCCTTGAGCAAAGCAGCACGCCGGAAAAGGGCGTCCTGACCGGACGGATGTAAGAAAAACGCTTGTCAGGCCGGTTGAACCTGAGATGCCGTCAAAGCCATGTGGCAGTTTCCACAATGGTTCTTTCTTCGGCTCCTCCCGCATACATAGCCTCCACTGGAGTCAAGCGCGGCGGCAGCATGCACAATAAAATCCAGACGCGCAGATGCCCCGTTTTTCTTTCCGCATCTGAGACGCCCTCTGGAAAGGATGTGCCAAACAGCTTTTTCCGAAAGCCCTCGTAACAGATAGTCAATTTCGCCACATCTTATCCGCGCGGCAATATGCCGGGACACTTGCGCAAAATTTTCTCGACCGCTGAAGTCTGCATGTCGATCGGAAATTATTTCCTCAACATCCCCGACAACCCATTGATCACGGGTTAAGGCCTGTCTGCTTTCCAAAACACCGGCAATCAATTGCCTCATAACAACATGTCTGGCAGAAAATCGAAATTTCCTTTGGCAAAGGCTGTGCGACATGTCGCCAGCTAAGACAACCGCCGCCTCCCTGCGAAGGATTTTAAGACAGTGTTGCCTTGCCGTTGGGCCTAATCTGTAAAAATGCTTGCGCGCATCAGAAACAGGATCGCTGATCTCAAAATAAATCCTGCCATCGCCTTTATGTAATCCAGTCATTTTTATCGTTTCTCGTTTATTTTTCTATCGCTTCAAATCGGCGAGTATTTAAATGAAATGCCTTTTCTTGTCATAATTCTAACAACGCAACTATATGAAAGCAATTATTTCTTTCGAACCATTAAAGCCTTTAATTCCGCGCATGCGTGAGCTGGAAGCTTTCAATTTCCTCGGCAGCGGCAAGGGCGCGGCTCAAATCAACCATAGACGCGCTGCGCCTGTTGCCCATCGAAACAACGACGAAGCGCCATTCCGGCTTGCCTTTATGTTCGGCAATGTGAAAGGAGCCTTTGGCGATTTCGTAACCAAGTTTTTTGGTCAGGGTGCGCAAATCCTTTTCCGACGGCACCGTACGATCATGAAAACTCAGAGTCACAGCGATCGCGTGCCGGTTAGGCAGAAAAGATTCCAACCGGCCGCCCCAAATCATAAAAACCGTTGCCAGCATTGCCAACAAAATTGCCGCTGCATAGAATCCTACGCCGACCAAAACGCCTATCGTCGCGACTGTCCAAATTGACGCCGCAGTGGTCAAACCACTGATGTTAAGGCCGTCGCGCATAATAACGCCCGCGCACAAGAATCCGATACCCGTAACGATACCTTGAACAACGCGGGTTGGATCGGCGCTGCTAAACACCGCATGCCCACCATACCACAAATCGGAATGTCCAGAAATCGCCATCAAGGCGCAGGACGCCATACACACCATACCGTACGTGCGCATTCCCGCCGCGCGACCACGATAGGAGCGCTCGTAACCGACCATGAGCCCTAGCGCCAATGCGCCAAGGATATTGAGAAATACAATGGCATTGGCCGCCATTTCAGGCGCTTGCCAATACGATTTCAACATCTCAAGGAAATCAGCGTTCATACTTGCCCCGTCAAAACTTTTTAAGCATCCCTCATGACGAACAGAGTCGCAAGTGATATATCAGAATCGCTATGTCACAGATAACGTTCACGATCGACCTTGAAGACCCGACCGCGCGTTATGCGCCGGATGGCCGTCACATCGCGATGACGCGACGAATTCTCGATCTCTGCGATGAAATGCGATGCCGTGCGACGTTTTTTGTAGTCGGCAAACTGGCGCAATCCGCGCCGAAACTTATTCAGGATATTGCGGCGCGCGGGCATGAAATTGCCTATCACTCCCACGCCCATGTGCCGTTGACGCAGGAAAATCCGGCGCGCTTCCGCGAACAAACCCACGCCGACAAGCATGGGCTGGAACAGCTGATAGGCAAACCTGTCGTCGGCTACCGAGCGCCAATGTTTTCGCTGACGCCGCGCAGTCTTTGGACGGTCGCGATTTTGGCGGAACTCGGATTCCGTTATTCGTCGAGCGTCATGCCGACGCGGTTGTCGCGCTTCGGTTTTCCGAACGCCCCCACTGTGCCATTCGAGTGGCCGAACGGGATGATCGAATTTCCGTTGCCCGTTGCGACGCTGCATAAAAATCTGCGCGTGCCGTATCTCGGCGGCATTTACCTTTACGCGTTGCCCGGCGTTCTCACACATCGTTGGCTGAGGCAGGCCAAACCGGAAGAAGTCCTCTGGACATACACGCATCCTTATGATTTTGATAGCGCCGAGCCTTACAAACCGATGCCGAACACGGCGCGGGGAATCAGTATGGCGTTATGGCTGGCGCGGCAAGTCGCGGAGCAGAAAATACGCGACGTATTGAAAGAGCAACTGACCGCGCCTCCGTTGAACGAACGGTTGACCGGACATCAACTGACGCGAATTGATTTAGGAAAATCTCTCTAGTGGACTATGTCAGCTTAATTTTAGAGAATTAACTTTGAAGCAAGAGCGGAGGAGCCCCTCTCCCGCTTGCGGGAGAGGTTGGGTGAGGGCGGGTGAGGATAGAAATTTAATTCCCATCATTTAAGGCGACGCACTCCACTAGCCCTGTTTTGAGCGCGTCGACAAGAACCCGAAGTCCTTTTAGTGCTTCTGAACAGCTTCCAGCTTGGCATTAACAACGGCCAAGCGATTCTCAATTGAAGCGCGTTCGGCGTCGGTTTGCGCAGCAACCAGATCGTCGTTCAATGCCTTCAAATGGACTTCGAGCTGCGCCTGATGCAGCTCGGAGACTGGCATCGCTTCTTCGACCAAAACGGTGCAACGTTCTTCCGTAACTTCTGCAAAGCCACCGGCTACAAAGATGCAATCGGTGATCGTCGTCTCGTCATCACCATAGACGCGGATGACGCCGGGTCGCATGGTGGTAATCATCGGCGCGTGACCGGGCAGAACGCCGTACTCGCCCTCGCCGCCGGGAACTGTCACCATCGCCACTGCCTTGCTGAGGATCAGCTCTTCGGGCGAGACCAGTTCAAATTGGAATGTCATTAGAACTCACTCCTTGTTTTGAACTACGCAGCTTCTTTGGCCATTTTTTGCGCCTTGGCAACGGCTTCCTCGATCGTACCGACCATGTAGAACGCGGATTCAGGCAGATGATCATAGTCGCCAGCGACGATGCCCTTGAAGCCACGAATGGTGTCTTCCAGATTCACGAATACGCCGGGGCTGCCGGTAAAGACTTCGGCGACATGGAACGGCTGCGACAGGAAGCGCTGGATCTTGCGCGCGCGGGCGACGGTCAGCTTATCGTCTTCCGACAATTCATCCATGCCGAGAATAGCGATAATGTCCTGCAGGGATTTGTAGGTCTGCAAAACCTTCTGCACCGAACGCGCGATACCGTAATGCTCGTCGCCGACGATACGCGGATCGAGGATGCGGCTGGTGGAATCGAGCGGATCGACGGCGGGATAGATGCCCAGCTCGGCGATCTGGCGGGACAGAACGGTCGTCGCGTCCAGATGCGCGAACGACGCCGCCGGAGCCGGATCGGTGAGATCGTCGGCCGGAACATAAATCGCCTGCACCGAGGTAATTGACCCTTTGTTCGTCGTCGTGATGCGCTCCTGCAAAGCGCCCATGTCGGTTGCGAGTGTCGGCTGGTATCCGACAGCCGACGGGATGCGCCCCAGCAACGCCGACACTTCCGAACCGGCCTGCGTGAAACGGAAAATATTATCAACGAAGAACAGCACGTCCTGTCCTTCCTCGTCACGGAAATATTCCGCGAGCGTCAGACCGGACAGAGCAACCCGCGAACGCGCGCCCGGCGGTTCATTCATCTGACCATAAACCAGCGCGGCCTTCGATCCCGGACCATCGGTCTTGATGACGCCGGATTCGATCATTTCGTGATACAGATCGTTGCCTTCGCGGGTTCGTTCGCCGACGCCCGCAAAAACCGAATAACCACCGTGCGCCTTGGCGACGTTGTTGATCAATTCCATGATCAGAACCGTCTTGCCGACGCCCGCGCCACCGAACAAACCGATTTTTCCGCCGCGAGCGTATGGAGCCAGCAGATCGACGACCTTGATTCCCGTGACCAGAATTTGCTGCTGCGTCGATTGGTCGATGAATTCAGGCGCCGAGCGATGGATAGGCAGACTCATCTTCGTCGCCAACGGGCCACGCTCATCAATCGGTTCCCCGATCACGTTCAGAATGCGCCCCAGAGTCTCCGGCCCGACCGGAACCATAATTGGCGCTCCGGTGTCGATGACTTTCTGCCCGCGCACCATGCCGTCGGTCGAATCCATCGCAATCGTGCGCACAGTGTTTTCGCCAAGATGCTGCGCGACCTCAAGCACGAGGCGCTTTCCTTCATTCTCGGTATGCAGCGCATTGAGCATCGAGGGCAACTCGCCGTCAAACTGCACGTCAACGACGGCGCCGGTGATCTGGGTAACGTGACCTTGATTTTGGGGTTTCATGTTTGCTTTCCCTCGTTGTCTAAACTAAACGGCTTCCGCGCCGGAAATAATTTCGATCAGTTCCTTGGTGATGTAGGCTTGACGGCTGCGGTTATAATTCAGCGTCTGCTTGTTAATCATGTCACCGGCGTTGCGGGTGGCGTTGTCCATCGCCGTCATACGCGCGCCCTGCTCGCCCGCAGCGTTCTCCAGCAACGCGCCATAGACCTGAACCGCAACGCTTTTCGGCAGCAATTCCTTCAGAATCGTTTCTTCGTCCGGTTCGAAATCATAGACGGCTTTCGGCTCAACGCCATCGCTTGGATTGGCTATCTCGGCCTTGTCCACCGCGACGGGCACCAACTGCTGAACGGTCACGACCTGCGTCAACGCTGATTTGAAGCGGTTATAGATCATCTGGCAGACATCAAACTGCCCGCTCTCAAACAACTCCAGCACTTTTGCCGAAACTTTGTCGGCCTCGGCAAAGGACACGCGCTTGCGGCCAATATCGTCAAAGAAACCAGCCATCTTCGCGGCATGGTCGCGGCGCAGAAGATCGCGCCCCTTACGCCCGACGCACAGCAGTTTGACCTGCTTGCCTTCCGCTTCCAACTGGCGAATCAAGCGGCGCGTTTCGCGCACGATGAAACTGTTAAATCCTCCACACAGACCACGATCCGAGGTCACAACGAGCAACAAAACGGCATCGTTCTTGCCGGTTCCGGCCAGAAGCTTTGGCGTCACCTCGGTGACGGTAATGTTGGTGCACAACGACGCCATCATCCGCGCCATACGTTCAGCATAGGGACGCGCAGCTTCAGCATTGTCCTGAGCGCGGCGCAACTTGCTCCCGGCCACCATCTTCATGGCCGAGGTTATTTTGCGCGTGGATTTCACGCTGGCGATGCGATTTTTGAGTTCCTTGAGACTCGGCATGGTCCTGACGGATCGTTGACAGTTGAATATGCGCTTTTTGGCGGATTAGACGGTGCGGGTCAAGTTATTTCAGGGGCGACGGCAACCGGACTTCCAGCCCGTCCATCGCCTCGGTCAGAACGATCTGACAACCGAGACGCGATGTCCGCGTTAGCCCCGTGGCTAGATCCAGCATGTCGGTTTCATCGACGCTCGGTTTGGGCAGTTTGCCGTACCAAGCCGGATCGATAATCAGATGACAAGTCGAACAAGCCATCGCCCCGCCGCAAGCTCCCTCGATATCAATGTCGTTATTTTTGGCAACGACCATCAAATTCTGACCGATTTCGGCTTGAACTATACGCCGTGCGCCATCACGCAATGTGAAAACAACCCTAATCATTTTTCAACCCGCCCGCCGCCGCGCCTGCAAAGCCGCCGTCAACGTCCCATCATCCAGATAATCCAGCTCGCCGCCCACCGGCAAGCCATGCGCCAGTTTCGAAACCGAGACTCCGAAGGGAGCCAGATGATCCATGACATAATGCGCCGTCGTCTGCCCCTCGACCGTCGCGTTCAAAGCCAAAATGACTTCTTTGACGGAGCCCGGCCTGACCCTTTCGACCAAAGCATCGATGCGTAAATCTTCAGGCCGGATTCCATCCAGCGCCGACAAGGTTCCGCCCAGCACGTGATACAATCCGCGAAAGGCGTGGCTGCGTTCGAGCGCCCACAGATCGGCCACATCCTCAACCACGCAAAGCAGAGAACGATCCCGCGCCGGATCGCGGCAAATCTCGCACGGCTCCGACCCGCCCAGATTGCCGCAGACCGAACATGCCTTGACTTCATGCGCGGCGACGTTCAGCGCCTCGGCGAGCGGGATCATCAACGCCTCGCGCTTCTTAAGTAAATGCAGCGCCACGCGCCGCGCCGAACGCGGCCCCAGCCCCGGCAGCTTGGCAAGCACATTCATCAACTGATCAAGCGGCGAGATGGTCACAGGGACATGTTCCTTGGCAGTTCAAGATTCGGCATTGCTATACTATTCAGTTAATTAGAGAAAGTAAGCCTGTAGAGCTTATTGATTCAGAGCGATTTATCACCCTTTGGCAGCAGTTCTATTCCAAAATGGATGATGAAGATAAATTACGTTTGCCCCTCTATACAATCCACTTTCTTGCCCCAGAGGAATAACCACCTAACAGTCGCCTCCAGCCAGTCATTTGATCTTGGTCAAGGTTATTCGGGCTGTTTGAAGGATTATGCTTGGGCAGGTCAAGAGTTGACGAAAACTCAATATCGCTGCATTTAATCGCACATGCGCACACGCTAACGGAATCATTTTCGGATGACATCAGAACACCTTCCTGTGCCTCTCGCCCGGGCTGCGATGCGGGTCATGCCTGCGCCGCTGCTGCAACGGATGATCGATGTCCTGATGCGGGGCATGCGCCGCAGCCATCCCGGCCTGTTTCGCAATCTTGAGCGTCTGGACGCCGCAATCATCCGGATCAATCCTAGCGATCTGCCACATCAATTCATCCTGACGATCGGACAAGGTCAAACCTCGCTGACTCTGGCGGACGCAGAATGCCCGCCTCATCGCGCCTGCGTGCAGGGCAAGCTACGCGCCCTGCTTGATTTACTGGAAGGCCGCATCGACAGCGACATGCTGTTTTTCTCGCGCGAGATCGAAATCACCGGCGACACCTCCGTCGTGGTCGGCTTGCGCAACACGATCGACCGCGAGGACATCGATCTACTCAAGGACATCACCGCCCTGTGCGGTCCCTTCGCGCATCCGGCGCGGCGCGCCGTCTCTTTGATGAACGTCGCCGCTGAGAAAATCAAAAACCGCCTCGCCGCTCTTTATGAAGAACGTCATCCGGACGTGGCCAAGGCGCGGGACGCGCAGAACGAATGCGACCGGCTACGCGCCGAGGTTCAGGCGCTGAAGACACGTCTCGCCAAATTCGAGGTTCGCCGCAAGAAAACGGAAGCCGCAACATCATGACGGCATCCTATCTTGAGCTTGTTTGTCCGGCTGGAACTCCAGCTTCCTTGCGCACGGCCATCGATGCCGGAGCCGATACCGTTTATTGCGGTTTCCGCGATTGCACCAACGCCCGCAATTATCCCGGACTTAATTTCGATCAGGATGAACTGGATGAAGGCGTCGCCTACGCTCATGAACGAGGCCGCAAGGTTCTGGTCGCGATCAACACCTTTTCCCGCGCGGACGACGAAACGCCGTGGCATCAGGCCGTCGATAACGCCGCCGCAGCGGAAGTCGACGCCGTCATTCTCGCCGACATCGGCGTTCTCGATTACGCCGCGCGTCGTCATCCGAACTTGCGACGGCATCTGTCGGTGCAGGCGTCCGCCGCCAATCCCTTATCGATTTCGTTTTACCGCGACCGGTTCGACATCAAGCGCGTGGTACTGCCGCGCGTTCTTTCGATCGATGATGTCGCCTCGCTCATCCGACAGACGGGCATCGAAACCGAGGTCTTCGCTTTCGGCAGCGTCGGCCCCATGTCGGAGGGACGCTGCTTTCTTTCCTCCTATATGACGGGGCTTTCTCCGACCAGCGAAGGCGTCTGCGCTCCCGCCAGCCACGTCGTCTATAAAGACGAAGGAGATTGCATGAAATCCTGCCTCGGCGCTGTCACCCTGAACCAATTCGCGAAGGGCGAACCCGCCGCCTATCCCACCCCCTGCAAAGGGCGCTATGTGACGCATGGCAACGCTTCCTATCTGTTCGAGGAACCGATCGGGCTGAATGCCATTGATATTCTACCTCAAATGAAAGCTGCAGGCGTCACCGCGCTGAAAATCGAGGGACGCCAGCGCAGCCGCGCCTATGTCGCGCAAGTCGTCAGCGCCTTTCGCAAAGCCCTCGACGCTTTGGCTCAAGGCGCTACCTCAATTCCCGCCAACGACCTCAAGGAAATGGCGGAAGGCGGACGCGAAACCTTCGGCGCTTACAAGAAGGGCTGGCGATGAAGCTGTCACCCGTCTATACCACTCGCACGTGAAAAGTTGACAGGATAAGAGAGATTTCCCCTCCCCTCGCGGGAGGGGTCAGGGGTGGGGGGGTAGGCATGGAGCGCTGTTTCATAACTAGAAACGGATTTCCGGTCGTTCTCCCCCCTCCCTAACCCTCCCCGCGAGGGGGAGGGAAATCTTTCGCGCTCCCAACTCTTCAGGAGCGAAAAGTATAAAATTTGACGGACGGCAAGGACGATGAAGAAAAAAACGGCGCATCAGAAAAAGAAAGTTCCGGCGCAAAGTCGTCTGACTCTCGGACCCCTCTTTTTTCATTGGCCAGCGGAAAAACGCCGCGATTTCTATTTCCGCATCGCCGACGAAGCAGACATCGACTGCGTCTATCTCGGCGAGGTCGTTTGCTCAAAACGCGAGCCGTTCTTCGAGGATTTCCTTCCCTTGGTTGCCGACAGACTCCGCGCCGCCGGAAAGGATATCGTCCTGTCCACCCTCGCGCTGGTGACATCCGAGCGGGAAATGGCCGCGATCAAGGAACACGTCGAGGCTGGATTCCTGATCGAAGCCAACGATGTTGCCTGCCTGCAAGCGCTGGACGGACGGCCTCATATTATCGGTCCCTTCATCAACGTTTTCAACAAAAGCACTCGCGATTACCTCGTTCGCAATCACGCCGTGCGGATTGTCCTGCCTGTCGAGATGAGCGCCTCTGCTATAGGCGACATCGCCGAAAAATCCCGCGTCGAAACCGAAATTATGGTGTTCGGTCGCCAACCTTTGTCCGTCGCCATGCGTTGCTATCATGCGCGCTCGCACGGACTGAACAAGGATAGCTGCCAGTTTGTCTGCGGCCTTGACGCCGATGGATTGTCGACGGACACGCTCGACGGCCAGCCCATTTTGACCGTCAACGGCACGCAAACGATGTCGCATGGCTACGTTGTGTTGCTTGATGAATTAGCGCGGCTCCAGAAAATGGGAGTCAGTCACTTCCGCCTTTCGCCGCAAAATGTCGATATGGTGAAGATTGCCCGTCTTTACCGCGATGCCCTGAACAAGAAATGCGCTGCAGACGAAGCCTTAGCCGCCCTGAAAACCCTGACCGCGCCCGTCCCCTTCGTCAACGGCTTCATCAACGCCCGCGAGGGACTCGCGTGGGTTGAAGGCGGGATGTAGGCAAAAATTCATGTATCAAGAAAACTCCGCAGCTTGCGCGAGCGAGACGGATGCTTCAGCTTGCGCAGCGCCTTGGCTTCGATCTGGCGAATACGTTCGCGGGTAACGCTGAATTGCTGGCCGACTTCCTCCAGCGTGTGATCGGTGTTCATGCCGATGCCGAAGCGCATGCGCAAGACGCGCTCCTCGCGCGGCGTCAGCGTCGCCAGCACGCGGGTCGTGGTTTCGCGCAAGTTTCCGAGAATGGCGGAATCCAAAGGCTGCACCGCGTTCTTGTCCTCGATGAAATCGCCGAGATGGGAATCTTCCTCGTCACCGATTGGAGTCTCAAGGCTGATCGGCTCCTTGGCGATTTTCAAAACCTTGCGCACTTTCTCCAGCGGCATATGCAGTTTTTCCGCCAGTTCCTCCGGCGTCGGCTCACGGCCAATTTCATGCAGCATCTGGCGGCTGGTGCGTACCAGCTTGTTGATCGTCTCGATCATATGCACGGGAATGCGGATCGTGCGCGCCTGATCGGCGATCGAGCGCGTGATCGCCTGCCGGATCCACCACGTCGCATAGGTTGAGAATTTATACCCACGACGGTATTCGAATTTCTCGACCGCCTTCATCAAGCCGATATTGCCTTCCTGAATAAGATCGAGGAATTGCAGACCACGATTGGTGTATTTCTTGGCGATCGAAATAACGAGCCGCAAATTGGCTTCGACCATTTCCTTCTTCGCCTTGTTGGATTCGCGCTCGCCCTTTTGCACCGTCATGACGATGCGTTTGAAATCCATCAGCGGCAGGCCGGATTCATCGCACACGGACGCGATTTCGGCGCGGAGGCGATCCACTTCGGCTTCATGCTTCTCGACGAATTTCGTCCAGCCCTTGACGTTAGCGGGAACGGGTTTGGGTTCAGCGGCCTTTGGCGCTTCGTCCTTGCCGCCTTTGCCCTTGACAACCTTCGCCACCAGTTTCTTGATGGCCGCGACCGGCTTCGGATTAAACACATCGTCGAGCCAGTTGCGATCCAGCTCATGCCCCGTATAGCGAGCCAGAAAATCCTCGCGCTTAATGCCGGAATCGAGCGCGTAACGCAAAACCCGACCTTCGATACCGACCAGACGGCGATTCAGCGTGTACATCTGCTGAACCAGTTGTTCGAGACGATTGTTGTTGAGGCGCACCGTGCGCACCATATCGACCAGCTCGTCCTTAACCTTCTGGAATTTCTTATCGGACTGCGCTGTTATCTCTTCGCCCTTTTGCATCGCGGCGTGGCGCTGCGCCTGCAGCTTGAACAGCTTGCCGTAGGTAATGGCGATCTTTTCGAACGTCTCAAGAACCTGCGGCTTGAGCTTTTCCTCAAGCACCGACAGCGACATGTTTTCCTGATCGTCGCCATCTTCGAAACCGCCTTCGCCCTCGGCGCCTTCGGCGGGTTCTTCCTCTTCGGGCGGCGACGCGGCTTCGCCTTCGCCCAACATCTCGGCTTCGTTCGACGGGCCGCCACCGTAAGTGGCTTCAAGATCGATGATGTCACGCAGCAACATCTTGCCGTCGTTCAAAGCATCATGCCAGTTGAGGATCGCCTGAATGGTCAGCGGGGATTCGCAGATTCCGCCGATCATCATTTCGCGCCCGGCTTCGATGCGCTTGGCGATCGCGATTTCGCCTTCACGGCTCAGCAACTCGACCGAGCCCATCTCGCGCAAATACAAACGCACAGGATCGTCGGTGCGCCCCAAATCGGCGTTGGCGAGATTCCCGCCTTCGCCTTCTTCGGCTTCAGCCTCTTCGCCTTCGGCGGCAGCTTTGGGCGCTTCATCATCATCGCCTTCGGTAACGCTGATGCCCATTTCGGACAGCATCGCCATCGTGTCTTCGATCAGATCGGAGTTGATCTTGTCTTGCGGCAAAGCGGCGTTGATCTCGTCAATCGTGACGTAACCGCGATCCTTGCCCTTCTTGATCATTTTCTTGATGGCTTCGGTCGCCGTGTCGATAATCGGAGCCTCTGCTTTATCGTCATCGCCCTTGACATCCTCAGGCGGCAGATCGATTTGCGACAGTTTTTTCGCTTCAGGCTTCGGCGGCGGAACCGGCTGGACTTTGGCAACGGGAGCAACGGGGGAATTTTGATTGTTTGCGACAGGCTTGGCGGCCGCACCTTTGACAGACACGGGAGCAACCTCTGATTTTTTAACGGGGGAACTTTTGGCAACGACGGAAATTTTCGGACGCGGCACAGGCTTTTTGGCTTCCAGCTTTTTTGCCGCAACCTTCTTTGCCACAACCTTTTTGGCCGGAGCGGATTTGGACTTGCCGGATTTTTTTTGACTTTTTGTCGCCATGTTCACTCTTTCTCAAATTCAGGCTAATTCGGACAGATTGTTGTCATCCTTATCATTCATCAACGCTTCAACCTGACTACGCAACGCCATGAGCCGCGCCAAGTTTTCTTCCGATGCGCTTTCAGCATAGGCATGACGGGCAGATTGCAGATCAATCTGAAGTTGCTCCTGCAACCATTTATCCCATATCGATTTCCAGCTATGCTGCGCCTGATCAAGCGGCCTGTCCGGTCGCGCCGCACCGACGTGCATATATGTGCTTTCCGACAGGATTTCCGCCAAAGCCGCTGCGCCATACCCCCTTGCTGTATCTTCCGGTGCCGATGACAAATGGCGATAAAGTTCTGTCGCGTCAAGGGGTTCCTGCGAATCAAGCGCTAATATTTCGACCAACCGCTGCCGTAGAGCCTCAAAACCGGTATTGGAGAAGCTGCGATGCGCCAAATCCTCGCCAAAATCGCTAAAAAGATCAGGGTGATTGATCATCAACGCCAAAAGCGCCTTCTCGCGCAGTTGTTGAGCTTGGGGCGGTTGTTTTCGCTGCGCAAGGTTAACGGGGAAAGGTAACCCACGCCCCTCCCGACCCGAATCGCCCGAACGCCCGCCGCCGAAAGGCTTTTGCGTACGGTTCTCCGGTTTTTTCCATTCAAAAAACGCATCGAGCCGTTTCTGAACTTCAGCATTATAAAGCTGCCGCAACCCCTCATTCTGGATCGCGCCAACCTTCTGCTTGATCGCCGCAATGAAAGCTCCACGCTCCTCCGGCGTGCGCAAAGCCCGTCCGGCCAGACTCATATCCCACACGGCGTCAATCATCGGCTTGGCCT
>CAIQVS010000233.1 GCA_903875345.1 uncultured Pseudomonadota bacterium | reverse complement strand
GACACACTGGTTTAGCCCCTATTGGCTTTTGCTGACGGCCTTTGTTGGCCTTAACATGCTTCAGGCCAGTTTCACGGGCTTTTGTCCAGCGGCCATTATTTTGAAGAAGCTCGGCGTAAAATCCGGTTCCGCTTTTCGCTAAGAACTTCGGTTGCGGACTATGAAAAAGAAATGCACCAAACTTTTTTACGCCGCAGAATTGATGGGGCTTATGGCGCATCCCGTCAGGCTATCGATGCTTTGCAATCTCGCGGCGAAAGGCGAGATGAACGTGACGGACATTGTTGAGGCCGAGATGGGGGCTGTTAGTCAATCGCATGCCTCGCAATTTCTGGCGCGCATGCGAAAGGATGGGTTGGTTAGCACACGCAAAGACGGGCAGACCGTTTATTATCGCCTTCAATCCAAAGAAGCGAAGAAGATGATCGAGGCGATACAAGATATTTTCCTCTGAAGTTAATCCCCAACGAACGGAGAACAACATGAGCAAAGACTACAAAGAAATCATCGGCGACATCAGTGCTTATACGGGAGAGCTGCGTAAGCTGATCCCTGAAACCATGAACGGTTTCACTGCCATGGCGAAGGCAGCGACGCAAACAAAGGCCATCGACGAAAAGACCAAAGAAATGATTGCCTTGGCGCTTGGCGTCGCCGCGCATTGCGACGGCTGTCTTGGCTTCCACGCCAAAGCTCTCGCCCGTTTGGGTGCAACGCGCGAGGAAGTTGCCGAGGTCTTGGGCATGGCCGTTTATATGGGCGGCGGCCCTTCGTTAATGTATGCGGCGGACGCCTTGCGCTCCTATGATCAATTCGCTGCCAAGGAGTAAAAGCCTGTGAAGTCATTTTGGGATGAACGCTATAGCAGCGAGGAATATGCCTATGGCGTTCAACCGAATGACTTTCTTGTTGAAGCGGCAAAGCGGCTACCAACAGTCTCACAGATTCTCAGTTTGGGCGAAGGTGAAGGCCGTAATGCTGTTTACTTGGCCAAATGCGGCCACAAGGTCACCGCCGTTGATCAATCCGATATTGGCTTGTTGAAAACCCAGAAATTGGCGCTGTCTCAAGGATGCACAGTCGAGACGTTGGTGTCGGATTTAAGGGAATACGAAATTGGTAAGCAAAAGTGGAATGCCATCATTTCTATCTTTTGCCATGTACCGAGTGAATTGAGGCGGGTTTTGTATCCAAAAATTCGGGCTGGACTCAAAGCAGGTGGATTTCTGATTATCGAAGCCTATGCCCCCGAACAATTAATGAGAACTTCTGGCGGCCCCAAAGAAGCCGATATGCTGGTGTCACTGGACGAATTGCAGGCGCATTTCTCCGATTTTGAGATTGTTCATTTGCAAGCCCTGTCTCGCGTGATTCAGGAAGGCCTGTTTCATAAAGGCTTGTCTGATGTGACGCAGTTCATTGGGATCAATCCGACGAGCGCAGTTTGTGATCGGGCGCCTTGCCTTTAGTTGCTTACAACCCTGTTCTTGCTCTCAATCCATGCATTAATGCCCCCTGATAGGGTAACGGCATTTTTGTATCCATGATCGAGCAAAAACGCAGTGGCTTTGTCGCTTCTTTTGCCCGATCTGCAATACACAACGAGCGTTTTATCTTTTGGCAGTCCCAGATACTGATCGGGAAGCTGGCCAAGAGGAATCAAAGTTGCTCCTTCGATATGGCTTTCTGCATATTCTTCCGGTTGCCGCACATCTAAAAGAAGGAAGGAAGATTTTTCCCCAACTACCTTTTGCAACGATTGAACCGTAATGGCAGGGACAGTCTCCTGCGCCGTCATTTGTGAAGCATCACTTGCCCATCCCTGATGTGGTGAGAAAGCCATCAGGCAAAATGCCATGAACAATATGTTTAGAAATAAGCTGTGCCGAGATATCATGATGCTTTCCTTACGCTTTATCGTTTGCTTGGAATGATGCCCCACAAATTTTTGGGCAGTATATCGAGAACGCTGTTCAGCGACGGGATTGATTTGACGAACGCGCTGAGGCCGTGGCGGAAATATTCGCGGCGCACGCTCGACGGCTTGTCGTAATAGCAAAGCTGCAAACTCATGCGTTGGCCTTTTTGCGGCAGGAATCCATGCCAGGACTTGTCGGACACTTTAAACATCAGCATGCAGCCGAACTCTGGCGCGAACTCGAATTCGTAATCGTTGCGGTCGGAGCTTCTCAAGATGCGCAGCCGCCCTTTCTCATGCGGCCATTCCCGTGAAAACCCGACCAGCACGGTCACGATTTTATGTTTTGAGTCGTTATGGGCATATCCCTCGTTGTAATGCCCCGTTGTATTGCCCATCATCACGATGCAGGGCGGATATTTGCTGAGATCCATATTCATCTTTTTCTCGACAATCTTCCGAAACCGCTCGCTAAGCAATTCGTCGATCACCTTGCCAAAGCGAGGGCCGTATTTCAGGCGCGGCAGGCCGAAATAGCTTTTGATG
>CAIQVS010000232.1 GCA_903875345.1 uncultured Pseudomonadota bacterium | reverse complement strand
TTCAGGCGGCGTAATGGCAAACTCGGCAATGCCCTGAAACACATACTTGCGGGTGTTTGGTGTAAAATCAGCAATCAGTTTGTTGTAAATCGTGAGGTTTGGAGCCAGCACAAAGAAATGCTTCATCCCATGTGCCAGATGTAGATAGGCGATAAACGCTCCCATCAACCGTGTTTTTCCGACGCCGGTGGCTAACGCGAAGCAGAGCGAGGGAAATTCACGCTCAAAATCTTCAACGCTGGCAAATTCAGACTTAATCACATCAAGAGCTGCCGCGACATTACGATCTTTTTTCAGGGGAACTATCTCCGTCAATCGCGCAAGGATTTCGAGAGAGTCCTTCTGCGGGGTGCGAAGAGAGAGACGATTGGTGATAGAATTGACGAATTTGTCCATGGGTCAGATTCCTAAATATTCTTTTTTCTTTTTTTCGAAGACTTGCATGATATCTGCAAGGTCGGCGGGGGATTGTGAACTGAGGCTGACGCGGTCGTTTTCTGTGCTGTAGTTTCTTACGACATCTTTCAAGGGCTGAATGCCCAAGGTCTTACGAAGAGAGATAAGACCTTTCTGGAATTCGTCATCCTTATGCAGCGCATCAATCAAATGCTGCACAGACGCGCCAGAAGCAGCGATCTTGATCCCATTTGTTCCTTCCAATCCGTTGAATGCCTTTATGAGGTGTTCGACATTGCTGAAGTGCGGGGACAAAACTTCGAATTGGCTAATTTTTCTGGCTTTCTCTGCCTCTAGCGCAGATTTCTCGGCGGCGTCAGCTGATTGTTTAGCAAAAACACCAGCTTCTCGACTGCTTCTGTATGACCAAATAGAGAAGCCCAATGCCAGAGCCGCTATCACAGCACTGGCGATGCTCCCCCAATCTCCGACGGACATCTCAGTCATCATCACCTCCGAATAATGAGGGTTCCGTGGACTTAGCTTTAGCCTTGGCTTTTAGCTTGCGGGGCGTGGGGATATCGACCTGTGGTTCCTCGGCCATGGGAAGGTTCTGGACGTTGAGGCTGTAATCATCGTGACCCCATTCGCATTTGGAAAGAACGGCGCGCGGAATCTTGCGAAGGGTTAGGTTGAGATGAGCGTCCGCTTTGCCACGGAAAGCAGCACAGCAAATAAGAAGGCTTCGACCGTCACCGACTTCTTCAGACAGTGCCGCCAGCTGTGGTTGGTCGAGCGTTTGAGTGGTGATGTAGATAAAATCCGTTTCTGTCGAATGCCCATGCTGCCAATACACCGTGTCGCTGGGCGCATAGGTAAAGCCCATCAGCTTGCACATCGCCTGCGCCAGCATGGCGGGATTATATTCCTTATTGATGATCGGCTGGCCGTATTTATCATAGCTAATAAGCGATGGAGCCAGCGCGTAATACCGAAATCCGCCACCGCCTTTCCAACCGGTTGCTTCCGTGACGCCGCCTTTGTCCTCCCCGTCGATAACCTTCTTCAGGCGCGGGATGACATGCGTGTGGCAATGCTCCCCAAGCTCAATCATGATCCACCGCCGCCCCATTTTATGCGCGACAGCGCCCGTGGTGCCAGAACCAGCGAAGGAGTCGAGGATGAGATCGTTAGGGTTAGTAGAAAGTTCGATTATTCTCTTCAATAATCTTTCAGGCTTGGGGGTGTCGAACAAATTATCTACAAATAAGGAACGCATTTCCTTTTTTGCTTCATCGTTGTGCCCTACATCTTTGTGTTCCCACCAGGTGGTCGCCGGAACGCTGTCTGCCACTTCATTCAAGAAACGCTTAAGACGTGGAACGTTGTCTCCGTTAGCCCCGAACCAAATACGATCATCAGCGACTAATTCTGCAAACTTTTCTTTAGTAAACCGCCAGCTTGTGCCACGAGGCGGTAGATGTTTCCTTCCAGAGGGACCGACAATTTCATAAATGGCATAATCACGAGCTTCATTGCGCAGCAAATCACCTGACGTCCAAATTCCTCTGTGATCATTGTCTGGGTTTTTATATCTGGAATCCTGTTCTTCAGTGCGCGCCAATCGATTTAAGCCCACCCGCTCTTTATTCTTGGCAATGGCAAATACATACTCATGTGATTCTGAAAGAAACTTTGAGTCACTTTTTGCCCCATACTTCTTTTGCCAAACTGCGCAACCTATGTAGTTTGAGCGGCCAAAAACCTCGTCACACATGACCTTCAAATAGTGTGCTTCGTTATCATCAATGGTGATCCAAATTGATCCGTCTTCAGCAAGCAAATTGCGTAAAATCTCCAGACGGTCGCGCATCAGACCAAGCCAGATAGAATGCTCGATTCCGTCATCGTAATGTTCAAACGCTGATCCTGTGTTATAGGGGGGATCGATAAAAACGCACTTCAATTTCCCTGTAAATTCCTGCTCCAATGCCTTTAGCGCCAGCAAGTTGTCACCGAAAATAAGTCGATTGTCGAAAATGTCGTTTTCGGTCACGCGCTGTTTGGCATGATAGGACTTACTGTCATCCTCCAGCAGAATGCGCGGTTCCAACCTTGGCCGCTGATCCTTACCAATCCATGTCAGTTCGAGTTTTTGTTTTTTAGTCATTTGATTTATGCCCTTACCTGAAGCGCTTTTGTTTCGCCACTAGTCGCTATGCGCCAAGTTCCGTTTTGATCCACGGCGAGTGTTATATGTCCATCACTACGAGTGGTAAGCACTTTACGATCAGTGTTGCTTATCGTTTTGCAGCCGGTCGTCCTGTTTGCATACCAATTACAAGTTTCTTGGGTTGCGTGCTGTTTTCCACCATCCGAGATAATGACTGCCTGCGGTTTGCAAAAATTGAATGCTTCCTCACAGCAGCCATTCTCTCTGCCGTGATGTGATGCCACCAAGATGTTTACTTTTCTAAGAGCGTCCTGAAAGCCTTGCTGCTTCAAAAGTTCTTTCCATCCGGCAACTTCAAGATCGCCAGGAAATAATATAGAGAAGCCTCCATATCGCGCGAATGTGACGAAGCTCAAGTTATTGGTGTCGGTAAACACACCATATGGGTTTGCAAAATGAAGCAAGTCTACGCCATTTAAATCAGCCGGCAGGATCGTCGTCCTTGATGGCCCTTCAACCATTTTGAGCCAGTCATAAACATGCTTTATTCCAGGCCCCATCCCCAAGAGCGTTTTCATCGCAAGCAGTCGGTTAGAGTCGACCGTAGCATTGCGATAAATCGTACGTATTTTGCAGTATTTCAAAACATCAACAAAGTCACTCATGTGATCTTCATCAAAGTTGCTCACAATTAATCGTTCTATGTGTTGTCCAGAAAAATGAACGGAAGGATACCACGACTGGGACGTATTATGCCCGGCATCAATCATAATCTTTTGCCCATTAGGGCAATGGATCATTACGCATTGACCAAGCTCAACATTAAAGATTTCTACCCTCATCGCCCATTCCTCTTTCATTGCCTAGTTATTCATAATGCGAGCAAGGATCGTTTGTTGTTGAGTCGTGCGTTGATACGTTTTTTGCGCACCTGACTTAACTTCTGTTGTTTCGCTGATTGTTTCGTACAAAATGTATCCTTGCTGATTCTTACAGGAGCAGTCTTTGCCAGAAGTTTCAGCAAAGGAGGCGTTCTCTATAAACACCTTGATAACGCCCGCTTCGTTTTCAAGAACTATATTGCCCGCCTGATTGCTGGTAATGAATGGCAATCCCCGTTTGTTCCATTCATCATAAGCAAGGTGTTCTGACGGCGCATTTCCAAAAAGAGTAAATTTAGGTTCAATAAGATCGAGAAAATCGAATGACCGATCTGAATGCCGCCCGTGATGGGGGGCGATCATTACCGAACAATTTGCAACGTCATCCAAGTTGTTCTTCAGGACATATTCCCATGTCGCATCGTGAGCATCACCGGGAAATAGAATTCTTCCGCCAACAGAGCGGTATAAAATGACGAAAGAGCCGTCGTTCGGATCTTCAGTCTCGTTAGCAGCCTTAACAAGGTCTTCATCGGGGGCGAGAATGTATAATCCATCGCCGCCAGAGGCATCTTCCTCATTTCTGTTAGCAAATTTAAAATTTGCACCTGCAAGATACCTTATCGTTTTCACGCCTTTTCCAGCGCAAAACGCTTCATATTGCTGCCAGTCTTCCTCTTTATACCCGCCCCCTGAGAAATCAGGTTTTTTGCGTTTAACACCAGCATCCCAAAAGTTGGCCACTCCAATCTTAGATTCCAGTTCAGCAAGGCCGTCCATATGATCCATATCAGGATGAGACAGGATAAAGCGAAAAACGGAACCAATCTCTTGCGATTGCATATAGTCGATTGGATTTGTCAGACGCTCCTTCATCCTAAAGTTCCCATTGGTGGATTTGTCCATCGTTTCGATAAAGCTGCCCAACAGTGTCGTGGTCGATGAATAGCTCTCGACTTTCTTTTTGTAATTTCCTCCACAAATATCGATTACAGAGACGCGATCACCCGCGTGGCGTATTATGCTGCAGTCGCCTGGATCAACATTCAGAAAATGGACTGAGGACATAAGATTACTCCTTCTTCTTTGTTGAAGATTCTGCAGTCCGTGATTTTTCGATACCCCAGACAGCTTCGGCCACTTCTTCAAGTTTTTTGACGAATTTATCGACGTTGAGGCCAGCGACGAATGCGAAGGCATAAAATCCGAAATCACTGGCATCGGGTTGAGTGCTGGATTCAAGGATGATCAACCCAGCCTTCAAGAACATATAGCTCACACCACCACACACGATGCTGGCAATTGGGCGAAGGAAATACCAGATATGCCATTTCGGATCCCATTGATCGCGCACACAGATATTCAGGTACACGGCGCGCAGGCAATACAGAAATCCGCCCACGCCGCCCCAAAAAGCGCAGGAAAGACCAATTTTATAGGTGGCTAGAATGGGAAATTGATCGGCTGATAAGAAAGCAAGGCCAGCGAGATTGGCGACACCGCACAGAAGCAGATAGATAACAATAATTATGATCACACCAGCCTCCATTCAATTTTAAACACTTCCGTTACCTCATGCGTGCTGGCCTGAAGTTGCTTTTCCAATTGGCTGATAAGTTCTTCGCGGCGACGATCGACCTGATCCTGGCTGGTGAAGAGTTCATGGCGTTTTTGGGAACGGCGTTTTTCAAATGCAGCTTTCTTTTTCTGAAATTCCAGTTTTTCCTGCAGGCTGATGAGTTGTTTCGACTGCCGATCCGCTTCCTTGATATCGCGTTCCAGCTGTTTCAACTCAAGTTCAAGCCCTGTCTTTAAGTCATCGGCCCAGCGGTCAAGTTTGTCCAGTTCTTCGTTAAAATACGCGTGATTACTTTGCTCTGATTCCACTAGCAAATCGGCCACTTTCTTGGATTTTGCAGCCTCCAGAACATCCTTGTGCCGACAGGGGGTGCCGGTCGCTTCTTCCGATGCGGAAAGAACAAACAATTTCTCTCCAAACGCGGTGGGCAATAGCTGCCCGTTTGCGTCACAGGCGGTGAAAATCAGCGTGTCGATTTCTTCAAACGTCTTGATCGTCAGCCGGGCGAGCCAGAGCCAGCCGGATTTGCCACGCTGCTCTTCTAAAATAGCGATTTTATGAGGATGCGAAGCCAGGCTGAAGGTCAAACACGCTTCGGACAACTCCAACACGCGCCCGCGCTTGATCACGCTTTCACCCATAAGATCGGACATACGGTACGGATAGCCGGTGACAGGCACCTTGGGATCGCCGCGTTTGTGTTTCGGCATTTGCAGCGGGTCGAGGGCTTCCTGAGGCTTGGTTTCCAAATAGTGATAGATGGGGATACGCTGACCATCCTGCGGACGCTCGCCGCGTGCGATGAAGGCGGCATCATCGCCGAAAATCATCTTCTCGTCATTAAAACTGTAGACATCCCGATAGATGAATTTTGTCAGTTCCCAGAAATGGTGTGTTGCGGTGTCGAGGCGCTGTTTTGTCTCGTCCATGCGGAACTTTAGTCGCCCAACGACATCCTCATCAAAATGTTCGAACAGCATTTGTCGCGCCTGTGCGATGCGCTCTTGTATCGGCTGATCGAGTTCGGCCTGCAGTGCCGTGAAGGCGGCTTCGATTTCAGCCGGATGACGGCAAGTTTCAAAAATATCCAGAATGCGTTTTTCAAAGTCGATGCCGGATTCAACACGCCCCAAAATTTCATCTGAGGCGCCGAAAACGCCGTCGAACAGCTGAAACTTTTCCTTCAGCAAAGCATAAATCCGCTGATCGGCGAGATTATCTTCGTTCAAAAAGTTGATGACGACAACATCATGCTTCTGGCCATAGCGGTGGCAACGACCAATGCGTTGCTCGATGCGCTGTGGATTCCATGGCAGATCGTAATTGACGATGAGGGAGCAGAATTGAAGATTGATGCCTTCGGCGGCGGCTTCGGTGGCGATCATCACCTCACCATGATCTCGGAAGAAATCGACCAACGCCATGCGCATATCGACATTTAGTGAGCCGGAAATGCGGCCTGTAGTGCTGTTTTTCTCCAGCCAAAGGGCATAAATATCCTTCGATAACTGCTCATTATTCTGGCCATTGAACGTCACGACTTTGCCGCGATAGCCATTTTCTTCCAGAAACTCTTTCAGATAGCGCTGGGTGCGGCTTGATTCCGTGAAAACTAGAGCCTTACGTGCAGCGCCAAGCTCCTGCATACGCTTGAATCCAGAATTCAGTGCTGTCACAAGAGCTTTGGCTTTGGTCTCAACCTTGATCGAACGCGCCAATGCGATAAAGCCATCGATCTGCTCAATTTCATAGCCAAGTTTGGCAAGATCGACCGCCTGTTTGCGGGATGGGGGCGGCGTTGGCGCTTCTTCTTCCTCGGCTAACTATGCCGTCGAATTTGAATGGACTCTG
>CAIQVS010000231.1 GCA_903875345.1 uncultured Pseudomonadota bacterium | reverse complement strand
GTCACGTTTTCAGCCGCGTGAAAATAGAAATAATTGCGCTAATTCAATGCCTTGTCTCCGCACAACCCTCTTCTATTTCCACCTTTTTCCGCGATGAGCCAAAAATGGACTCATTTGATTAAAATCACAAAAACGCAATTTTATTTCAAAAATAAAAATTACAATATGTTTCAATTAGTAACCATGTTTAAATCGTTCATATCTTCATGCGGCGGCGCATAATGTTAACAAATATTTAAATTGAATGTTGACAGACTTGAGGCACGGGAACATCTTCCCCCGATCCTAACCTTGTGGAAACTAATCATAGGTTGATCTTGCTAAAATCAAGACTGGCTGTAACCCGCGCCAATTCTTTGCGGGGGCATTCCTCTTCACAACTTTTTCTGATCGCTGCCTTGGCAATAGGTTTGGGCGCACTCGCTCATGGCTCTAGGCATGTGGATTCGTCTGTCGCGTCTATTCCCGCACCGACGCAGCCGGTTGTGCAGCAGGTCGTGCAATCCGCCCCGGGGCAGGTTTTGGCCAAGGTTGGCGCTCAGGCTGCGAGTGCGCTGGCCGAAACGCCCGTAAAGGTTGCGCGCGATGCCGAAATTGACGACGGACAGACTTTTGCGGAGTTGCTGACCAGCCAAGGGGTAAGCGATGCCGAAGCCGCTTCGGCGATGAATGCCTTAGCCAAAATTTATGATCTGCGCCGTTTGAAGGCTGGACAGGATGTTACCCTGTCTTTTCTCCGTACAGGACGACAAGAAGTTTTTACAGGGGCTGTGTTCCAGCCTGAAGACACGAGTGAGATCGGTATAGATCGTTCTGCGGATAGTGGTTTTAAGGCTGAGTTGCGGCCTATACCCGTGACGCGCGGTCGCTTCGCAGCGCAGGGGGAAATCCGTTCTTCCCTATTTGAGGCAGGGGATGCCGCTGGTGTGCCGCACGCGATTATGGCGACTCTTATCCGCACCTATTCGCACGACATTGATTTTCAGCGTGATATTCATCCCGGCGACAGTTTCGAAGTGATGTATGACCAGTCCGTCACAGCCAAGGGCAAGGCTGTCGGAGAGGGAACGATCATCTATGCCGCTATGCATATTGGCGGAAAAATCAAGCCGATCTATCGTGCGACCTTCAGCGATAACACAATAGATTATTTTGATGAAACCGGGCATAGCATTCGTCGCGCCCTGTTGCGTACGCCCGTTGCTGCTGCGCGTATTACATCCGGGTTTGGCATGCGTATGCATCCGCTCCTCGGTTACAGCAAAATGCATAAGGGGGTCGATTTTGGCGCCCCGACGGGTGCGCCTATCTTTGCCGCCGGAAATGGCGTGATCGAGGATATCGGGTTCAGAAATGGCTATGGTCGCTATATCCGTATTCGTCATAACGGCACATTATCGACAGCCTATGCGCATATGAGTCGATTTAATGCCAATCTCTATCGCGGCGCGCGTGTTGCCCAGGGGCAAGTGATTGGTTATGTTGGAATGTCCGGTCGTGCCACGGGGCCACACCTGCATTTCGAAGTTTTGGTCAATGGCGCTCAGGTCAATCCGATGAGTGTCAATTTACCAACGGGACGCATTCTGGACGGGAAGCTGCTTACTGCCTTTAAGCAGGGGCAGAGCCGCGTCAAGCAGGAGTTCGGGAATCTTCTAAATCAAAAGAAGCAGCCATCAACGACGGCAACTGCATCCGGCCATTTTATTCCAGCTTCAACTTCGGGGCAGTCCCTCAATTCTTCGGCGACCGGAAAGCTTTAACATTCTATTGTTGGCCGCTTACAAGCGGTTTCCGCGCTATGACGATCATGTTTTTGCCAAACAAGACTTTGGCGCCAAGAGCGTCGATCAGCTTACTGAACGGGTAGAGTAAGCGGTCATAAATCCTGAGACTCCATTCGCTGCCGAGCTGTAATTTTCTTTTGTGTCCCAGATATTTTGCCGCAAGCCATGCGAAGAACCCTAGGCTGTCAACAAAACGGAATTCAACAAGATGGAACCCAGCTGCGGTAAGTTTGGCGATGATTTCTTTGCGCTCATAGCGGCGATGATGCCCCAAAGACCTATCAAACTCTGAATAAAGGCACATAAAGGCCGGCAGATAAAGGGCGATGAAAGCCCCATCCTGCATAATGCTTCCTAAGCTCTTAAGCGTGCCGACATCGTCTGCGATGTGTTCAAGAACGTTGGCGGAATAAATTCCATTATAGCGATGCGGGATTTCATCAAGCGCGCTAAAGCACCGAAATCCGCGCTTTTCTGTCGTTGCGCGCAACCGGTCGTTAATTTCAAGACAATCCGGCGTTATGCTGTGCGTGCGGCACAGTAAGGCCATTGTTCCAATACCAGCCCCAAAGTCCAAGATGGTCTGCTTGGCATTAAAACATGTGATCAGGTGATCGATAACGTCACGGTTATAGCGTTCGAGGCATTTTTCGTTAAGCCAAAGCTCGCCCTCGCCAGAGTATTGCCTTTCGTGGTCTTCCTGACGTGAAGGAGTGACGGGGCTACTCATTGCAAAGAATTATCCAACCACCCCGTGGCAATGCTTGTATTTTTTGCCGGAGCCGCAGGGGCATGGCGAATTCCGAGAGGTGTTGCTCCATGCTTCTGGTGTGATGGCGCCGGACATTTTTTGTGTTGGAGTTCTTGCACTTGCTCCAAGTTGGGCAGACGCTGCCCGTCCCGGATGGCGCAGCACCATGCCTTCAGGCAAGGGGGCACCCGGCAATGCCGCCAGAGTGTCCGGTGGAGCGCCGTGCAATTCCTGTAGTGCGGCTTGCCGCGCGGCCATAATGTCCTCCAGCGAGGGCAAGCGAAGCTCGGCGCGCATGAGCGTTTTGGTCACGTCCTCGCGTACCGTGTCGAGCATGATCGAAAACAAGCCAAACGCTTCGCGGCTGTATTCGTTCAATGGATCTCGTTGGCCATAGCCGCGCAAATGGATGCCCTGCCGAAGCTGGTCGAGTGTCAACAAATGATCCTTCCACGCCTGATCAAGCACGCCGAGCAAAGCCGCCTTTTCGGCGCGACCTTTCGCCTCGTCGTTGACGGCGGCAAAAATTGTGGCGAATTTCTCATCCGCTTTATGGGCAATTCTTTCCTCGATTTCGCGTTCGGCGATGCCGTTCTCCTTTGCCCAAGTTTCGATGGGCAAGTCGAGGTTGAGAATATCCTTGGCGCGTTCCTGCAATCCCGCTAAATCCCATTGCTCGATATAGGAATTCGGCGGAATAGCCTTCGTCACCAATGCATGGATGACTTCCTGCCGGAGCTCGCGGATGGTATCGCTCACGTTATCGGCGGCCATGATCTCGCGCCTCTGGTCGTAGATGACCTTGCGCTGGTCGTTCATCACGTTGTCGAATTTCAGCAGATTCTTGCGGATGTCGAAGTTGCGGGCTTCGACTTTTTGCTGTGCCTTGGCAAGCGCGGTCGTGATCCACGGATGGGCGATTTTCTCGCCGTCGCGGAGGCCGAGTTTGGCAAGAATTCCCTGTGCCTGATTGTGCGCGCCGAAAATTCGCATCAGATCGTCTTCGAGCGACAGGAAGAACACCGATGCGCCCGGATCGCCCTGCCGTCCCGAACGGCCGCGCAGTTGGTTGTCGATACGACGAGATTCGTGGCGTTCAGTGCCGATGACGAACAAGCCACCGGCTTCGCGCACTTTGGCGCGCGCCTCCTCGATTTCGCGGCGGATGTCTTCGGTGCGCCGCGCGTGTTCGGTTTCGTCCGCTACGTCTTTCAACTCTTCCGCGACGCGCATATCGAAATTGCCGCCAAGCTGAATGTCGGTGCCGCGTCCCGCCATATTGGTGGCGATGGTCACCGCGCCGAAGCGTCCGGCCTGAGCGATAATTCCGGCTTCAGAATCGTGGAATCGGGCATTCAGCACATTGTGCGGAATGGCGTCGCCGTTGCCCTTGGATGCCAACTCGATCAGATAATTGCCGCTTTCGGTCAGTTCTTTCTTGAGGTCTGCTTGTTTGGCGTCCAACGTCGCGGCGCGGTTCAGGCAATTGGTGCCAACCTTCTTGATGTAGGCACGATCGCGCAACAGGGCCGAAAGATGTTCCGATTTCTCGATCGACACAGTGCCGACTAGCATCGGCTGTCCCCGCTTGCGGCATTCGGCGATCAAGCCGACGATGGCTTCGTATTTTTCCGCCATCGTGCCATAGACTTCGTCGTGCATGTCGTCGCGGCTGACGGGCACATTGGTCGGAACCTCGACGACTTCAAGGCTGTAAATCTCGGCGAATTCTGCCGCTTCGGTGAGGGCAGTGCCGGTCATGCCCGCAAGCTTGGGGTACAACCGGAAATAATTCTGAAAGGTGATGGAGGCCAGCGTCTGGTTCTCACGCTGAATCTCGACGTGTTCCTTGGCTTCCAGAGCCTGATGCAAACCGTCGGAATAGCGGCGGCCTTCCATCATGCGACCGGTAAATTCATCGATGATGACGATTTTACCCGCCTTGACGATATAATCGACATCACGCACGAAAATCTTGTGCGCGCGCAAGGCCTGATTGACGTGATGCACGACCTGCACGTTTTGCGGATCGTAGAGTCCGCTGCCGGGTGTCAAAAGACTGGCTTCGCCCAGTAGTTTCTCGATCGCGTCGTTGCCTTGCTCAGTCAGCGTTACGGTGCGGCTTTTTTCGTCTTTCTCAAAATCCACATCGCCGAGTTGTGGAATAATTGCGTCGACACGGCGGTAAAGATCGGACGAATCCTCGGCGGGACCCGAAATAATGAGCGGAGTGCGCGCTTCGTCGATTAGGATGCTATCGACCTCGTCAACGATGGCGTAATTGAAGGCGCGCTGCGCGAGGTCGGCGTAGGCGAATTTCATGTTGTCGCGCAGATAGTCGAAACCGAATTCGTTGTTGGTTCCATAGGTGACATCGGCGGCGTAAGCGGCTTGGCGTTCCTCCTCGGACAAGCCGTGAACGATGCATCCGACGGTCAGGCCGAGGAACTGGTAGATCCGTCCCATCCAGCCGCTGTCGCGCCGTGCCAAATAATCGTTGACGGTGACGACATGCACACCCTTGCCGGACAGGGCGTTGAGATAGGTCGGCAGCGTAGCGACCAGCGTCTTGCCTTCGCCGGTTTTCATTTCGGCGATCTTGCCTTCATGCAAGACAATGCCGCCGCGCAGCTGAACGTCAAACGGGCGCTGGCCGAGCGTGCGCTTTGCGGCTTCGCGTACGGTCGCAAAGGCTTCCGGTAGCAAATCATCAAGCGTTTCGCCCTTGGCGATACGCGCCTTGAACTCGTCCGTTTTGGCACGCAGCGCCGTGTCCGAGAGCTTGATCCAATCCGGCTCTAACGCATTGATCTGCGCAATGATTTTATCCTGAGAACGCAGAATGCGATCATTGTGTGAACCGAAGAATTTACGTGCGAGTGAAGAGATCATTGTTTTGTCCAAGTTTGTATCCACCCTAGATGACCATTTCGAGCTAGAAAAGCAAGGGCTGATCGACCGAAAAAGATCTGTTTCAGACCCAAATTTTGCCTCAATTGACAGGCTTGATGTTTCGACCGAAAGGCCTTAAGCCAAAGAAACATTCCTTCCAACCATCAGGGAACCTGTCGATGTCTAAAAAAACCATTCTGCTGACAACTGCAGCGCTTTTGTTGGGCGCTTTTACCCTTCCGGTCTTTGCCGCTGATTCGAGCCCTGGCTCTGCGGACCCCGTTGTGGCCCGAGTCAACGGCAGTGAAATTCATCGCAGCGAAATCATGGATGCCATGCAGGCTTTGGGTCCGCAGGCACAGCAGATGCCGCCACAGGTCATCTATCCGCAACTCCTTCAAAAGGTCATTGTGACCAAGTTGGTTGCGGCTAAGGGCTATGCTGACAACCTGCAAAGCGACAAGGACGTTAAGGATCGGCTAAAGCAGGCTGAAGCCAGTCTTGTTGCCGAGACCTATGTTCACAAAGCGATTCAGCCCAAAATCACAGAAGACAAGATCAAGAAAAAGTATGATGAGCTCGCGGCTAAGTATAAACCACAGGATGAAGTTCGTGCCCGCCATATCCTTGTCAAGACCGAGGATGAAGCAAAAGACGTTATCAAGCAGCTGAAAGGCGGCGCCGATTTTGCAAAGCTTGCCGAGGAGAAGTCGCAGGATAAGGGATCGGCCAAGCAGGGCGGTGATCTCGGTTACTTCCCTCAAGGCGCTATGGTCAAGCCTTTTGCTGATGCCGCGTTTGCCATGAAAGTCGGCGACGTCAGCGACACGCCGGTTAAGACCGATTTCGGTTATCACATCATCAAAGTTGAAGACCGTCGCAAATCGTCGGCTCCGCCTTTGTCGGAAGTGCATGACCAGATCGCCAACCAGATCGGTCAGGATTTGACCAATGATCTGATCAAGGATCTGCAAGCCAAGGCAAAGATTGAGAAGTTCAATCTCGACGGCACGCCGATGAAGACGGCAAGCGATACATCGTCGTCATCCGATAGTTCCAAACAATAAGTTGTAGATCGTTCAGATAAAGCCCGGAACCCAGAGGTTTCGGGCTTTTTTCTTTGCGCGGTGATTGGTCAATCCGCTACCCTTGAGGCATGACGATACGCCGCCTATCTCCGACGCTCATCAACCGCATCGCCGCAGGTGAGGTGATCGAACGTCCTGCAGCCGCTGTGAAGGAACTGGTCGAGAATGCGCTTGATGCCGGGGCGACGCGCATCGCCGTGCATCTGCGAGAGGGCGGGCAAGCGCTTATCAGTATTGCCGACAATGGCTGTGGTATGACGCGCGAGGAATTGACTTTGGCGATCGAACGCCACGCGACCTCTAAATTGCCGGGCGATGATCTCTGGAACATTCACAGCTTCGGTTTTCGTGGCGAGGCTTTGCCGTCCATTGGTGCTGTGGCGCGGCTCGCGATCACCAGCCGCGCGCGCGGCAAGGATGAGGCTTGGACGATCAGGGTCGAAGGTGGCGAGATTATAGCGCCACATCCGGCATCTCTAGCTGAAGGCGCTCTGGTTGAAGTGCGCGATCTGTTTTTCGCCACGCCAGCACGACTGAAATTCCTCAAAACACAGCGCACGGAAATCGATCTCGCGCGTGAAGCGGTCGAACGGCTGGCGATGGCGCATCCGGAAGTGGATTTCACATGGCAGGAGGATAACAAGCGTCCGGTGCGCTTTGCGTCGCGGATGCAATTGTCACCGGATGAGGCCTTGCGTCAGCGTCTCGGTGATATTCTCGGCGCGGATTTTATGAATAATTCTTTCGCTCTGACGGCGGAACGCGAAGGAATGTCGCTGACGGGCTATGCGGGGTTGCCGACCCTGCACCGCATGACGACGCGCGAGCAGTATCTGTTCGTCAATGGTCGTCCGGTGCGCGACAAGATTCTGTATTCCGCCGTGCGTGGGGCTTACGGCGATGTGTTGCCTCCGGGACGGCATCCGGTGGTTGTTCTGTTCCTCACCGTTCCGGCGCGCGAGGTCGATGTGAATGTGCATCCGGCTAAGGCCGAAGTGCGGTTCCGTGACAATGCTTTTGTGCGTGGGTTGATCGTCGCTTCGATCCGTGAGGCTTTGCGGCAGGGTGGACAATTCACCACCAGCACACTTGCACCGCAAGCCTTGCAGATGCTGCAGGTCGAGGGCGTGCGCTCGCCTATACCACATCATGGATTTTCTCTTACGCAGGGCGGGCAGGCGGCATTTGGAATCGCAAGCGCGACGACGTTGCCTTCGTTCTCGTCGAACCCGTTGGCAAGCGATGCCTTGGCCGCGCGCGTCGCCGAGGCCGTTGAGGTGCCGGAGCAGATGGGGCGGCTCGGTGCCGCCGTGGCGCAGCTACACGGGACGTTCATCATCGCGCAGACAGCGGACGGCGTCATTATCGTCGATCAGCATGCCGCGCATGAACGCATCGTGTATGAGAAAATGAAACAAGCGTTGGCCGAAAGCAGCGTCAAACGGCAGATCCTGCTGATTCCGGATGTTGTCGAAATAGACGCGCCATCGGCGGCGCGGTTGCTGGCGCGCGCCGAGCAATTCGCCGAGCTAGGCCTCGTCATTGAAAGTTTCGGCGACGGGGCCATTCTGGTGCGCGAGATCCCGGCGATTCTTGGACAGGCCGACGTCAAATCGCTGGTACGCGATCTGGCCGAAGAAAGTGCCGAGTTTGGCACCAGCGCGACGCTGCGCGACCGGCTGGAGGAAATCTGCGCGACGTTGGCCTGTCACGGTTCTGTGCGCGCAGGACGAGCGTTAAATGCCGCCGAGATGAATGCGCTCCTGCGCCAGATGGAACAAAGCCCCAACAGCGGCCAGTGCAATCATGGTCGTCCGACCTATGTCGAGCTCAAGAAAACCGATCTGGAGAAACTTTTCGATCGGCGATAATCGTTTATCACCTGATAGATACGTTGAAGTTCATTACAGGGGAACGTAGCCATTCTTTTTTTGCGCAGTTGCAATGCAGTTGAACCAGATAACTTGGATATTCAGGATTTTGAACGCTTCGTTTCAATCTCCGTTCCATTATGAAAATATCTTGTAGTAACGTGGACAGAGTCTATGCCAGACGCCAGCAATTTACGGGCATCCGCCCTTTTATCACGGGCTTCGGCCAAGGTAACTTCGGGATAAACGCCAAGGGCAAGACGCTTTTCTTTGCCCCCAACATGGTATTTTAGCCGCCAATAGCGGCTTCCGTTCGGCATCACTTCCAAATACATCACATCGCCATCAGCCCGTTTATAGGGGGCTTGGCGTTCTTGCAGGCGGTATCTGTTGGGGGCATGGGGGCATATTTTCTGCCCATCCGTAGGTTATGCCCACTCTTATGCCCCCAATCGGGCTGGGTAGAAAAGGACGACCTTGGACGGCGTGGGACGGATAATGCGCGTTTTTGTTAGGTTTTTCAAGTGTTTTTGAATTTTTTGGGACTGTCTGAAATAGTTAATTGGCGGTGTGCTGGTCGCTGACTCCTTGAATCTTCTCTCGCGGAAGCCTGAAGCAGCCAGTAGGATTTGGATTGATCGGTATATTTATTGCTTCGCCCGACATTACTACCAGAACATAATGTTCTCAAATTATCAATTTCCAGTTCTTCCGCCTTTTGACCAAGGCAAGATATGGTCGACATGCAGAATTAAGCCCGGGCTTGTGGGAGGATTATTTTCACACAAAACACATTTAAAATGATCACGATACATTACCTTGAATCGTAGCCCGAGAGGTATTTCACGACGGTTTTCAGGGGATTTTCTTATTTTTTCTGATTGAGCAATCGGAGGCAGCTGTGAACGACCACCGGCTAAAGCCGGTGGCTTCAGGTTACGGCTTAAAGCCGGATCAAGTCGACCCAAGGGGGTCGACTCTCTGACCTCGCCTATACAACTTTAAATTTATCGTC
>CAIQVS010000230.1 GCA_903875345.1 uncultured Pseudomonadota bacterium | reverse complement strand
TTTCTTTCGGATGTTTGTCATCTCTATCCCCTTGGCTTTCCGCCATTTTAGGGGCGCGACTCTCTCTTAGCTACCTGTCCAGTTTTCGGGGGCCAGCTCAGCCGCATAGAACAAGTCTTGATCTTGCCAAAAAATAGCGACGTCATTACCTTTTAAAATGCATCTTATGCGATCTGAATTACGCTTGTTTCGGGCAAAGTCTAGGCTAAGACCACCAATGAAATTGATATTACCAGTATCATAGACCGATCTTGCCTGCAGGACTTGATGTATTTAACTTTGATCGGCGTACATAGCTTCGCATGGTTGCAAGACTTTTATGGCGCGTATGCTGCATGATCTCTTCATCGAGCACTCCATTACTATAAGCCATCGTCACGAAGCCTGCGCGCAAACTGTGTGGGCTTATCGGCTCTTGCCATTTTCCTTTGAGTCCTGCTTGCCGTGTTCTCGCAATGAGGATTGAGCGCACCGCATCGGCATTAAGTCGAGGGGACTCGACATGACCTCCTTTGTTGACCTTGCGGAAAATCGGTCCAGTCGAAATCTTTCCTTTTCGAATCCACGTTTTAAGAGCTGTCACAGCACACGTTTCCTGCGCCGCTCCTTGGGGAATGGCAATCTCTGCACCTTCTGCAGCTTTATCGGTCTTTGATCGCGCTATAAGGAGCGTCAACCCTTCGCGAGTCCAGCTTATGTCTTCGACATTCAGACCAACAAGTTCGGATCGACGAAAAGCGCCCGCAAAGCCAAGAAGAACAAGCGCTCGATCTCGTAAACCTGTAAGACTATCGTCGCAAACCCCACATAATTTGCGAATTTCGTCCGTCGAGAGCGCAGCTGATCGCCGCGCTCGTGTGCCATGTTTGCGCCCGATTCCTCTCAATGTCTCTCGAATAGCTGGATGCTTCGTATCGAGCGGATGACCTGCAATGCCAAATGCGCGGGCGATTGCCGCCACGCGGCGCCGCAAAGTGGAAGGGGCATAACCCTCACCAGCGGCGGCCAGATAAGCACCCACAACCGTGGGATCAGGCTCGGCCGACGAAAACCCTTGTTTCGTGCACCATGCCTCAAAATGAGCAACATCCGACGCATAGGCCTTGAGCGTGCTTGGTGCGTCGGCAGCGTCTTGATAGGCTTGTGACTTCGCAAGGGCGACAGCCGCCGTAGCTGTTCGCGGCTTTGTGCCGCGCAGTTTTTCTATTTGTCGCTTGCGCATATCAGAAAAGCGATTGTCCATGATGTTTACAAAAAAACAATATTACACGCGATAACATTCATTCTCGCGTGTAATAATTCCATAGAAAACGCCATTTGTCGAGAGGTCACATATCTAACAGAAGCTAATATCTCACTATCTACCCCTGTCTTTATCTATCGATAAAGCTGGCAAAATTGTGAAAAAGTGATATTATAATGCCAAAGTGTGCCCCCGGAGGTCACGTTATGACACAAGAATATCACCACGGCTTCAAAACGCTCGGCCCACGCGCCGCTCAGCTCGTGACCGAATTGAACGAGCAACACTATACGACTTTTACAATCCCCGATGTCGTTCGGATCACCTCTCTTGGGTCCGCTTCGGCACGTAGTCTCATCCGCAAGGCTGAAGAGCGCGGACTCGTGACAAGGTTACGACCCGGACTGTTCAACTTGGTTCCGTTTGAACTCGGTCGTGCGAAGAGTCACGTTGAAAATCCCTACCTCATCGCGCGCGAGCTGGTCGGCGGGAAGGATTATTTCATTTCGCATGGGAGCGCTTTCGAACTGCACCGCATGGTCACGCAGCCGCAGCTTAAGATCACTGTTTCAGCCGTAAAGCGCATCCGCCCGCAGACAGTTGGCGGCTATACCTATCGCTTCGTCCAAATCGCGGACGATGAAATGTTCGGCGTAACAAAGCACTGGATCACCAAGCAAGAATCCGTCGCGATCAGCGACCGCGAACGTTCAATTGTCGATGCCCTACGCAACCCCGGCCTTCTCGGCGGCATCACTGAAATCGCCAAAGGGCTATGGATGACACGTGATATGCTCGACGTGCAGCGTGTGATTACCTACGCGATCCGACTTGATATCGGCGTAGTGCAACGGCGTCTCGGATATTTACTCGAACTTTATGGACTGGCCGACGCAGCGACACTTACGCAGCTGCAGAAGCGACTGACCGCCGGCTATCAGCGCCTCGACCCCCTTTTTCCGGCCAAAGGCAGACGAACGGCTAGGTGGCGCTTGCAAATCAATATTGATCCCGAGGAACTCGACACAGTGAGGTACAGCTGATGATCCCCCAACGCGCCCTCTCCCTTATCTCCAATAGTCACGAAAGCTCCGGCGGCATACGCATACCCGAATCGGTCATCGAGCGCGATTATTGTCTTGCTTGGTTTCTAACTGGGCTGGCGGATCATTCCTTACGCGAGACTCTCGCCTTCAAAGGAGGCACCGCATTGCGGCGCTGCTGGTTCACCGATTACCGCTTCTCCGAAGACCTAGACTTCACCATGACGAGTCCGATGTCTTTTACAGCAATCCGTAGCGGCTTGGATGAAATCTTCACGGCCATTGAAGCTTCTTGCGGACTTCGCATGGTCTTCGACCGCGAGGATCGGCACAACCATCAAAATAGCCACACTTTCTATCTCAGCTATCAAGGCCCCCTGCCATCCGCCGGTGACGTGAAGGTCGATATTACGATCAACGAGGTGCTTAGCTTTCCGCTCGTCGAGCGACCGGTTCTGCGTACCTATGAAAGTTTTGCCGACCTGCCGGACGGGAAAACTATTCGTGTTTATGCACTCGAAGAAATCATCGTTGAAAAGCTGGTCGCCCTGACCGACCGCGCCAGAACCGAACCTCGTGACCTTTATGATCTGGGACATCTTCTCGACAATACCGGGATCAACTTGGCCGATCTCCAATTCGCGTTGGAGACCAAGCTCGCTTTCCGAGACCGGAATTTAGCGGGCATCGAAGCCATGTTTGCGGGCAAAGAGCAACGTCTTTCAAAGCTTTGGGGCACACGGCTCAGCCATCAAATGAGCAATCTACCGCCGTTTGAGTATGTCTTCCGTCAAATACAACGCGCCATCCGCAACGCAAAATTTCCAGATCAGGAATAGCCCTCTCGCTAGGCAATAAATGGTCGTCATAGATTGACCACATTTGGTAATTACTTGGCATACGCCAAGAATTGGCGCGAATCTCACTTTCATTTTTTTATATGACATAGGGGTGTGCCAAAAAATGTTTGCACACGTGCGGGAAAATTGGTGGCACAATAGTTGCATCTTTGGGACGAAGTGATTCGGTGATAACTTTAGCCGCTAAAGATCAACGAGGCTCCTCCGGTGTATAATCAAATCTTTTTCACCAATGTTCTCCGCCTCATGGACAAGCGAGGCATGACCAAAGCTGAACTTGCCGATCAAGCTAAAATTTCAACTTCCTTTCTTTCCGATCTTACAAACGGCAAAGCAAATCCATCTCTTAAAATCATGGAAGCCATAGCGTCGGCAATTGAGACCCCCCTGCCCTTACTGCTTGAGTCAACCGACCTTGATCGCGACACGCTAAAATCCCTCGCAAATGATAGCCCCATGAGGACGCTCCCTGACGGCTATCGGAGCGTATCAGCCATTCTTCCAGAGTATCGGGCGTTCATAGTCAGTCAGTGGGAAAAAGAGGCTAAAGAAAAACTAGCCGGACTTGGCTATTTGGACGACAGATCTCGCAAAGGAGCAAAAATTCTGGCTTTACGTAAAAAGACGGTAACGCCGTCCGTCAAAACCACGGCTATTAACCAAGATTCCGCCCCTCGTTGTTCCATAAAAAAATAATTCGATATATCGAATACTAGATGCTAAGCTGGCCTCCCTACTAAGGCTCCACGCTCATCTGGTTGAATGATGACAGAACTCGAAGAGGTACACACCTCATCTATAAAAGACCGCGCAAAGAAGCGGCTTGAACGGGATTTTGGTCATCTCGTCATGCAAGCATTGACCGATCCCCTGACAATCGAAGTGCTCCTGAATGCGGACGGCAATCTTTGGCAGGAACGCCTCGGGGAAAAAATGCGCTGCGTCGGAACCATTCCTGCAGCGCGTGCGGAAAGCATCCTCAAAACGATCGCGGGATACCATAACAAGGAAATCACGCGGCAAAACCCGATCATCGAGGGCGAGCTTCCTACTGATGGATCGCGGTTTGCTGGACAGTTACCTCCAGTCGTTCCTGCCCCGACATTTGCTATTCGTAAAAGAGCTATCGCAATTTATTCTCTGGATGAGTATGTGGCCGACAATATTATGACGGCGGCACAACGGCATGTTCTCATCAACGCCGTCAGGGATCACAGAAACATCCTTGTTGTTGGCGGCACGGGATCGGGAAAAACAACGCTTGTAAACGCGATCATCAACGCCATGGTGTTGTTCGATCCATCCGAACGCATTGTTTGGGGTGGCCCCCGTGAGTTGGACAGAAACTGGGCAAACTTAAGAGAGAGTCCCGCCGGTTAAGTTTCGCTGGTTAAGCGGCCAGCCGCTCGATGTCTGTTTCTACCACTTTCTTTTCATAAATTGAATCCCTTTCT
>CAIQVS010000229.1 GCA_903875345.1 uncultured Pseudomonadota bacterium | reverse complement strand
GTATCGTCGTCTATCCAAAGACTATGAGCACGATCCAAAAACCTCTGAGGCCATGATCCACTTCACCGCCTCAACACTCATGCTCAGGCGTTTAGCAACTTTGTGAACAAGCTCTGAGAAGTCGCCCGTAATTGGACTCCGACTGCTGGTATTGCTGATCGGCAATTTTGGCCTGAAAACTGAAAAGTTGATCCAGACTGTCTCCGAGAATATCGTTAATCGCCGCCAGTTCCTCAACGGATTCGGCTAATTTTGCCTTGTCGCCTGAACCAAGATCGTGCCGCACATCCTCGAGCGGTCTCGAAAAGGCGCTCAACCTCTCGACCACACTGTCTGCGATAATTTTTTCTTCCGGCAGGAGGTAGGTGTCCATATAGGCTTTCCATTTCTCCTTCGATTTGGCTTCGTTGTCATCGATTTGCGACAGCGCGTCCTCCGCAGAAAGCTTGCCCGCCAAGACGTTTCGGACCACGTTGACATCGCTATAGTGAGCGTTGTTAACGGTCCGGATCTGGTCCATGCAAACGACGCGGTTCGTGTAAATATCAACCATATTGTCGCGCATCCCCTTGGCGGAAAAGAAGCCGTAAGAACCAAGGCACACGACGACCGCCGTTAATAAACCGATGATGAACACGAGGAGGGTTTTGATCGTCAAAGTCGATTTATTCAGCATAGCGCGGCCTCATTTTCAGGAAGCAAGGGAAGTTGTGGATCACAAGAAAACGGGACGGGGAGAAGACAAAGCGGAATAAACAGGCAATCTTCAAAACAACGTTTATATTGCACCCGATTCGACGCTGTCGCCTCAAAGAAAAATAGATGATTTCCTTGCGCTATGACTTTTCGACCGACGCGATGTATCTTTTTAAACACACGCTAAATATGGTCAGCACAATCCAAGGATTGTGCGCGATGCTGCCGGTTCCTGTTTTCAATCACATCGTTGGCCGCGCGTTTATTCTTGAGCTGCGATTGGCTTATAGCACAAATCAACCCATATAGGCACATGATCCGACGCCTTGTCCTGACCACGAGGACTGCGGTCAATCACGCACCCCGTCAAACGATCCGCCGCCTCTGGCGACAGCAAAAAATGATCAATGCGTAAACCCGCATCGCGCGGCCACGCTCCGGCCTGATAGTCCCAAAACGTATAGGCATGAGCCTGATCGGGATGCAGCGCCCGAAACGCGTCCGTATATCCTAATTGAATCACCTCGCGCCACGCCGCCCGCGTCGACGGATGATAAAGCGCGTCAGCCTCCCACCCTTCAGGATCGAACACATCCATCGCCTCCGGAATGACATTGTAGTCGCCGCCGAGAATAACCGGCATTTCCGCGATCAACAACTGCGCCGCGTGTTTCCGCAAACGTCGGAACCACGCGAGTTTATAGTCATATTTCTCAGTCCCTAGCGGATTCCCGTTTGGCAGATAAAGGCTGGCGACACGCAGTCCGCACACGGTGGCCTCGATATAACGCGCCTGCTGATCATTTTCAGCATCCGGCAGACACTTGGCGACATCCTCAATCGGGAAACGGCTGAGGATCGCAACACCGTTGTAGCTTTTCTGCCCATGCACGGCGCCATGATACCCCATGGCCTGAAATTCCAGAATCGGGAACGCATCCGTTTCGCATTTGATTTCCTGCAACAACACGATGTCAGGCCGCGCTTCCTTCAGCCATGCCGTCACGTTCGGCATACGCGCCTTAACCGAATTCACATTCCACGTTGCGATGCGCAAGTTCACGGTTTTGTTTCTTCCTTCCCATAGATATGTCGGGCGCGCGCTTCAAACGCTTCAACCATGCGCATCAGCGCCTTGTCGAAAAAAACCTGCATGGCGGATTTTAGCAAGGGGCTGCGGAAATCAAAATCGACATGAAAGGATAATCGACACCCCCCCTTATCGTCCGGCCTGAAATCCCATTGATTGCTGAGATGCGATAGCGGGCCGGATAAATAACGCACGGCAATCCGTTGCGGCCTGTCGAGTTTTACTTCTGAGCGGAATTTTTCCGAAAACATCTTATAGCCGATCACGAGATCGGCGACGATGCCGCCATCATCCCGGCACACAACCCGCGATGCCCGGCACCAAGGCAGGAATTCGGGATACCTCTCAACATCAGCGACGAGATCGAACAGCTGATCGGGACGATAAGGCAAAAAACGAGTTTCCTGATGGTGCGGCATAGAGCGGATGTGAAATCTGTGGCCTTGGCAAGGAAGTCCGGTTAAACACTATCAGTCTCAACCTATTGCGCAAGCCCCGCTATGCCCCAACGCAATCAGACCCGCATTCTATTTCCTGCATCCAACCCCAAACAGACGTCCCCACAGTTTCATGATGCGCTGTAAATGTCTTTTTGCCTTCGTTTTCATCCTGATGCTGTCGGCAGGGGTGATGGCTCGGGCGGAAACAACCGATTTGCGCAGCGCGCTCGATGCTCCCCACATAATCATCGATGGGATTGAACTGCAGCGCGACGATCTAAATACTTTTTACGCCGCGCGCGGTTATGCGCCTGTCTGGAGTTTTGTAGGACGGGAAAATGCCGCCTCTTTAAATAACTTTTTGGAGTCGGCAGAACACGTCATTGATTACCACGGCCTTAACAGCAAGCATTATCCGCTCGATCTAATGCGTCAGCTTGCGCGTTCCGATGACGACAAGGATCGACCGAAACTGGAACTCTTGGTTACGGATACGTTGTTACACCTCGCCCATGATCTTCATGGCGATGATAATGCGCCGAACACCCTTTATACCGGCTGGACTTTCCATCGCGCATCGATCGACATCCCCGCACAATTGGCCAACGCTATTGGCTCGCAAAATCTAGGCGATTTTATCAATAGCCTCGCTCCCCACCATGCGGCTTATCAAACCTTGGCGAATGCCCTGCAAACCTATCGCGGCATCGCATTGCGTGGAGGCTGGCACCCTATCAGCGCAAACCCTGTGCCGCTCAGACCCCATGACACAAGTCCACGCACGATCCAGTTGCGCGCCCGCCTTGGCGCTGAAGGTTTTGCGTCTAAACCTCCGGATAGCGACGCTGCAGAAAGCCAGTTCTTTGACGACGCGCTCGCTCAGGAAGTCGCAACATGGCAAGCGCAACACGGGCTCCTCGCGGATGGTCATGTCGGCGCAAACACGCTCGAAGCCCTTAATGAGCCCGTCGAGCAGCGCATCGGCCAGATTAGAGCCAATATGGAACGTTGGCGGCATATGCCCGACGACTTTCCACCCTTACGTTACGCGACCGTCAATATTGCCGACGCAACCGTCGCTATTTTCGAAGATGGCAAAACAATTTATCATGGCCCCGTCGTTGTCGGACGCGTTGACCGCAAGACGCCTTTTATCGACAGCAAAATCCGGAGCATGATCATCAACCCGTCTTGGCACGTTCCGGCCAAGATTGCCCGAAAAGACATTCTCCCCAAGCTGCGCAAGGATCCCCATTATCTTGAGAAGCTCGGCTTCGTCATTAGCCATAACGAACAAGACCCTTACGGCGAAAACATCGACTGGGAATCTGTATCCGCGCGCGACTTCAATTTTCGCCTGCGGCAAGCTCCCGGAGACATGAACAGTCTCGGTCGTCTGAAATTCGATTTTAACAATGACTTCGCCGTCTATATGCACGGCACGCCGCATCAGGAATTGTTTGAAAAACCGCAAAGAGATTTTAGTTCCGGCTGCATCCGGCTGCGCGATCCGGAACAGGTGGCCGAGATTCTTCTTGCCCCCAACAACAACGACTGGAGCATCCAGAAAATCGAGGACGAGATCAACGCCGGAACGACGCGATGGGTCGGCCTGACCAATCCCATGCCGCTTTACGTTCTTTATTGGACCGTCTTTGCCGACGAAAACGGAACCATCAATTTCCGTAAAGACGCTTACGGATATGACGCTCTTCTGATTTCGCAATAGGAACGCACCCCCGTTTGACCCAGATCAATCATTCTGTCATGATTCTAAACTGGCAAATACGGGAGACAGATGATGATCAACTGGACACAGGCGGCGCTGGCTTTGGCCGAAGGGTTCGGGCTGGCTTTTTCGCCCTGCATCCTGCCTATCCTGCCCCTGCTGCTGGCCAGTTCAACGACTGGCGGTCGTACACGCCCCCTGCAGATCATCGCCGGATTTATCCTTAGTTTTACCGTGTTTTCCCTCGTCTCGCGCCAGATCCTAGTCGCGACGGGGCTGCAGCAAGATCAGATACAATTCGGCGCGTTTATACTGCTGCTGGCTTTCGGCGTGTTCATGCTGATGCCACAGCTCGAAGGTTTATTCGCGCAATGGACGGGATCGCTGGCGGGCAAGGCGGAGACGATCAGCTCGAGCAAGCTGACGAGCGGCACGTTCGGTGGATTCATCATCGGCGGCTTGATCGGCCTCGTCTGGACGCCATGCGCCGGACCTATTCTGGCGGCGGCGTTGCTGCAGGTCATCCAGTCGCAAACCAATCTCGATGCCTTCACGACGATTTTCGCCTTCAGCATCGGCGCAGGTTTGCCGATGCTGGCGATCAGCTACTCCGGACAAGCCTTGACGCAGCATATCCGCCGTCTGGCTCGTCACGCAACCGCCATCCGCCGCGCTATGGGTGTGATTATCGTTGTCTTCTCTCTGTTTGGATTGTTCGGATTCAATATTGGCGTGTGGTTGACGACCATAACGAGCAACAGTGCGCAATCATCTGCCTCCGTAACTGCCCAGCAAAAACCGGAACTGTCAGGAATGGGGCTTATCAAGGGGTTAGACCAACCCTATCCCGCGCCGGAGCTTGGCGGAATTACACATTGGGTTAATTCGGAACCTCTGACGATTGCGGCGCTGAAAGGCAAAGTCGTTCTAATCGATTTCTGGACTTATTCCTGCATCAACTGCATTCGCACACTGCCCTACATCACGTCGTGGTACGGCAAATACAAGGATCAGGGGCTGGTTGTTATTGGCATTCACGCGCCTGAATTCGCGTTCGAAGGCAAGGCCGATAATGTCGAATCCGCCGTCAAAAAGTTCAACATCGCCTATCCGGTGGCAATGGATAACGATTTCATCACGTGGAAGAATTTCAAAAACCAGTTCTGGCCAGCGCATTTCCTCATCGACCGCAATGGCCGGGTTGTCTACACCCATTTCGGCGAAGGCGAATATGAAACGACCGAGCATAATATCCGCGTGTTGCTTGGTTTGACGGGCGCTGTCGATCTGAGGTCAGCGCCGAAACCCTTGTCCTCGTTGCAAACGCCGGAAACCTATGTCGGACTGAGCCGCGCTGAACGCGAGAAAACGGATGATCCGGACGAGACAACCACGCTGCCGCTGCATCATTGGATGCTCAAAGGTTCATGGCATCACGAGGGCGAATACATCGAATCCGTCCAGCCGGGCGACAACCTCAAACTGCATTACTATGCCAAGAAAGTTTTTCTGGTGATGGCGAGCGCCGACGGACAGCCAAAAACGATCGACGTCGTTCAGAACGGCATAACCCGAACGATTACGATCGGCGAGTCAAAGCTCTATGACATCGTCGTCAATGATCAAGCTCAGGAAGGGCTGGTGACATTGCGCGCCACGATGCCCGGCGTGCGATTCTACGCCTTCACTTTCGAAAGCTAAGCTGGCGGATTGGCTCTTCCGTCCTCTGGAGTGCCTTCGTATCTGTACACGCCGATATGGCTCAGACGGCTTTGCGTATCGAGCCAGACCTTGCCACCCAGCTTACGCCAGCGGTCACAGAAGGCGAAATCCTCGCTCAGGTAAACGCCGGTCATCGGATCGATCAGGCATTCGAAAAGCGCGTATTGGTTATTGCTGTGTACGGCGGGGCGCGGGAAGGTTTGCGCCACCTGATATTTGGTTTCGGGATAGGCGGCGATCATGCGTTCGAACACCGCCCGCTTGATCAGTTTAAAGCCTGTACCGGCGTAAGCTCCGGTTACGAATCCGTCCCGTTCCTCACGATCCGCCCCCTTGCAGGGCAAGCCGACAAAGTTTAATCCGGACTCCTTAAGGCGGTCCTCAGTCATGTCCGGTGCCAGATTGCGCCGTAACCGCGACCAATCGATATTCTTGACCGGATACATGCCTGCGACAACGTCCTGATCAAACTTCAGCATGCGGTGAACATAGTCCGGTCTGAAGGCAATATCGGCATCGATGAACATCAGATGCGTCGCCTGCGGCATATCCAGAAACACCGACACCAGCTTGTTACGGCTGCGCGTAATCAACGAATCATGGCCATTCAGCGCCACCGTCACGGAAAAATTATTCCGTGAAGCGTAGGTGATAAGCTCGATGATCGATTCCATATAGCCCTGATTGACCAACCCTCCGTAACAAGGCGTTGCGATAAGGATAAAGGGTTGGGTCATTGCGAGGCTTTCTCGTCAATCGTCTGATACGCCGCAAGCACCGCCGCGGTGACAAGATCGGACACGCTCGCGCCCATGCGAACGATCTGTGCCGGTTTTTCAAGGCCGACGAGGATGGGGCCAAACATCGTCACGCCGCTCACGCTCTGCATCAATTTGGCGGCGATATGCGCCGATTGAAGATTCGGCATGACAAGAACATTCGCCGGTCCGGTCAAACGACAGAAGGGGTAAAGCTTCTTCATCAGCTCATAGTCGAGAGCCATCTCTGCCGTCATTTCTCCGTCATATTCAAAAGACACGCCACGGCGATCCAGAATCTGCACCGCATCGTGAACATGCTTGGCGGGTTCGGTGCGGGGCTGTCCGAAGCTGGTGAAGGAAAGCAAGGCAACGCGCGGTTCATACCCCATGCGCGTCGCGCATTCGGCCGCCTGAATGGCGATCTGCGCCAGATCCTCCGCCGAAGGCTCAACATGCGAGACCGTATCGGCGATCATCACCGTGCGATCCGGAGCGATGGATAACGAAATGCCGATCGTGCCCGCAGGCGTCGGATCGAGGGCGCGGCAAATATCATCGTAATTCACGCTATAGCTACGCGTCAGCCCCGTCACCATAGCGTCGGCATCGCCGGTCGCGACCATGCAGGAGGCAAATACGTTACGATTCTGATTCACCAGACGCTGGCAATCGCGCAGAATGAATCCCTTGCGATGCAGGCGACGGTAGAGATGCTCGATGTATTTCTCGTTGTTCTGCGAAAGCCGCGCGTTATGGATTTCGATCTCGGTATCTTCGGGCAGATGCAACGCCTTCATCTGGTCGCGGATGGCATCCTCGCGCCCAACCAAAATCGGCTTGCCGTAACCGAGATTGAGGAATTGCACAGCGGTGCGGATGACTATTTCCTCTTCGCCCTCGGCGAAAACCACGCGGCGCGGGTTCCGTTTTACGGCTTCGAACACCTGATCGAGGCTGCCGGAGGTCGGATCGAGGCGGAGGCGCAAGACGCGGCGATAAGCCTCCATATCGGCAAGCGGTTTCCGGGCTACGCCGGAACGCATAGCCGCGTCGGCCACGGCTGATGGAATTTCCACGATCAGGCGGGGATCGAAAGGCGCTGGAATAATGTATTCCCGGCCATAGCGCATGCGCTTGCCGCCGTAAGCCGCTGCGACTTCTTCAGGGACATCTTCGCGCGCCAGAGCCGCCAGAGCCTTGGCAGCGGCAAGCTTCATGTCGTCGTTGATCGTTGACGCACGCACATCCAAAGCGCCACGGAAGATATAGGGAAATCCCAGCACGTTGTTGATCTGGTTCGGATAGTCGGAGCGTCCAGTCGCAACAATCGCGTCGTCGCGGATTTTCTTGACTTCCTCCGGCGTGATTTCGGGATCGGGATTGGCCATCGCGAAGATGATCGGATTCTTGGCCATGCTGCGCACCATCTTGGGCGTCACCGCGCCCTTGACCGACAGGCCGACGAAGACATCAGCGTCCTCCATCGCCTGCTCAAGCGTGCGCGCGGAGGTGTCGATAGCGTGCGCCGACTTCCATTGATTCATACCCTCGGTGCGCCCTTTGTAGATGACGCCCTTGGTGTCGCACATGACGACGTTGGCGTGGGGTACGCCCAGAGCCTTAAACAGCTCGACGCAAGCGATAGCGGCCGCGCCTGCGCCGTTGACGACCATCTTAAACGACTTCACCGAACGTCCCGTTATCTCAAGCGCGTTGATCATACCCGCCGCAGCGATGATCGCCGTGCCATGCTGATCGTCATGGAAGACGGGAATATCCATGATCTCGCGCAGGCGCTGTTCGATGATGAAGCAATCGGGCGCCTTGATGTCTTCGAGATTGATGCCGCCGAACGACGGACCAAGAAAGCGCACGCAATTCACGAATTCATCGACATCGTCGGTATCGACTTCCAGATCGATTCCGTCGACGTCGGCGAAGCGCTTGAACAGAACGGCCTTGCCTTCCATGACCGGCTTCGACGCCGACGCGCCCAGATCGCCCAGCCCCAAGACGGCAGTGCCGTTGGAAATGACCGCGACGATATTCCCGCGCGCCGTGTAGTCGTAAACCGTTTCCGGATTTTTCTCGATCTCAAGGCAAGGCGCGGCGACGCCGGGGGAATAGGCCAACGACAGGTCGCGTTGCGTGACCAGAGGCTTGGTCGGAGTGATTTGCAGTTTTCCGGGACGCCCTTGTGCATGAAAGGCTAAGGCTTCGTTATTCGTAACACGCGGATTCGACTTGGTCATAAAACCCCTCAATACGTTTTCTACGCAGGACGCGCGGCAAGCTGTCTCAGAAAAGGCACAAACCCACTCTGAATGGCAATGTCTTGACCATATTTTAGTGAGTTGCCTCTAAAATCAACCATTAGTTAAAAATTTTTAACTCATCTGGGACTGTCTTGTCCATGACATCATTGGTAGCGCCCGCCACAGGTTGAACGTGTCATCCTCCATACGCCAAACATGGGATCGCTTCATCGCTTCTTTCGCATGTGCGAGAGACGCATATCCGTATGCTCAGATTAAGCGCATCGCCATTTGCAGCATCCTTGGTTTGCTTGGCGTCTTGGCGGCAAGAACAGCGACAGCTTCAGAACTCGACACACTGAGCATCAGCCTACAAGCCTTGCAGTCAGATCCTGATTTGAAAAATGCCGATTTGATCTTTGGACTCTTTATGGGAGTCATGCTGACAGCGGCAACCTATCTGTTCTTTATCTGGATCGTCATGCGCGAACGTGGACAGGTCTTTCTCCTCTGCATGCTGCTCAGCCTTAGCACCTACATCGCCTGCTCTAACGACCCGTTGATGAGCCAGATGGGACTGGCCTCGAATCTGCGCAGCCTGCTTGCAAGCTACAGCATGATGTTGTCTCTCTTCTTCAGCCTCTGGTTTACCTATTATTTCCTTGAGGTCGACGTCAACAGCCCCGGCTTGGGCGGTCCCATGATGATCGTCGGCAGCTTGCTGGCGATACTGCTTCTATACTCATCCATCAACGTCAACCAAAACCTGGACAGGTTTGCGCTTCCTTTTCTCAGCACGGTCACCATTGTTGTCGTCTTGGGAGTTGGCGTGATGTCCCTGCGTCAAGGCGTCAGCGGCAGCATCACCCATATCATCGCCTTTCTTTTTCTTTTAAGCGGCGTTATGGCCGATCCCCTGTATGATCTCGCTTACATCACAAGCTCTAACGTCGGGCATAATTTTATCTACATTTCCTTCTCGATGGCCGCCTTGATGTTCGCCATCGTCATCGCCAGCCAATTCGCGGCGCGGCAAGAAGAAAAGGAGAAAGCTCTGGCGTTAAGCAACGAACGTTTTTCGTTGGCCACACGAGGATCAAACGAGGGTTTGTTTGACTGGAATCTTTCGACGGGCGAGGTCTTTTTCTCCGAACAATTCCGCAAGATTCTTGGCTTGCGTCTGGACAACTCGCCCGAAGGGCTGAAACTGTGGATGCGCGCGATTTTTGATCCGGATCGACGTATCGTGCGCGAAGCCTTGCGGCGGTTCCGTAGCAACCCCGATGTAACGACGATTAACGTTGAGTACCGCTTTGTCTCCACCAACAACATCAAACGGTGGCTGCACACCAAAGCGATTGCCGTGCGCGACGGAACGAACAAAAAGATTCTTCGTTTTGTCGGATCGACCAACGACATCACGCTCCGCAAACAGAGCGAGGTTGCCCTGCGTGCCAGCGAAGCGCGTTTCCGCAGCATCACGGAGGCGCATCCCGTTCCGGTTTTGATCATCGGCCTGCACAATGGCGTTCTGCTTTATGCCAGTCCCGGCGCCGAACAACTTCTGAACCTGCGTCAGGATGAGCTTTTGCATCAGCTGTTTGACCATTTTCTGCCGGATGAAAAAGCGCGGCTTGAGATCTGGAAGTCCATGACAGAGGGGCATGAAATCAATTTGAAGGAGGTTCGCTTGTTGCGCGGCGACCAAAGCCACCTCGATGCCGCGCTATCAGCCCGACGCATCAGCTATCAAGGCGAAGATGCTATGGTGCTTGGTCTTTATGACCTTACGGAGCGCAAGCAAGCCGAAGAAAAAATCTCCCAACAACAAGAAGTCTTGCAGCAAAGTGAAAAAATGGCGGCGTTGGGCGGTTTATTGGCCGGCGTTGCCCACGAGCTTAATAATCCTCTCTCCGTTGTCGTCGGGCAAACAACGCTGCTGATGGAAGGCTCCACCGAACCCAAAGTCGTCATGCGCGCCGAGAAAATTTTCAAAGCCGCCGATCGTTGCGCCCGCATCGTGAAAAGCTTTCTGGCCTTGGCGCGGCGCAAACCGCCGGAACGCAAGCCCGTCGATATCAACGGCGTTATCAATGCGGCTTTCGAGTTGTTGGGATACCAAATTCGAATGGGCAATATCACCGTCAATCTGGATTTGACGCCCAATATTCCAGAGATCATCGGCGACAGCGACCAGCTGACGCAAGTCATCACCAACCTGATCATGAACGCAACGCAGGCAATGGAAGATTGGAGCGGACCACGAAAAATTACGGTTAAAACATGGCCTGAATCCAATCAAATCGGTATTTCGATTGCCGATACCGGCCCCGGTATACCCGTCGAAATACGAAGCCGAATTTTCGAACCCTTTTTCACAACGAAATCCGGCAAAGGAGGAACCGGGGTTGGCTTATCCTTATGTCTCAACATAATCGCCTCACATGACGGCCTCCTCCTTCTCGAAGATACGCGGGGCGGCGGGGCGACCTTCATGATCCATTTGCCGATCGCCATCGAAACTCAGGCCAATGCCCCTCAAGATTCCAAGGATGCCATACGTCTTCCCGCGCATATGAAAATCCTTCTTGTTGACGATGAAATCGAAATTGCCCAGACATTGGCGGATCTTTTGGAACCGGAAGGACACATTATTGACATCGCTATCAATGGAGCGATCGCTCTCGAGAAGTTACGGCGCGGTTCGTTTGATATTATCATTAGCGATCTGCGCATGCCGGTCCTTGACGGGCCGGGACTTTATGAGGCGCTGCAACGCGAGTTGCCTTCCTATCTCAACAAGATTATCTATGTCACGGGCGATACTCTGTCGTCGCATGTCCAGACATTCCTTAATAAACATACGGTTCACCTTGTGGAGAAGCCCTACCGCCTCAGAGATGTTCGTCTCGCCATGAATGCTGTCGTTCACGACCATTATGAACCGCAGGTCGCGCATCCGGTCGAGAAAAGCGCGATCACACCCCAGAATTAGGTTTCAGGACACAGATCAACATGCGCATGCTTATTATCGATGACGAAGAAGACATTTGCGAGATTATCGCCGAGATCGGCAGTCGTCACGGCTTTGAAGTTACGTCGCTCAGCAATGCCGAACATGTCATCGCCACGCTTGAAAGCTTTAAACCCGATCTCATCATGCTTGACCTTATGATGCCCGGAACCGATGGGGTTGAGCTTCTTCGATTGCTTGCGGAACACACAAAAGACGCCAAACTATGCCTGATCAGCGGCAGCGATGTACGCGTTCTTAACAGCGCGCGACGCCTCGGAAGCGCGCATGGGCTGGATGTCGTATCGGCGCTTGAAAAGCCTTTAAATATGGCCGTTCTTAACGCTCTCTTTGACCAGCTTATGCAGGCTTCCGCAGGCGTTGATCCACAAACCGATCTTGCCCAGGCAATAGCTTCGGGGCAATTCACCCTGCACTATCAGCCCGTCATTGAAATGACCACCCGAAATGTCAAAGGCGTCGAAGCGCTTGCCCGGTGGACGCATCCGCATCGCGGCCTGCTATTGCCCGATCATTTTCTGGAGCATGTTATCAACGATGGTTTGATGCAGTCTTTGACCGATGTCGTTGTTCAAACGGGAATTACGCAGGCCGCGCAATGGCACAACAGCGGTCTGGATCTGATTTTGTCGATGAACGTCACGGCCTCAACGCTTCTGGATCTCACGTTACCGGACAAGATTGTTGATTTATGCAAACAGCAGGGGTTGCCGACCAGTCATCTTATTTTGGAGGTTACTGAGACCGAGGCTATGCGGGACGTGACGCGCACCATGGACGTCCTGTTGCGCATGCGCATTCGCAATATCGGCGTGTCGATCGACGATTTTGGCACTGGCCACTCTTCGTTACGCGAATTACAGAGAATGCCCTTCAGCGAACTGAAAATCGACAAAAGTTTCGTGGTCGATATGATCGACAACAAAGACTGCGCCGTCATCGTGAATTCAATCATTGATCTGGGGCACAACTTAGGACTGAAAGTCATAGCCGAAGGCGTCGAAGACGCACGCGCATGGCGCATGCTGCTGGATAAAGGCTGCGACTATGCCCAAGGCTTTTTTATGGGAAAGCCCATGCCCGCGAACGAATTTGACATCTGGCTTAAGAACTGGCGGGCACGCCCGCCCTCAACCTTGTAATCAGGACTCAACAGAAAACGTACTTACTGTATGAAGATAATCTCGTAGAAGTAATAGTCGCCGCTCGTTTTGTCGCCAAAACAGCCAAGAGTCTTACCACTTAGCTCAACGGGAACACTGGCAACACCAGCTACGTTCGTCCCCACTCCTGCGGGCGGTTGTCCAGCGAAAACGTCGTACGCAATAAGATTAGTTGAAATGGTTGAAGCAACCCCCACCCTGTTATTAACCTGATTACAAACATCGCCTGTAATATTGAGCGCCGCAAACCAATCCATGGATGTACCCGTACCAACCCCTGGCCAAGCACCTGTTAGGTAGTGCCATTGGTCATAGTTAGGGGCAGCAGCCAAAGACGTGGAAGGGGGGGCGATGCCACCACCCGTTGGAGAAAACAGGTCATATTGCGATGTTGTCGCTGCGCTACCGATCACAAAAGCCGTCGGCCCGGTGGCTGTGGCTCCGTTTTCAATCGTCAGTCGATCCATGCCAATCTTGAGATTCTCGCCAACCTGAATAAGGCCGGAGGCAATTGTCTTGGCGCTCTCGCTCGAAGTCGTCGTCGTGAAAGAACCACTTCCGGCCGCAATGGCAGCGGCCAAAATTGCTAAAATGGCTATAATGAAAAGGATCGGCCCAATCGCGATACCGGATTGACTGCTTCCAAAACCAAAAGGCTGATAGGTTAGTCTAGCCATTCGCACCTTCCAGAAAACCGCAAATGCCGCTGAGCACATTCGCAATCAGGTTACCACAATCGATTCCAGCCCAAGCATCCATATGCTCCAAAGTAGGCTGCAAACTTTCTAAAAACGATTCTCTGAATAGAATGTTTTTTAAATAAAATGTCAATCCTATTGGTATACTATCCCATCACTGGTTATTTTTTTGTTTCAGGCTGTGCTTTCTCAAACGATATTTTTTCTCCCATCAAGGACGCCTGCATCAGATCGCCACCACATTTGCCAACACAGAATTGTTGCAAGACCCAGTGGATTTGAGGCGAAACTGTATCAACATAGGCTAAAACACTAAGCCAATCATGGAACTTCAATCCATCTGAAGCTCCTATGTTGAGGGTATTCTGGAACGTGATCGTCAGATTGGGAAAACGGTGTTGAAGGCGGTCCACCAACGCCTGAACATCATGCGGCTCAACTTTTTTGTGCGCAATTTTAGGTAATTGTGGCTCCGCAACGAGCGCGGCCTCCGCAGCATGCTTAGCACTAACCGAAAGATTAACCGTATACAACGCAAAACCCAGCATAACTGCGGCGGCAATCCAACATGTCCCCACAATAAGCGCCATCACCCGATCAAAAGAGTTGATGGCTTTCATTACGATTCGTGGCGAAAGCACCTTAAGAATGATCTGATGTTTTGGCCTTCTCATTTCCTTGATCCTTGTGCAGACTCGAATTCCAGTTCCGCAGCATTGCCAATGATTGTACCCTCGGTTTTTGTTTCTATCGTTTTACCTCCCAAGGCATTGATGCGGTCAGCCGTTACGTTCGATGGCACCAGCGCGCGCCATCGTGTTTGACCATCTTTGATTTGGTAAACTTCCAAAAACCCGTTGAGGTCAAGCAATCCATCGTTTAATTCCGTAAACGTCGCAATTTGATCGCGCATAGGGCTGGCCCGCAACTTCTGGGCGCCCACCATAATCTGAAGGGTCTTGTCTTGGGTTCTCGCCAAAGCCTCGGCAAGATCCTGATGAGAGGCAATCAAGGACAAACTGGCCAACAACCAGACAAGAAAAGCTGTCAGAGTGATGCCCAATGAAACCAAAATGGACAGCGTTGCCAGAATACGCCGTGCGTGGCTCTCAAAGAGCGATACGGAATACCAGGGAACCGGCGCAAGAGTTAGAATAATGTCCTGCACCAGCTCAATAATCGGAGCATTGCCGTGTTCGCGCGACGTTCGCTCCGCCTTGGCGCGAACGATCAGATTGGTACCACGGTAGATCTGCAATCCATCGCTAGTCACCGTCATCATGGTAGCCATTTCTTCGCCATAATACGTATAACAAACCGGCGTGGGCATGGCATTTTTCATGCCCGGCAACAAAGCAGCAAACGGACACCAGCCGTTCGGATGGGAAGAAAGGTCACTTGAATGAACGGCAAGATACCAAATCTTGTCGTCGGCAACTTGCCAAACGACATGCACTCGTTCACTGTCACAGGCTTCAGCCGCAGCGTTCCATACAATTTGCTCTTCTTCGCCAACCACACGAGGACATGAACCACCAATGACATTCGGCGGAAAATAGGCTTCTTCAACCTGTCCGATGCTCCCGATCAACGCCTTGGCCAGAGAACTGGAAGAATCTTCTGCTCCAACATCTCTTTCAGCCACTTGGGCGGCGGTCAAATTCCCGTCACTCTCAGTCGTCGCCTTCTTGCCGAAACCAGACTTCAGTGCGTCAAGGCCAAAGCGTGCCAGAAGTTTCCCCATATCCATGGTTCAACCGCCACCAGCGGAGCTAATGCTATCGAGCAAGCCTTCGTTCTGGATCGACAGCAAATAGATAGCGTTCAGGACAACCGCACCCAAAATAAACATCATCATCATAATACCCATAATGGTCAGACGCCGTTGGTCAGCTTTCGCCATTGTGCCACGTTCTTCGGCAATCGACATATAAACTTCCGACAATTGATCAACAGACTGAATGGTGGTGATCTGATCGCGCTCGGTTTTTGTCAATGGCCAGCGCGCCAAAGCGCGCGCCGGATCAACGCCAGCCATAATCCGGGCTCGGCTTTCATTCCAGTAAAGCCGCGTTGCGGGCTCATGCGTGCCATCAACAATAATGACGATGGCTTCGGCCAAAGGAACCTTGCCCATCAAAAGGCGGCGCATCAACTTGCAACTGTCCTGAAGGCTAACGTTACGAATATAACTTGAAAGAATGGGAGCCTTCATCATCAACCGCGCGGTAAAATGATCCGAGCGATGGCGATTCATCCAGTACATTCCAACCAAAGCGGCCGCGCCAAAGATTATCGTCATGATAAGTGCCAACAGCCCACCATTGATCCAGCTGGCAACGGTAATGGCATGATTGAAGTGCGCTAATTTTTCAGCATCTGTCGTCTTGATATTGTCTTTCAACCACGGGATGCCTTTGACTTGAGCCATCCACACAACGCTAATAACGTTCGAAATATCGAAAGCAAGCCAGCTTAACGCCGTCATGATGACTTTTAAGCCCTTGCCTTTTTCTTCGGTATGCTCAATCGCGTGTTGAATAACGCCCTTGAGATCACCCGCGCGCTCGCCCGCCGTTATAATCGCCATCGTAGCTGAGTCCATAAGACGCAGCGCGCGCAAAGCTTCCGAGAAAGACCCCCCGCCCTTCAAAACGGTTCGTGTCGGCAAAAACGCCAACCGCCGTTTTGGGTCCTGTTCGTTCTCAATGATATTAAGAAGGGCGGTACCCGCCGAAGCTGACACGCTTTGAAAACGCAAGGCGCGCAACAGCTGAATCTGCCACGCTCTGGAACGAACATCAAACCACTCAAGCAAAGGGGGTTTCTGCTCCCGGATGCTGATGGGCCAAAACCCTTTGCCGCGCAACTGGCGGCGAACGGCATGCACATCGGGAAGGTAAAAGTCTTCTTCAAGAACGCGGACATTTCCGGCGTTGGATTGGGCATATTTGGCATGAAAAAGCTTCATGCTAACCCCGGCTCTGACGCGTCGCAGCGTCTTCGACCAGCAACGCTGCTCCCATATTGGCATCAATCGCGTTGCGTCGGATCAAATCGAGAATCGATTGCCGACGCGGGATATAGATCGTACCCGGAACTTCAACGACGGATGACGTCACGTTGGAAACCATCATTTCCGTAATGGCGCGACGACTGGCCTGATCTTCCGGGGGAAACATCGCTTCCAAGGCCAAGGTACGACCCAGAAAGCCCGTATGATTACAGAGATCGCAACCTTCTCTATTGGTCAGGGCAAGGATTTCGTCAGGGGCCATTCCAAGATCGCCGCATCGCTCCGCCGATTGATAGACATTCATGGCGGTATCAGACTTGTGACATGCCGGACAGACCGTTTTGACGAGCCGTTGTGACAGGCTGGCGATCAACGCATGGCCTAGAATGTACAAACCGCTGGTGCGATAAGCAGAAGACAGAAAGCCGTCAACACGGTCAAGCGTATGCAACGCGTCAACCGAGTGAACCGTGGTAATCACCATATGGCCGGATTCGGTCGCGCGCAAAGCCGCTTCGACCGTATCGCCGTCGCGCATTTCGCCGATGATGATGACGTCGGGATCATGACGCATAAGCGCGCGAATAATATCGGCGATGGTGTTGGCGGAATTATCGGTTACCGAAGTCTGATCGACCAGCGGCATATCATATTCAACCGGAGCCTCAACCGAATAGACCGCGCGCGAAGACCGATCAATCTCCTGAATAATGCCGTACAGCGTCGTTGATTTACCGGAACCCGTAGGACCGCTAACGATGATCAGGCCGCCATCCTTTGTGTGGGTGCGAATGGTTTTGCGTATGCGCTCGGCAACAATCGGTGCATGCAAGAACAATTCATCAAAACTGCGCAAATTTTCCCGATCAAGGAGACGCAACGTCAGTTTTTCGCCTGCCGGCGCGACCGGCAAACAGGCACAACGAACGTCGATCATTCGCCCCTGCCATTCAAACGCCAACCGCCCATCCTGCGGATGTTGACGATCGGCAGCGTCCATTTTGGCGTCCGTTTTGATACGCGTGACGATCGGCGCCATAACGCGGCGCGGCAAAAGATGCTTGTACATTAAATCGCCATCGACGCGATAACGCACCCAGCAACGCGCGTCATCATCCTGCAACGTGAGGTGAATATCGGATGTGCGCCCTTCAAGCGCCTCAGCTAGAATATTATGTACAGCCTCTTCAACCATCATGGCGTCATCGGGGTCTTTGGCGAGCGCAGCTAGGATACGCAGCAGCCGCTCCCCGGCCATTTCGCTTTGTTCGCGCATCAGGCGCGCGAGCGCGGCGCGATCCCAAGGTTCAATGTCGACTTTGGTAATTTCATGGTTGGATCGTTTCAATGCGCCGGTAATGCGAACCAGATCGGCATCATCGACGCGATCCCCAACGGCAATTTTTAGAATTCCGCCACGCAATTCCAGCAAACATACGCCCATAGCGGACTGATTGGCCGATGACACATAGAGCCGCAGCGCTTGCATGGTCAAATCTTCCTGACCCGTTCCCTTGGCGGTGGATTTGTTGCGTATCTCCGATGCAAAGCCGTTGCGCTGGAGTATTTCTTCAATCGTGAGATAGCGGCCATTGCTGCGCCGCATGGCTTGTTCCGCCAACGCCAATTCATAATGGCGCGGATTGATCTTAAGAACTTCATCAACCTTTTTTAATGTTTCTGTCGGCACCAGCTCATTCATTTGCCGCTCCCGGAAGATCCGACCGGCAGCCCCGGCAATCCCATTCCCTCCAGAGGAGATAGAGTGCTTCCTTTGCTGCCGGATGCTGATTCAGCTGCAGGTCTAGTGGGCGATTCCTGATTTTGTTGCCTGATATTTTTAGCCTTATCCGTCAATTCCTGCACAGCTTCAAGGTTAAGTTTCTTAACCTTGCCATCGATAATAATGTCAGCGTCTTTTGATCCGACATCTTTAACCGTAATCTTGCGCGTATCAAAACTGACATCGTCACCAGCCTGCGCCACGATCGTTGATCCATCCGGTTTGTACAGCAACACTCTATTGCCCACCGTGCCGATTAAGTGAATTGTACCGTTTACAGCCTTGCTGCTGGCAGCTAACGCGCTGGCCGAAACAGGCAACACTTTGTTCTCAATATTTCCCAATTCCGCAACGGATGGCGGCGGCGGCACAGCAGCACGCGATGTCTGGCTAACGGATTTCGGCTCTTCTACTGCCGTTGTTTTGCTGTCTTTCGAATTCTCGTTGCTTGTGTTGCCATTCGCTATGCCACGAATGGGAATAACAGCGAATCCAAGTTGTCCGCTATGGCGAATAATAAGATCGGTCGATATGCGTCCATGCTCCGTCGGCACCCAGATCAACGTCACAGGACAGGATTCGCCGGGCTTCAACTCCATATCGACGGCGCAACCCTGATCAAGACGTTGCAGTCCGTTATCGGCCTCAATCACATCGATTGAGTATAGCGTTATTGGCGTCGGGCTATCATTCACCATAAGAGCCGATCGGACCATCTTGCCTTCGCCGACATTGACCTCACCGAAATCGACCGGCTTGACCTCTTTAGCGCTCAAGAACAACCCGGAGTCCTTCTTTTCTGCTGAGGAAGCTCCGGCCGTCCGACCGCTAATCTTTGCCCGCGTTAATCTTCCAGCGCCATTATGAGTCATCATAATTTCAGCGCTCCATGTCCCAGCAGCGGTAGGAGTCAACACAATCTCAACGCTGCAACGGCTCGATGGAATAAGCGTTTGCTGCTTGGAGCAATCATCATTGGCGATTTCTGCCGTAACGTTGCTGTCGCTGTTAATTGTAGTCTTTTCAATTTTAATCGGCGCATTGGTCTGGTTGACAAAAAAAAGCGTCGTACGACGAGCAACATTCTGCGCCGAGTCGCCCAAATCAATTTCGTTCTTGGGCTCGACCCTGATCGCATCACTCGCCGCTACCGTGCCCGTCGATGAACCGGGGTCAACGAAAGCCGCATCACGCGCCGACGCCGAAGACAAGGGCAAAGCGTCCACGCACAAAACCGTAAGGAGCAGGCACAAGCCTCTTAACGAAGAAACGCGGCACATCGTCATGGCCTTGTCTCGCTAGTCAGCATGCTTGGCGGCGAAGGCTGTTGCAGCAAATCGTCAAAAGCGTGAGAAAACCCCTTTTGCATCATAAGCTTATCCACTGGGGCGCCATCATTGCTAGGAGAAAGGGCTATCGGTTGAGAAGGAGCAACCGCTACGGCGGGAACCATCAGCTCAGGCTTGGGCGTCGGAGTCTCCCCCGAACCTTGCGCCGACGGAACCGCAATGGTCTTGGCCCCATCTTTATCGATAAGAACGGGGCTTGGAAGCGGCACGGCATCCTGCTTCTTCTTGGCCTCGGCAACTGTTGACGCGTCCGAAAACAAAACAACGGAAGGTTTCACGACGACAACCAATTCATGATTCTGAGCCTGATCATTGGCGTACGTGGGAAGACTTAAATCGCCAAGAGGAACGCCTTGGCGACTGTTGGTATCGGATGACGTGACGAGACCAGCGAGGACCATAT
>CAIQVS010000228.1 GCA_903875345.1 uncultured Pseudomonadota bacterium | reverse complement strand
CTATCCCCTTGGCTTTCCGCCATTTTAGGGGCGCGACTCTCTCTTAGCTACCTGTCCAGTTTTCGGGGGCCAGCTCACTTGGCAGCTCTGGCGCTTCATCATTACCGCGATACACTTATACGGGTTCTGGTTAATCGATGGGGGATCGCCATTGTCTGCCTAGGCTTAGCGGGAACATTGATTATGCGGGATCAGTTTTTTCGCTACACTTTACGCTTCAGCCTTCAGGAAATTCTCACTGCGATCCTTATTCTTAACGTCACGCTCGGATCTGATCCCCTATCATTACTGGCACGGCGCGTACTAAGCTTAAAGCCTTGTTTAATTATTGGTCGCATGTCCTATGCGCTGTACCTGTTTCATTTTGGAGCTCTGAATTTAACCTATGCCATATGGAAGACGGATCACTTTGGCTCTCTACTTCAGGTTGCTGTCTATCTCATGTTTTCGTTCGTATTATCGGCTGCCTGTTATATGTTGATAGAGCGCCCTATGTTACCCTTGCGCAAGAAATTGCGCCCCTCCCCAGTTTCCGGAGTATCATGATGCGTCTGCTAAATATCCTTTTACTGAGCGTTCTCGGCTTCTTTTTAGGTCTAACTCCGCTGCATCAAGTTTTAGCTGAATCCTCGGACCAACCCAACCTGCATCGAGGAGTGAATTTGGCCTGCTGGCTTGCGAATGCACCACGGCAAACTTTTTATGCGCGCGATTTTAATACGATCAAGCAGGCCGGATTTGATTTTGTGCGGTTGCCCGTTAATCCGGAATTTTTTGGCTTCTCACTTCACGGAGAAGAAGGTCAAACCGATACGATGAATTTTCATTCTGTCGATCAGGCCATTCTAAATATTACACAAAGCGGCCTTGCTGTCGTTCTGGACATTCATCCCGGTTCCGGGTTCATGAAGACTCTTGAGAGCGATAATACAGCAGAGGACAAGTTCGTAGAATTGTGGAGCGCCTTGGCCAAAAGATACAGTGACAAAAAGATTTACCCTAACAATATGTTGGCATTCGAAATCCTGAATGAGCCGCAGTATTATGAAAACGCCGCGCGCTATAATGCTCTTGTGGCAAAACTTACGAGAAAAATCCGTACGATTGACCCCACACGCCTTGTTATTGTCGAAGCCCCCGCTCCGGGAAAAACGCCCGTTGAAAGTCTTAACTTATTAATGCCAATCAACGATCCTAATGTCGCTTATGACGTTCACTATTACCGCCCCTACATCATAACGCATCAGGGCATTCATATGGGCTTCGAAAAAGAGCAGGTGAAGTTTATCAACAACCTTCCCTACCCGTCCAAGCTTGCGGATGCCGATCATATTACGCTGACCGCCGAGGGCAATCCAGTCAAAGCCAAAGCCGAAGTCCAAGCCTATATTGCCGATAACTGGAGCCGTGATCGCATGGTTGCGGATTTGGCTCCTGCAGCAGAATGGGCCAAGCGCAATGACGCCAGACTTCTGATCCTCGAATACGGCGCTGTACGAAATCACATTGATCCCGCGTCACGCTATCGGTGGATTGCGGATGCGGCAGCGGCGATGAATTCTCTCAACCTTGGGTGGTCTCTATGGGATTATGCAGACCTGATGGGCATTGTTTCCATGATCGGTGAGGTAAGCAAACCGGACCCTGTCGACGGTTCGGTGCGGTTCGTGCATCCGGAGACCGGAGCACGTGAGATAGAACCAGCTGCGATTAAAGCTTTAGGGCTAAAAACCCCATCTTCTCAATAAATCAAGGCATTGGATAAAATGAATCAATCCCTTCTCATTGGCAGATACGATGATGCCGAGATTGAGGTGATCGATACATCTCACGCGCTGGCGGCGCATCTTTGCCTATTCGCCATTTTGATTCGAATTCTTTTCTCTCCTGCGCTCTTAGGAACGCTTGGAATAGCTTATGAAGGCGACACAGGCGGTAGTTTTATTTCCAAAATTCATCCCAGCTCTTATTTGATTATTCTGTCTTTCTTGTTGCTTATAGTGCGGAACGAAAATCCGGTTCGTAATATTATCGAGATTATGCAGCAGAATAAGATTCTGAGTGGCGTTATTGTAGTTTATGCGCTTCTTACAGCCTATTGGGCGGCACGCAATCCAAGCGGCGTTGGCATTATGCTGGAAACGCATATGATGGCACCCATTTGCGCTCTCGTCCTAAGCTATGCGCCACGATCGTTATGCCGTCGAGCGCTGTATATGTTTGTCGCCGTTACCGTTATCAACAGTAGCATCGGGGTTGGCGAATCTATATTTAAGCAAAGAATTTTTCCATACGATGACACCGTCGTCTTTGTTAAGGAAGAAATTTTTCGCTCATCGGCATTGCTCGGACATCCACTTAATAATGCCATGTTCACCAGCGTCATGCTTCCTCTGGCAATGATTTTACCAATGCCTAAGTTACTCAAAGGGAGCGTGTTGCTGGTCATTTTAGCGTCGCTTGTTGCGTTTGGCGGTCGTGCAGGATTAATTTTTTCGGTTCTTGGGCTGTTACCAGTTGGCATTAATCATTTACGTCAAACTATGATCAACAAAAAGACAACCCTTTTACAGCTCATCATAACCCTTGCGACCGTCATTCTATTGCCCGTTGTCATTTGCGGATTCCTTTATGCCCTACTTTCCAGCGGGATAGGTGAGCGCATATTCTCCATGAGCAATTTTCATGACGATAGCGCCGGAACACGCATTCTTGCATTCCGTGCCATAGATTACATGACCGACGATGAACTGCTTTTCGGCACGTCATCGGTTCGAGTTATTGACATTACGCACCGCATGGGGCTCACCCTGCCTTTAACGGATATTGAGAATCCGTGGGTCCTGATGTTTATGTTTTTGGGGAGCATCATGTTCCCAATTTGGCTTGCCGCAATGGTTGCTTTTATTGTTCGGCTGATGCAT
>CAIQVS010000227.1 GCA_903875345.1 uncultured Pseudomonadota bacterium | reverse complement strand
CTGGCTGGACAGCGTGTCCCGACCATTGCCGTTTCACGCGATGGCGAACAGTCAAGCGATATGGCCAAGTATCTGGCAGGCAAAGGCATCGATATCTGGAGCCGCAGCGTTTACTCGATCTCGCTTTCCGAAAGACTTGGCCTTGAAAACACCGGCGGTTTCATTCGGGTTGGGTTCATTCACTACAACACCCATGATGAAGTCGACACGCTGTTAAAGGCTCTCGACGACTACAAGCCAGCCAGCCGTCCGACGGTTGTACGAGGTGCATCGGTCACAGCACCAACAAAGGAAGCATAGGTGACGGGTGCCCCCAGGTGCCGCGCTAACCGGCATCTGGGGATTTTTTAGAGGATTATCATTAAGGCAAGTCGATGACAGAGAGCATGCGTGAACATTTGGCGAGAACCTACGACATTCCCGCCTCCAGCTATTTGCGCCAAGACCAGCGCGGCATGATGAATGACACTTGGTTTGTGACAGGTGATTTCGTTATGACCGTTTTTCGCAGTCGTCCTCCGGTCGAGGTGGCATTGATCTGCAGCGTGGTGCAAAACGACAAGTCTGATCTCTTGCCCCGTATTGTTTTAGGCAAAGACGGCCCTGTATCGATAATCGACGGAAAGGCTGCGGTAATGTGGCAGCGTTTTACTGGCAATCATTACGTAGGGCGTGACCACAGCAACAAGACCCCCATTTCGGAAACAGGACATATCAGCATCGCCGATGCTTTCTGGCGGCTTCACGCCTCGCTGGCGAAGCAGAGAAATGTAGGAGAATGGCTGGGGCGCATGAATTACATTGCGCCTGGTGCGCTAAATCAGCCGGATATCCCCTTTGCCGAGCTGCCAGCCTGTCTGCACAAAGACTACATCGAAGAATATCTGCAAACGCCCTCATTGCCGTTACGTTATCCCGCTTTTGTACACCGTGACTTTGAACGGCAGAACGTGCTTAACGCTCCCGACGGCAAGGTCATGGGAGTCGTGGACACCGATGCCCTGATGATGGGCGATCTGCTGTTCGAATATGTCCACGTCATGATGAATTTTGTGTTTACGGATCCGCAATATCAGCCGCGCCACGCCAATCACTACATGAAGGCGCTAACGAAATCCGGCATGATCGAACGGGAGGATGTCGCGTTGATGCCGACGCTGTTGCGTGCCTTTGCGGCGAAGGATTTGGTCGATTACTTCCGCTATGACCATCCACCGAAGACTGATTTGTCCCGTCTTGCCGACATTTATGATATAAGTCTGACGCGGGCGGAAAGCTATTTCTCCAGCCTGTCTTTGCCAGTAGCGGCGCGTCCGCTTGGTCGTGCGCGTAGACACAAACCGCCAGAACCGGAAGGAACGTAATAATGCTTATGATTTTTGATTGTGACGGTGTTGTCGTCGACTCCATGCGCCTGCACACGGAAGTGGAAGCCGAGGCTTATCAGACCATTGGCATTGATATATCTCCCGACGAACTTGTACGACGCTTCTCAGGGGTGAGTGACGCGGAGGTGCATCGCATCCTGTCTCAAGAGACCGGACGCGCCGTACCCACCGATATTGCAGTCCAGATAGATCGACGCAAGGAAGAGGTTTTTAGCCAACGCCTTAAACCCATCGCCGGAATTCGTGACGCCTTGGCGGCTATCAACAACATACCTCGATGCATCGCCTCTGGGACTGGCGTCGATGGTTTAAAACACATGCTGGGCGTTGTTGAACTTTTTGACCTGTTTTCGCCTCATATCTATTCATCCGAGATGGTCGAGCGCGGCAAACCGTTCCCCGATTTGTTTTTGCACGCGGCAACACAGATGGGACATGCCACCGACGATTGCTGGGTAATTGAAGATGGCGTCGCTGGCGTGCAGGCCGGAAAAGCCGCTGGAATGCGGGTGTTCGGCTTTATCGGCGGCAGCCATTGCGGTGAAGGACATGGAGATCGGCTGAAGGCGGCCGGCGCTGAGGTTATTTTCTCGGAAATGCGCGAATTGCCTTGTCTTATTGAACAATATTGCAGGATTTAACAGGAGTAGAAAATGTCAGAAATTCCATCAAACGGAAAGCCAAAGCCTCTTATCGTCGCGGGATATAGCAGTCAGGTGCTGGCTGGAGAGATCGCCACCGAACTCGGCTCTCGTGTCGCACAGGTCACTTACAAGCAATTCTCAGATAAAGAAATTCAGACCACGATTGAGGAAAATGTGCGTGGTTATGATGTTGTGGTCGTTGCCTCCGCCTCTGGGGATCCGAACAAACAGGAAAAGGAAGCCCGCTTGCTGATGCGGGCGGCGAACCGAGCGGGAGCCAAGAAGGTGACGCTGCTGCTTCCTTACATGTGGTATGGCCGCTCCGATGACATTTGGGATGAACGTAACGCGCCTGGTTTAACTGACACCATCGAAAGCCTCCGTGCTCATTGCCAAAGCGTGGTCGTGGCCGATCCCCACAATGCGGGCATGACGCGCGAAAAATTTCTTGATACTGGCAGCCCAGTCAGAAACTGCACGATTGTTCACTTCGCGCATCCATTTGCTGTTCAGCTGAAGGAACTGGTCGATGCCGGTGTTCTCAGCAAGGAAAACCTTTTGTTGGCGCATGCTGACGCCGGATCCACCAAACGCATCAGCCGTAGTTTTAGGGCGTGTATGTACAGCGTGCTTGGCTTTGAAGGGCGTAATTCCGATCAGGATGATTGGCCTCAAGGACTGAAAGACCGCGACAAGGCCACCGGTAAGATCAAGGTCAAAGGTTTTAGCGCCGATGTTTCCGGCAAGGATGTGGTGATTTTTGAGGACATGATTGGCTCCGGCGGCACGGCCTGCGATCTGGCTGCCTTGCTGAAGGACATGGGCGCGCGGTCGGTCATTCTTTTCGCCACCAGTGGTCTCTTCTCTGCCGATCTCAAGAAAGAGCCGCTTACAGCTTCGGTCGAGCGGGTAAATAACAGCAAGCTCGATGCTGTTTACATCACCGATACATACGAGCACAGCCTGACTGATCCGGACATTCATCAGGCGATCGAGCAAAGCCCGATCATTCATGTTGTGAAAACTTCCCCGTATCTGGCCTCCATCGTGCGCGCCTTGCACATCGAGCTTGCCGAGGAAGTCGGGCCGCCAGATCAAAACTCAGTTTCGGCCTTGCTGAGGGGGACACATCCTGCCCAGACAGCGTCTGGTCAGCGGATTTCAATCCCTGTGCCGCGCAAGCACGGGAGTCCGCTGCTTAGGTTGGTGGCCGGTTCATGAAGTGCAATCATTTGCAGAGAAATCCGTTAAATATCTGAGCATTAACCATAGTTTTTGTGAATTAGTTTCGTATTTTTGGTTTATAAATGGTTTATGATTGGTAAACTTCCCTCAGCGGCACTTTTGCGCCGGAATGAGCTGGAGCCCCTTTACAGGGATCCGTTCACTCCGCATGCCTTGGATTTGCGGGAACGTTTTTCCGAACGAAGATTAGATGATGTCGGTTTCAAAGAGTTTTTAGATACGTTGCCACCTGCGGCCACCACCGAACGCGCTAAATTAGAACGTCTTTTTGCTAATCCCGCCGCCACTGTCGAAGCCGATTTATCGACACGCGCGGGGCAGCTGGTTTGGGATGCTGGCTTGGGTTACGTTTTTCAAAACGCTCCCCCCAATGCTGTTCGTTCGAGTTCTATCTGGAGGGCGTTGACGCGCAGTCCTCAATTGTCGAGTTCCTTGGGAACGGCGGCCAGATATGTCGATTTGTCGTTGACCAATCGAAATGCAACGATGGATTGGGGGATGCCGGGCAGCGGGTTCTGGTATTCTCCCGATCTTAACCACGTCAATCTTGATTTGTTTCTGACGCTTCTCTCCGGTTTCAGCGATGAGCCTGTGCCAGGCATTAAAGGCCCCGCCCATTCGATTGGCACAATGCTTCATGAAGTTGGCCATTCACAATACACCACCCGCTATACGGACGCGATGATCGCTCTGAAAGAGAGGGAGGCGCAGATAATGCTTGAAAACTCATCGCGCAAATTGACGCGCGATGAGTTTAAAGAGCTGGCTCGCATACGAGCTGAATTTAATTTGCGGCATCAAATTCATAATGCTGCTGAAGACAATTGCGTTGATCGCTATGCCGTAAATCAAGGACGCGATCTTCCCTACGATATAGCCCACTCCATGAATGTTAGTGCCGTTAATTCTTCATTGGGGCTGATTTTGAAGAACGGGTGGAAACCGGCAGATGCTTCCT
>CAIQVS010000226.1 GCA_903875345.1 uncultured Pseudomonadota bacterium | reverse complement strand
CGTGCGAGCGCTGGAAGCAGTTGCGACCGATGATCGAGCCATTGCCGCCTCCGGCATGGATGGCGCGGGCGTCGTCGAGCACGCTGTCTTCGCCCTTGGCCGCGCCGCCGGAGAACACCACCACGCGCTTGCCGTTAAAGCAGCATTGCATGATGTGGCTGACGCGTTCGGGCATCGTGGAGACGGGGATTTTCTTGTCCTCATAGACTTTCTTCGAGTCCTTGTTTTCCAGCTTCTCCGTCGGCAGCTTGACCTTGATGATCGTTGCGCCAAGCAGGGCGGCCATATGCGCGGCATAGGCCACAACATCAACGGCTGTTTCCGCATCTTTGGTTAGTTCGCCGCCGCGCGGGTATGACCACAGCACGACCGCAAGCCCCTTGGCCTTTGCCTCGGCGGACAGAGCGCGGAATTCCTCGTACTGGTCGTACATCACGTCCGAGCCCGGATAGATTGTAAAGCCGATCGCGGCGCAACCGAGGCGCAGCGCGTCATCGACGCTCGCCGTCACGGCCTGATCTGCATTTTCCTTCTGCCGCGACAGACTGTTGGCGCTGTTCATCTTGAGAATGGTTGGGATTGCTCCGGCGAACGTGTCGGCTCCGGCGGCCAACGGGCCGAGCGGCGCGGCATAGGCGTTCAGTCCGGCGTCGATTGCCAGTTGATAATGATAATGCGGATCGTAGGCTGGTGGATTCACGGCAAAGCTGCGTGCAGGCCCATGTTCAAAGCCCTGATCGACCGGCAAAATCACAACCCGCCCTGTGCCGCCCAACCGTCCCGCCATCAGGATACGGGCGAGATTGGCCTTGGTTCCGGGCGTTTCGCCTTCATAACCGTCAAGGATTTCGCGAACGCGGCGCGTGAGCTTCATGATTCGTCCTCTTTGATGAAATGTTGAATAAACCTCTGATAACCTAAGTCTTTTGCTTTGTCCAATGGGTAAGCCTGTGTTAACCAGAGCGTGCTAGGTTGTTTTCTCGCCGTTCAATCCCCGGTTTCAGGATACAGACAAATGCCAAATGTTGGTTGCAAACCCGGCCTGTCACCGCAGGCGGGTATCGCGATAGGCCCGATTTTGTTCGTTTTGGCGCTTCTGGCGATCATCGGAGTTGTGATGTCGAGCGGCATGGGCGGTTTTAGCCAAGCCGGGGTTATTGACCGTATTAGCGCCGACGTATCGACCCAAGCCAATCTTATTCGCGCCAAGATCAATGAATGCACCACGGAATATGGAACAGGCTGCGGAACCGGCGTCGTCACGAGCGGAAGTTGCAGCAATTTTGACGGTTACCCAAGCTCGGTAAGCAGTGGAAGCGCCGTTGCCATCGATATTAAGACCGTCGCGTGTCAAGGCGATCAGACAGGTCAGCAAAATATATGGACGGGCGCGCGCCCGACGACATTGCCGCCGCCGACAACTGGCTTCAACGATTGGGAATATATTAACACCAATACCGTCGGGCTTGGGGGATCGGCTTCGGGCGGTCGGTGCATTTTCATCACGCCGACAGACCCGAGCGCGGCGCAGAACGCTGCCCTTGTCGCCGGATTGACGAAGGCGGCGAACAAATTCACCCACAACACCAGTAATGACGGCGCATCCGAAGTCAATTATGATCCGGCCAGCACGTCACAGAAATTTATCCTGTGGATTTCGGTTCCCACGGCGGGAAGCGAAGACACGAACTGCAAACCCTAGGCGTTTGACCTTGTTGCTATGACCGTGTCGCTTCCCGATTTCGGCTATGCAGTCTGGTTCGTGGAGACTCTGGTTTTAAAATCGATTGACGGATTTCCGCCTTATGATTGGTGGATTCCTGCGTGCGTCCTGATGATCCTCGGCGCGACGGCGGCTGTAGACGCTTTTACGGCGATTGTGCCTGATCTACTGATCATCCCCGGTTTTCTGGCCTTTATCGCCTTGCTGGGCTTTAGCGTTTCATGGCCGGTTGCGCTGCACGCCCTCAGTCTTGGGGTTGCCGCCGGAGCGCTAGTCTTGTTGCTGGACATTCTTTGGTTTCTTGCGTTCAAACGCAATGCGCTTGGTATGGGCGACGCCAAATGGACTATGTTCGCCGTCACCGCATACGGAGTCATGCCGGTGCTAATTTCGTGGGGAATAGGCGCGTGGTTGGCCGTCGGATGGATCCTCGCCGCCAAGCTGATGCGCCGCCCCACCCCCTATGTCCACTTCGCGCCATTCCTGTTCGTCGGATTGATCGGCGGACTGTGGTGGCAGCATATGCGGTAGTGGATTGCGTCGTCTTAAATGATGGGAATTCAATTTGACATGAGGGCGGTAGAATCCCCCTCCCGTTTATGGAAGGGGTTAGGGGAGGGCACAAAATGTTGAGGCATTTTCTATCCTCACCCGCCCTCACCCAACCTCTCCCGCAAGCGGGAGAGGGGCTCCTCCGCTCT
>CAIQVS010000225.1 GCA_903875345.1 uncultured Pseudomonadota bacterium | reverse complement strand
CAAGAAAGGGATTCAATTTATGAAAAGAAAGTGGTAGAAACAGACATCGAGCGGCTGGCCGCTTAACCAGCGAAACTTAACCGGCGGGACTCTCTCTTAAGTTTGCCCAGTTTCTGTCCAACTCACGGGGGCCACCCCAGGCGGAGCTATTCGACGATTGCGCATGATTGTAGGTCGAAGTGATATTGACATCGACAATTGGGTATCCAAAGGCCTTATAGGGATTCTGAATAACAGGCGAGTCCTTATCGATAGAATTCGTGCCGGCGAGAAGCTTATCCCATCGTGCCTGCCTTTCCATGCGCTCTTCTTCGGGAAGAATTCTCGCCGTGGTGAAGTGAATGACGGAATCCTTGCGTATCAAATCGCTTTGAATGCCAAACCAGTCCGAAATGGCATCGGTGCTGACGTAGATGTTGCCATTGTATTTGCGAACGTTTTGTGGCGTTAGATCATAGTTTCTGTCGCTGACGGTGACGGTGCGCTTGCCGACGTTAAGAACAAACTTATTGTCGGATGAAAAGAAAAAGCCTTCGGCGACGGAAATGTCTTTGTCGATTTTGATCGGAAAGCCGAAAAGCTGAACGAAGTCGTTAAGCGGCAAAAAGATATGGCCGCCTATATCTAACGCCTCAATATATTCGTTGTTCGGAGCCAGATTTTTAATCCGGGGCTGCAAAATCAAGGTATCAATATCGCTGCCGTTGCTTTCGTTGGCTATTTTTTCCGGTTCAGCCGGAGGATTTTCTTCGCTGCGCGTGGTGTGGATGACATCGGGGGCTTCACGACCTCCTCCCAGAATTAAACTGATGGGAGGTTGTCCCGGTATCGGCGTGACGTGGTTTTGATCGTCGACGATAACCGGTTCCTCGACCGGCGTGTAGGGTAGCTGCGGTACCGAAGGCGCCGGGACACTCATGTTTTGTGCGGTAACAGGCTCAACCGGCGAGGCAAGCGGGGTCGGCGCGATTTCTGTTTCGACTGGAATGGTTTCGCACCATTCGCTTAATGTTCCGCAATTCGATCCTGAAATCAGGATTTTTTGCGCGGCGCGATCGACGACGAATTGCGCCTGCGGCAGCATACGATTCAGAAAGTCGATGCTGACGTAAATGTCGTGATCGTTGTCGATGAATTCGTAATCATGCATCATGCTTGGTGTTGTTGATCGTGTATGTGCGCTCATTGATATTCATCATGATTACGAGGCCGTCACGCAGGACGATCTCAACGATATTATTCGACGTATCGTGCCGCACGGTGATGCCGAGAAGTGGCAGGATACGTTCAAGGCGAACGTAGGTATTGGACGGATCGGCATAAACCTTGATCGTGCCAATGCTTTTGTTGTCGTAATTCAGCGTGTAGTCGCTGCCATTGTTGAAAAAAGAAGTGTTGTCGCGGCGATCGAGAAAGAAAGTCGGAATTTCCTTCGTGTCGTCGGCGCGAGCCGGGTGGTTTAAGAAACCGATGAAGCTCAAAATTGTCGCGGTCGAGGTGATCAGCTTAAGTATAAAAGGCAAGTTGAGCCTATGCCGCTTTAATCGTGCGGCATGACTCCGCGATGAATGACGCAACGGGGCGCATCCCAAAGGCGAATCAACATTTTTCACACGAAAGTGTGTTACGGCTGACGATGGAAAGCCATAATTTTAGATAAGAAGATTATCGGAAAGGCTATTTGTTCCTATGGCGTAATAACTTTCTCCGCCAGAACTTTGCTGCCTTCATTTTCTTGCGACATAAGCGCCACATGCAAGGTTCCGTTGTGGATGTTTAGCCCCAGAGGAATGTTGTCGAGCGGAACGGTTTGCACACGTTTGGACACTTCGCGATAAATGCCGATGCCACGGAAGAATGCTAGCTGTGTTTCGATTCCGTTGGGAGCGACATGTGTGACCTTCACGTCGCCAAGCAGCGAGCGATTGCCTGAAAAGCTCATATTCATCAGAATTTGCGGCTGCGATTGCCCATCGGCGCCGCCCATCACAAGCTTGGCGTCATCGATCGTGACCGTGTAATTCGTATCGCCCTTGCGAACGATGACAGGAATAATGGTTGCCAATTTCGCTTTGGGCACGACGCTGGTGGAGTTCGGCACGTTGGGTTTGTTATTGTCGAGATCGAGATCGGCTTCGGTAATTCTGACGGACAGATGCGAACGATATTCTCCGTCCGGAAGATCCGACATGCTTTTGACCAAGATACGCACCATTTGATATTCGTCAGGCTTTAGCGTCATAGTGTGCGGAGCGATGCTGACGATGTCGAGCGCTGAATTCGCGGCTTTGACGCCGGGATCGAGAATTTTGATTCCACCGTTTCCCTGCATATCGCTGTCGACCATTTCAAGGACATATCTCCCGACGCCATCGCCGGTATTTTTAACAATGACAGTCGCATAGCGTTTGCCGTTTTCAAGGACAACACGTGTCGGCGATAACAACAAATCGGCATTCTTGGCTGATGCGGGCATAGCACCAATGACGAATACGATAGCGACAATTAGCAGGGGTAAAAGTCTGTATTTCATGGAATCTTCTCCGTGGTTACTGAACGACAACGTTGATCGTAAATGTGCCTGTGTAAGGTCCGGCAGCGAGGCCGTGATTTGCTGTGATTGTAGCTCCGATGTAGAGCGGTGTGGAGCCGGGATTTTGTGCAGGAAGAGGCAGGGTCGAAGAAGGAATGGGGTGGCCCCCGTGAGTTGGACAGAAACTGGGCAAACTTAAGAGAGAGTCCCGCCGGTTAAGTTTCGCTGGTTAAGCGGCCAGCCGCTCGATGTCTGTTTCTACCACTTTCTTTTCATAAATTGAATCCCTTTCT
>CAIQVS010000224.1 GCA_903875345.1 uncultured Pseudomonadota bacterium | reverse complement strand
CGTAAGTGTCAGATGACTGGACGTGCTATCCCAAACCGTCAAGCTTGAACGCGGATCAGACGATGAAGGCATGATGAATGGGAACATGGAAATTCCTGCTGTGCCGATTATGCCGCTCATCATCAGACCAGATGCTATAAAAGCCAAAAGTGTACGTCCCGATCTGGCCAGGACGATAGCCGCAAGACCTGCAACAAAAGCCAAGGATGGAATGCCCATGGCTATCGGCCAGCGATGGTAGTTTTCTAGCCAAGCTCCGGCACTATGAGCGACCGTTTTACCAAGCGGGTTAGGCAGTGCTCCAGCATCAAGCTGTGAGGTGATGGTATAGCCATCAATACCCAGCGACAGCCAAACGCCGGCTGCGGCGAACAGCGTCAGAGCCAGTATGCCGAACCATGTCGCTGCTACACGTGCGCGCTGATAGATCGCGCCCTCGGTCCGATGCATCAGGTAAACTGCGCCGTGAAAGATGATCATGGAGCTGCTGACGAGGCCACACAGAAGAGCAAACGGGTTAAGCAAAGCCCAGAAGGTGCCTGTGTAATAGGGCATTAGTGTATCGTCGAAATGAAACGGAACGCCCTGCAGCAAATTTCCGAAAGCAACGCCAAAGATCACCGGTGGCACGAAACCACCGATGAAAAGGCCGATATCCCATGTCTGCCGCCACAGTTGGTTTTCGATTTTGCTACGATAGTCGAAACCGACCGGACGGAAAAACAAAGCCCACAAAACGGCCAGCATAGCCCAATAAAAGCCGGAAAACGCCGTGGCATAGACGAAAGGCCATGCAGCGAAGATGGCGCCACCACCAGTGATAAACCAAACCTGATTGCCATCCCAGTGCGGAGCGACCGTATTAATGACCACACGTCGCTCCGTGTCGCCTTTGCCGACAAATGGCAAAAGCGTACCAACACCCATGTCATGGCCGTCCATAACTGCAAAACCGATTAGCAGCACACCGACCAGAACCCACCAGATAACTTTGAGGACTACATAGGATAACATGGCTCACTCTCCTTAGGATTAGTGGGTTTCGTCATGGGCAACTGGCCCAAGGCGAGCAAATTTAAACATCAGGTACATTTCGACGATCAGCAGCAAAGTATAGAACCCGACAAATCCTGCCAGCGAACCGTACAATGATCCTACGGTAAGCGCCGAGACCGACATATGCGTCGGCAGAACACCAAAGATTGTCCACGGTTGACGGCCATATTCAGCAACAAACCACCCCATTTCGCTGGCGATCCATGGCATCGGCAAGAACCACAAGGCCCAGCGCAAGAGCCACCGCTTGCGCTCAAAATTACCCTTTACGCTCGCCCAGAAAGAAAGAACAAACAAGGCAAGGAAAGAGAACCCAAGTCCTACCATGGCGCGGAACCCCCAGAACATAGGAGCGACGTGTGGGATTGTGTCATTGACGGCTTTGTCGACAATCTCCGGCGTCACTTGATCCATGCTGGTGACGTATTTACGCAACAAAAGGCCATAGCCCAGATCAACTTTTTGCTGTTCGAATTTAGATTTCAACGCTTCATTGCTGGTATCTTGGCGCAACTGTTCAAGAGTTCTGACCGCCTCAACGCCACGAAGGATACGCTGGCGGTTCTGATCCTTGATTTCGTAAATACCGGGCAGAGTGCGGTCAATAGTACGTGTGCCGATTAGCCCAAGAACGTAGGGTATCTTGATCTCCCAGTCATTCTTCATCTCTTTTTCATTGATACCAGCCACAAGGGTCAACGGCGCTGGTGCTGGCTCCTGATGCCACATGGCCTCCATCGCTGCCATTTTTGATTGCTGAGCGTCGCCGACCGTGTATCCAGACTCATCACCCAGAACGATAACCGAGCAAGCGGCTGCAAGACCAAAGGCCGCAGCAATACGGAAACTACGCCGCGCTATCTCCAGATGCCGTCCTTTCAGCAAATACCATGATGAAATTGACAGTACGAACATCGCGCCGGTGACATAGCCCGCTGAAACCGTATGCACGAACTTCGCTTGAGCAACAGGATTGAAAATGACATCCCAGAAATTCACCATTTCCATGCGCATGGTGATATAACTGAAGTCAGAACCAACGGGATTTTGCATCCAACCATTAGCAATCAAAATCCAAAGTGCCGAAAGATTAGTGCCGATTGCCATAAGCATGGTTACAAGAAAATGCTGGGCTTTTGGCAAGCGATCCCAGCCGAAAAAGAACAGGCCGATGAAAGTGGATTCGAGAAAGAAGGCCATCAGCCCTTCGATAGCTAGGGGAGCGCCAAAAATATCGCCGACATAATGCGAATAATAAGCCCAGTTGGTTCCGAACTGGAACTCCATTGTGATACCAGTCGTAACGCCAAGAGCGAAGTTGATACCGAACAATTTGCCCCAGAATTT
>CAIQVS010000223.1 GCA_903875345.1 uncultured Pseudomonadota bacterium | reverse complement strand
AGAACTCGTCAAAAAGCCGGATCCTAAATTGTTGGCTTTGATCGATGCTCTAACGCCTCTTATCAAGGATGGTGCTAACCCAGTTGTATTCTGCCGTTATTTGGCGACGGCGGAACATGTTCGTGATGGCCTTCGTAAAGCATTTCCAAAATTGAGGATTGAAGCAGTAACGGGCATCCTGACGCCTGACGAACGTCGTGATCGGGTTGCTGACATGGCTCCATCTGACCAAGAAAAGGACGTCCAGCGTATCCTTGTTGCCACCGACTGTCTTTCGGAAGGGATCAACCTACAGCAGCTCTTCGATACGGTAATCCACTATGACCTATCGTGGAATCCAACTCGTCATCAGCAGCGAGAAGGACGAGTGGATCGATTTGGTCAGCCCGCAAAACTTGTGCGTTCTATCATGATGTTCTCACCAGACAGTGCTATTGATGGCGCAGTTCTCGAAGTTATTCTCCGCAAAGCTGAGGATATCAGGAAAGCGACGGGAGTTATGGTGCCACTTCCAGACGAACGCGGGCCAGTTACCGATGCGCTGATGGCTTCCATGATGCTGCGGCGTGGAGATACACGGCAGATGGCCTTAGATCTTCGCCTTGTTGATGGGACAGCGGCCATGGAGACACGTTGGCGAGACTCATTTGAGAATGAGAAAAAATCCCGCGCGCGCTTTGCTCAAAATGCTATGAAGCCACAAGAAGTCGCCCCAGAATGGGAAAAAGCGCAATCCCTATTAGGTTCTCCGGCTGACGTTAAATTTTTTATCGAACAAGCAATGTCTCGTTTTGGAGTGCCGCTGGAACCACGAAAATCATTGCTACTGGCTCATGTTCATGCGCTTGACGACGCTCTAAAGGTGCGCCTGTCACAAAGAAACATGGTTGGCTCCATCCGCCTCGCAACGGTGGAACCGGCGCCATCGGGAAGCGCGCTCTTAACCCGGGCGCATCCTCTAACGGCAACGCTGGCCGAGGCTCTGGTAGAGGCGTCGCTTGATCCCGATTCCCTGTCAAATCTTGGTATAGGGCGTGTTGGAGCGTGGCCGACCACGGCGGTTCAACAAATGACACGTCTTGCCCTGCTCCGGATCCGGTACAAGCTGACGATTCACGCGCGCAAGGAACGCCTTCTTCTGGCGGAAGAAGCAGCGCTCGTCGCGATTGAGGGATCTGCCATCATAGCGACCGGTGATGCGGCGCGGCAGCTTTTAAACACAGCAGCCACAGCTGATCTAGCGCCATCGACCCGCGAACGATTTGTAAATAAGGCAAAAGAAGACTTGCCAAGCCTTCTCAACGGGACGTTGGCCGATTTCGTAGAGTCACGAGCTGAAGAACTTATGCAAGATCATGCGCGTCTTCGCGCTGCTGCGGGTTTTGCATCGCGTGTCACAGTTGAAGCGGTTATGCCGCCCGATGTCATCGGACTCTTCGTCTTGATGCCGAGCGAGGTATAAGTCATGGCTCGCAAACCCATTACCGATATGTCTGCATGGCCGTCGCTTACGCTCGAAGGCAACCTGATCGCACCGGCCATGGTCGCGCAAATCTCCGAACCTAAGGATGATACCGATACACGAGATAGCTACGGGATACGCAAGGGTCTCAACATTCGAGAAGAAATTTCAACAGCCTTCCGTGTTGGTCAGTCTCACTTTAATGCTTTTGCCAAGCTCGGCACCCCATCGCTCGAATCAACACGGCGCTTTATCCGAGACTTTCTTAAAGAAACCTTCGGTTTCGATGATTTGGTTTCTAGCGATGGCGTGATTTCATTCATCAGCGGCGAGCGTGTGCCGATTGTGGTTGTTCCACCCACTGAAGACAAGCTCGATCGCCGTAGCCCGACACTTTCGACGGATCGGTCGCGTTCTCCCGCTTTTGCCCTGCAAGACTATTTAAATGATAATGATGAGATATTGTGGGGACTTGTTACCAATGGTGTCCTTATCAGGCTGATGCGGGATAACGCCTCACTGACCCGTCCTGCCTATATCGAAGCGGATCTCGCCCAGATCTTTACGAATGAGGATGCCGCGTCATTCGCCACCTTGTTTTTGATGATTCACCGCAGCCGTTTTGGCACAACAGGTGCTGCGACAGACTGTGCCCTAGAACGCTGGCGCGAGGCAGGGTCGCGTGAGGGTGAAGCTGCACGCGATCGCCTTGCTGGTCAGGTTGAGCTTGCGCTCAAGGTTCTCGGCTCTGGTTTTCTTGAGGCTAATCCAGAGCTTGCTTCCAAACTAAAATCCGGGGAAGTCAATCTTACCGATTGGTTCAATGAGCTTTTACGCCTTGTCTATCGGCTGATTTTTATGATGGTAGCCGAAGATCGGAATCTCCTTCATCCAGAGAATACCAAGACCGATGCCCGCAAACTTTATTCCGAAGGCTATAGCCTCGCATCACTTCGCGCCCAATGTTTCCGCGCATCCTCTTGGGATAAACACTATGATCGTTACGAAGGAATCAAGATAGTTTTTCGAGCTCTTGCACATGGACAAGAGAGACTCGCGCTTCCGGCTCTTGGCGGGTTATTTTCTGAGGACAAGCTGCCCCATCTCGAAACCGCGCGCTTGCGGAACAAGGCCTTCATGGAGGGGCTTTATCGCCTTTCATGGCTGTCCGATAAAACAGGCATGGTTCCTGTAAATTGGCGAGCGATGGAAACCGAGGAATTGGGATCGGTTTACGAATCCCTCCTCGAGCTCCAGCCCCAGCTAGGTGTCGATGGCAAATCCCTAGTCTTTGCATCGGAAACCGCTGAGCAAAAAGGCAACCAGCGCAAGACCACCGGCTCTTATTATACGCCTGACAGTCTTGTTCAGGCGCTGCTCGACACAGCGCTCGATCCCGTATTGGATAAAACCGAAGCCGAGGCTGACGATCCTGCCAAAGCACTTTTGAAACTTTCGGTCATTGATCCGGCCTGCGGATCAGGACACTTTCTATTGGCCGCTGCTCGCCGCATCGCAACCCGCCTTGCGCGCATCCGCGCCGACGGTACACCATCGCTTGCTGATTTTCGTCATGCGCTTCGTGATGTTGCCCGATGCTGTATTCACGGGGTCGATCGCAATCCAATGGCGGTCGAACTGACCAAAGTTGCGCTTTGGATCGAAACCGTAGACCCTGGTCTTCCGCTTGGATTCTTTGATGCGCAAATTCGCTGCGGTGACGCCCTGCTGGGCGTTTTTGATCTCAAGGTATTGCAAGATGGCATCCCCGATGCCGCCTACAAACCTTTAACGGGCGACGATAAAGATACCGCCAGCATCTACAAAAAAGCCAACGCTGCTGCAAAAGGCGGGCAAGGCGGTCTCGATTTCGGCACAGGCAAATCTTCTTTGCCGCCGATAAAGCCACTTGCGCTTGATTTTTCCGGCTTCCGTGATTTGCCGGAGGACACGGTTGAAGCAATCGGAGCCAAAGCCGCTCGATTTGAAGAATTGCGCGCGGGACAAACCTTCATTCGCGCCAAAGCGGCATCAGACCTATATGTCGCGGCATTCCTTCTGCCAAAAATCGGTGGCGCACCATCTGGGCCATCAACCCGTACAATACCGACGACTGAAGAGCTTTGGCTGGCGCTCAATCAAGGTAAGATACAACCGTCAATGGCAGAAGCGCCAAAGGCGGCTCATCACGCCCGCGCTTTCCATTGGCCATTGGAATTTCCAGATATCATGCAGCGTGACGGATTCGATGTGGTGCTGGGCAACCCGCCTTGGGAACGAATTAAATTACAGGAAAAAGAATTCTTCGCATCTCGCTTGCCTGATATTGCAAATGCAAAGGGAAAGGCAGAGCGCGAAAAACAGATCAAAGCACTTGAAGCTGCGGCACCAGGAACCCAAGAGAGATCGCTTTTTGAAGAGTTCACCATAGCAAAGCATGAGGCAGAAGCGTCTTCTGAATTTGTGCACGTGGCCTCCGCTGATGGAGGTCGCTTTCCCCTCACTGGCGCTGGTGACGTGAACACTTATGCGCTTTTTGCTGAGCTTTTTTCTCGACTGGCTGGCCCCAAAGGCCGATCCGGGGTCATTGTCCCAACGGGCATCGCAACCGATGCAACTACCGCCCCGTTCTTTGCTTCATTAGTTAATGAAAAGCGTCTTGCAAGTCTGATTGATTTCGAAAACAGAGAACGTATTTTTACAAGCGTTTATTTTCGAGTGAAGTTTTGTCTTCTTACCCTTGGTTGGGACGAACCCCAAGCACACTTTGCTTTCTTTCTCACTGATCCAGCGCAACTTGTAGAGGCTGAGCGGAATTTTACTCTTTCTCCAGAGCAAATTAAAGCGATCAACCCCAATACTCGAACAGCCCCTGTTTTCCGTAGTCGCACCGATGCTGAGTTAACTGCCAAAATTTATCACAACGCGCCAATCTTAATTCGCGAGGAGGGTGAATCTAAAATAAACCCGTGGGGCGTAAGCTTTTTAGCTATGTTTCATATGTCCAATGACTCCAAATCTTTTTTAACGGCGAAACAACTCGAAAAGGCTGGATTTATTCGTGAAGGACAAAATTGGACCTCTCCAAGCATGGCTCATTTCGTGCCTCTCTATGAAGGAAAAATGGCATTCTACTTTGATCATAGGTATGGGGATTTTGCTGCCGCAGAAGAAAAAGATGACGCTGACTATCGCGAAATACTGGGGTGGCCCCCGTGAGTTGGACAGAAACTGGGCAAACTTAAGAGAGAGTCCCGCCGGTTAAGTTTCGCTGGTTAAGCGGCCAGCCGCTCGATGTCTGTTTCTACCACTTTCTTTTCATAAATTGAATCCCTTTCTT
>CAIQVS010000222.1 GCA_903875345.1 uncultured Pseudomonadota bacterium | reverse complement strand
TGCTATCGACAACAGGACGCCGCTCACATCGCATTCGGGACGGGACTATGACCACAGAACGCATTCGCATCGCTTTACAGAAATCGGGACGGCTCGCCGAGGACAGCATCGGCTTGCTGAAAAGTTGCGGTCTGCATGTCGCGCGCAGCAAGGATCAGCTGTTTTGCCGCATCAAGGAATTGCCGATCGACGTGCTGTTGGTGCGCGACGATGACATTCCGAATTTTGTCGACAGCGGCATTTGCGAGCTTGGGATCGTCGGCGATAATGTTTTTTCGGAAATGAAATGCGCGGCGGATAATTTTTCCGCGACCGTGGTGGAGCGGCTCGGTTTCTCGCAATGTCGCCTCGCGATTGCTGTGCCGGACAATGGCGCGGTGCAGAAAATCAGCGATCTAGCCGGAGCGACGATCGCGACATCCTATCCGCATTTGTTGCAGGATTTCCTGAAGCGCCAAAATATTACCGCCAAGACGTTGGTGATGATGGGCTCGGTCGAGGTCGCGCCGCGCCTGAAAATTGCCGACGCGATTTGCGACATCGTCGCGTCGGGAGCGACGCTGGCGGCGAACAATCTCCGCGAGCTTACGACCGTGTTGCAGAGTCAGGCCTTGCTGGTGCGCGGGGCGCGGACGTTTTCGCCGGATAAAGAAAACATCATCCGCCGCTTGCTGGCGCGGATGCGCGGCGCGTTGACCGCCGAGGACAGCAAATACGTCATGCTGCACGCCGACGCCGATAAACTGCCGGAGATCGTCAAGTTGCTGCCGGGGTCGGAATCGCCGACCATTCTGCCGCTGCGCGGCCACGACGACAAATTCGCCGTGCATGCCGTGTGCCGCGAGAGCGTGTTCTGGGAAACGATGGAGCAGTTGCAAGCCGCCGGAGCCTCCGCCATTCTGGTTCTGCCGATTGAAAAGATGATGGCGTGAGGATCGTCAATGCGTGTTTTGACTTGGAGCCAATTAAATCCTGAGCAACGCCGCGCGGCGCTGGCGCGTCCGGTGTTGTCTGGCGATGCGGCGCTGGCGCAGAATGTCGCGGCGATTGTGTGTGATGTGAAGGCGCGCGGCGACGAGGCCTTGCGTGAGTACAGCGCCAAATTTGACGGCGGGGCAGGGGCGAATTTTCGCGTCGCGCCGGATACCGCAGTCGAGGCCGCTAAACGGCTCGATCCGAACCTGCTCGCGGCGATGGAGCAGGCGAAGACCAACATCGTGAAATTCCACGAAGCCGAGCGGCCTCACGCGCTAAAACTCGATACGATGCCGGGCGTGACGTGCGAATTGCAATGGCGCACGCTGGAGACGGTTGGACTCTATATTCCGGGCGGGACGGCGCCGTTGCTTTCGACCGTGTTGATGCTGGCGATACCGGCGCGGATCGCGGGGTGCCGACGGATTATTCTCTGCACGCCCGCGAAGGGTGGGGTCATTCATCCGGCGGTGCTGGCGGCGGCGAACCTTTGCGGCATTACGGAAATTTTCGCCGTCGGCGGCGCGCAAGCGATTGCGGCGATGGCTTACGGCACGGCGACGATCCCGAAATGCGACAAGATTTTCGGTCCCGGCAACGCCTATGTCACCGAAGCCAAACAACAGGTGGCGCAGGATTCCGGCGGCGCGGCGATTGATATGCCGGCGGGTCCGTCGGAAGTAATGGTCGTTGCCGATGCCGCCGCGCGCGCCGACTGGGTTGCGGCGGATTTATTGGCGCAAGCGGAACACGACACGGCGGCGCAAGCGATTTTGGTGACGACGGACGCGGCTTTGCCGTCGCGTGTGCAAGCCGAGGTACAGAAGCAACTCGCCGGTCTGTCGCGTCGTGACATTGCCACGAAAAGCCTTGAGCAAAGCCGTATCATCGTCGTGCCGGATCGTGCCGCCGCGATTGAGGTCGCGAACGCTTACGCTCCGGAGCATCTTATCATCCATAACGAAGACGCCGCCGATTGGGTCGCGGAAATCCGTCACGCCGGTTCGGTTTTCGTCGGTGCGTTGACGCCTGAGTCAGCGGGCGATTACGCCAGTGGCACCAATCACGTTTTGCCGACTTACGGCTACGCTCGCGCTTACAACGGCGTCAATCTGCTCAGCTTTATGAAAAGCATGACGGTGCAGACGATCTCGCGCGAAGGGCTAAACGGTTTGGGCGCGACGATCATCGCTATGGCCGAGGCCGAGGGGCTGGATGCGCACGCTGCGGCGGTGAAGGTGAGGTTGGGCGGATAAAATGAAGTAAGCGCACACTATCCATTTCGTCATTTAGAAAAATCATCGTTGCTTTACAACACGATAGGAAAAAAGTAGCCTCGAATTATATCGTAGTTTTCACAAACATCGGAGGAAAGCCCATGACGGAACGTATTGCAGATGAATTGGCTAGATCAATTGCCGCAGGAAAAGAACGTTATGCCTTGTTGGGGCAGCAATTGGGAGAGGGGTGTGGTTTGGAACCGTCACCGGGATTTGTACCTCGTGTGACAGTGGGTGCGTTCCTGAATGGAATGGGGAGGGCTGCTGAAGCGTATCGTCCGACAGGGGCTGTCTCTATTGTGGGATTTGAACTACGCACATGACTTGGCTTGAAAATCTGATCCGTTCCGATCTGCGTAATCTCGCTGGTTACAGTTCGGCCAAGACGGAGTCCGGGAGTTTTGTTCCCAACATCGCCATCGACGCGAACGAGAGTCCGTGGCCGCCCTTCGGCGACATGGCCGGTTTCTGCAAACCGAACCGCTATCCCGAACCGCAACCCGCCGCGCTGCGCCAGCGCCTCGCCGATATGTACGGCGTGAAGGCCGAGCAGATTTTGATCGGGCGCGGCAGCGACGACGCGATTGATGTGTTGCTGCGTTTGTTCTGCGAAGCTGGACGCGATCAGATCATGATTTGCCCGCCGACTTATGGCGCATACAAAGTTTACGCCGACGTGCAGGGAGCGCAAACGCTCTCTGTGCCGTTGCGTCGCGAGGATTGGCAGCTCGATGTTCCGGCGATGCTCGCGGCCAGCACGCCGCAGACCAAGCTGATTTTTATTCCGTCTCCCAACGCCCCGATGGGGCACATGATGAAGCGCGATGATATTTTGGCGCTCTGCAAGGCTCGCGCCGAGAAAAGCCTGATCGTCGTCGACGAAGCCTATGTCGATTTTACCGACAATCCGCTCGGCATGACCGATGCGCTGAAGGAGTATCCCAATCTCGTCATTCTGCGCACGTTGTCGAAAGCGCACGCGCTGGCGGGCGAACGCATCGGTTGCGCGCTCGCCGCGCCGGAGATCGTGCAGCGGTTGCTGAAGGTTCTCGCGCCTTATCCGTTGACGCAAAGCAGCATCCGCGCCGCGCTCGATGCCTTGTCGCCGAGCGGCCTGATTCAGAACGCGGCACGTTGCCGCACGTTGCTGGCCGAGCGCGAACGCATGGCGAAGCTGTTGCCGCAATCGCCGTGGGTTGAGAAAGTCTTTCCAAGCGTGACGAATTATTTACTCGTGCAGACGAAGGACTCGGCGGCGTTTATCGCGCAACTGCGCGGCTTCGGTATCCTGCCGCGCAATCGTCACAGCGATATTCCGAACACGGTACGCCTGTCGATCAGCTCGCCGGAGGATAACAATCTTGTGCTGCAGGCGCTCGGCGTGAGCTTGGCGAAAGCCGACATCCCTGTGCCGGAGCGCCTGTTCAGCGCGCGCCGCGCGACCAAGGAAACCGCGATCGATGTCACCGTCAATCTCGACAGACCGGATTTTCTGGCTATCGATACCGGCATCGGATTCTTCGATCACATGCTGGCGCAAATCGCCACGCACGGAGGCTTCGGGCTGGAGCTGCATTGCAAGGGCGATTTGAAAATCGACCAGCATCATACGATTGAGGATTGCGCCCTGACGCTCGGCGAAGCGTTGAAAGGCGCGCTCGGCGACAAGCGCGGCATCGCGCGTTTCGGTTTCAGCGCGCCGCTTGACGAAGCGGTGGCGAATGTCGTGATCGATCTGTCGGGACGGCCTTACTGCGTGTTCGAGGGGCATTTGCCCGCGCCGACAATCGGCGAGATGAGCGCCGAGATGGTGCCGCATTTCTTCCGCTCGCTGGCGACGGCGCTGGCGGCGGCGATCCACGTCACGGTGCAGGGCGTGAACGCGCATCACATGACGGAGGCGGCCTTCAAGGCGACAGGCCGTGCCCTACGCCAAGCCTTCCGCCGCGAAGGCGTGAGCGATGTTTTGCCTTCGACGAAGGGGGTATTGTGACAATGCTTGAATTGAGAGAAATAAATTTGAAGGAAGTCCGGTGGTATTCCCCTCCCCTTGTAGGATCGAATGCGAAGGCATTCGATGCCCGTAGGGATTGGGATAGGGGAGGGGGAGTGAAGCTTGGAAATCTGTTTCAGAATCTGAAGCACGGTTCCCGTTCGTTCTCCCCCCTCCCTAACCCTCCCCGCGAGGGGGAGGGAACATTATTGTGATCACCGTCATCGACAGCGGCGTGGCGAATTTGGCCTCGGTCATGGGCGCGTTGCAGCGCTTGAAGGCCGACGCCGAAGTTACGTCCGACGCCGCAAAAATCCGCGCCGCGAGCCGTGTCATTCTGCCCGGAGTCGGCTCGGCGAGCGCGGCTATGGCGCAGTTGAAAGCCAAAGGCTTGATCGACGTGATCCGCAATCTGATCCAGCCGACACTAGGTATTTGCCTCGGCATGCAGTTGCTGTTCACGGGATCGGAGGAGGGGCAACGGGATGGCGCGTTACTGCCGTGCCTCGGCATGATTTCCGGCGCGGTTCGCTCGATGAAGGCTTCGCCGGAAACGCCGGTGCCGCATATGGGCTGGAACAATCTCCGGCTGATCGCGCCGGATCACCCGCTGTTGCGCGGCGTTGCTCCGGACTGTTACGTCTATTTCGTGCATAGTTTCGCCGCGCCGGTCGCGGGATACACTCTTGCCGCGTCGGATTACGGCGGCGAATTTACGGCGGTCGCTGCCGAGCGCAATTTTTTCGGCTGCCAGTTTCATCCGGAACGTTCGGGCGAAGTCGGCGAGCAAATCCTGAAAAACTTTTTGGACATGTGAGCAAATGCCAAACGAGCAAGCGCATAACCCTCCGTTGTCATTCCGGCGAAAGCCGGAATCCACGCGAGCCCCAGCGAGCGTCCCGATCTTGCCGTTTCGCGGCAAACAGCGC
>CAIQVS010000221.1 GCA_903875345.1 uncultured Pseudomonadota bacterium | reverse complement strand
CCATGCACGGTATACTAGCGATATTTTTTAAAAGGTCAATAGCAAATTAACCATAATTTAATTTTTCTGTGTGCGCATTGATTCTGAGTCGCTGCTTGGTGATTGCAAAATTCTTCCGTTGATCGTTTAACGAGCGACGCAATCACTTGAAGATTTTGCAAGCTAAGCCGCGTTCTTCTCGCTCCTTCCCGCAAGCGTCTGGTGGTGACTGCGGGTTCATGTGGTAGCAGGAACACTCCCCTGAATGGCGATGCAACGGCCACACTGTGCGAGCACATCCAGCGTCATCCTACGGCCATCTCTGGAAAGACGATGCCGCCGATCAGGCGCTGGCCATCGCGATTGAGCGGCAGCTGGGTTAGTTTTTGTTGTATCCGTAGTCACCACGCGTCAACAGAACGCTTTTCCAATAGCATTCCCTTTCAATAATCAGGCTATCGTCAGTTTTGCTGGTGCGGTGTTCAAGTATGGCGAATTTGAAATTCTTACGAGCATGTTCGATTCCGAAAGCATCGATCACCTTTTTCAGCTCACGATTACCGCCATGTCCGGTTTCAATATAATTGCACCAGCGCGACCATATGCCAGCATCACCATAAGCAGAGCCGACGTAACGTCTCTCGTTGCTTGTATCCGTAATCAGATACACCCCCTTCGCGTTTTCTAAAGCGGCCTTCCAGTCCTGCTTTTGGATAGCAACAATGCTTTCCAAGACATGGAAAGCTATATCAATGCGATCATGGCCGGGAAAGGTTTCCCCGCTGTAGGATGATGGCAAGACCTCAGATACGATAAGATTTGCATAGTGATTTTCAAAATTCACAGCCTTCGCACGTGCCGGACGTTTCAAGGGAATTTTCAACCGGCCAATGTACGCGCGCCCTTCTTCAAGCAATTCTATGTCATAGCCCTGCGCGTGGCTGACCTGTATACGGGACAAGACCCGATAGGCTCCTCCGAACAGCCACTTATCTTTTTCCGGGTAGAATTCTATCAAGGAGAATATGAAATCTCGGCTAAAGTCATCGCGCGCTCCGCGCCAAGCATTCCACCCATCCCATTCCTCTCTGCTACGAACGAAAACATCAAGCGGCTGGTCATGCCCATTCCAGCAAGCTAAGTGCAGCTTGTATTTTTCGGGGTGTGCGATTGGAAATAGCTGGGGGAGAAGTATGTTCATGAAACCTGCCTACTTCGTGTAAAAACAAAAACCTCCAGACACGCAAGTGCCGTTACCGTAAATTTCTGCCACAAGAATCCCTTGGTCACGCAGCAAATTTCTCTGCCATTTCTGTGTCATAGAGATTTTGGCACTGTTTGGTAACGCTTTGATTTCTTGTGTTTTTCGTTGTTTTGTTTTATAATGATTTGACGATGCAAAGTAACGGCGACCTCAAAACAATACTCGGTATTTAACCGCTTCTATACGGATAAAAACGGTTACAACTATTTGTTGTCGGATAAAAAACCGTGTCATTAGTTTAAATTTATATGCCATTATTTCCATTTTTAGTAATTTAGCCTTAAAATAAGGTAAGATGGGAACAAGCCACAGATTGCGCAGATTACCACAGATACTACTCATCATGCTCTCTCCTCTCTTTTGGGAAGGGGTTGGGGGTAAGGCTTTTGCGCAAAGTTTATTTCCATCAAGAGTAAAACTTGAGACCAAAATAGCGGACAGTACCTGGT
>CAIQVS010000220.1 GCA_903875345.1 uncultured Pseudomonadota bacterium | reverse complement strand
CTGGGAGTTGCTGGTGCAGGTGGGGGAGCAGCAGTTCCGCGTCTCCACCGAGCCGGACCAGTACCATCAAGTGGGCGAAGCTCCAAGAGTTGACCTGATAGCGTCGAAGGCATTTTGGCCTCGGCGAGAAGCGGTGCCGACGACGGAGCGGATGCCTGCGAAAAGGTCGGCGCCCCAGTTGGAACGGAAACCGCCGGTGACTTTGCGATAGGTGGCCGTGGGGCGGAGTTCGCGTTCGGAACTGTTATTGTCGGGCGCGATTTCGGGGTGATCGAGGAAAGTCAGCAGGCTGTCGCGTATTTTGCCATAGCGTTTTCGCAGGCGGCGTCCATGTTTGTTCTCGGGTGCAAGCGCCATGATTTTATCGAGATCGTTGTCAAAGCGCCGTTTGTAACTTCGTCGCGTCGCCTCGGCCAGTTCGTTTCTTCGCCTCGCCAAGACGCACACCCGCAACAGCCATGCTTTCATGCGCGGAGCAAAAACCATATCGCCTGCTTCGATGGCGAACTGGCAGTTACGCAACTGATGCGCGAGACAGACTTGCCATTTGTCGGCGTGGCCCTGTTGCGCTCCATATAAATCCGACACCCACAAGGCAGGGCGGTGACCGTTCAAAACTTCGGTCACGACGCTCGTGGCGCGGCTGTGGCGCACGACGTGAATGACCACGTCCTTGTTCTGAAACACCCAGTTCCAGCATGTCTTGCCGTCAATGCGCACGCTGGTTTCGTCGGAATAAATCACCCGGGATTTGCGCAGACGCGCCAGAATGGCAGCAACCTTGTCGTCGAAGCGCGGTTTGGCGCGTTGAAACATGGCGTCCAACGCACCTTCGCTAATTGCCAGCGCGAACAGATGCAGGAACAACTGGCTCAGACGTTTGTAGCTGATGGCGTGGGTGAAGCGCAGGTACAGCGCCAGCGCCAGAATGTTGGTACTGAACGGCGAACCAGCGTCCATGCCTTCCGGCACCGGAGCCAGCGTTATCCCTTGGCAACAGGGGCAATGTCCGGCGTAACGTTCGACGCGCGTGACGATCGGCTTGACTGGCGGAATCTCGATCTTGTCATAACGGCTGTGCAGCTTCTGATCGCCGTCATTCAGATCAGCTTCGCAATGACAGCAGCGTTTGGCTTTGGCGATGAGCGTCTCGTCCGGTTCGCGTTCAAGAGGACGCCCGCCCCCTTTGCGTCCGACGCTTCCCCTTGCGCGGCCCCGTCCGCTCCGCCTTGTTGTTATCCGGCTTTGTGTTGGCTTTAAACTCTTTGGACGGCGGGACACTTGAGTTGCCGGAGTTCTTCGGCGGCTCATTCAGCCGCGCTTCCAGTTCAGCCACTCGTTTCTGAAGAGTTTGTATCTGTTCAGCCTGAACCTGCACAATCGCCCATAACTCAAGGATCAGATCGTCTTTCTGCTCCGGCGTCAGTTTTTTGAGATCAGGTGGCTCATGCTTCATCCAAAGCTTGAATCACACCTCAGATTCTACGTCAACCGGGGGATGAGCACATACAAAATTTGTACAGGGGAGACTCGTTTCTTGCCAGTTTCAACATGCGGCATGCGCGGAATTACCCAACTTCTTGACATGTAGTGATGTAGT
>CAIQVS010000219.1 GCA_903875345.1 uncultured Pseudomonadota bacterium | reverse complement strand
TCAGCGTAAGGCCGAGAAAAATTCGCCCTGTGTTCATGCGCTTGGATTCGATGCCTGTTCCGTTAGCTAAAACCCGCTGCACGAAACCATTGATCGCGGGGAGTTTGTCGCGGTTAAAACCTTCCGCTACCGCCCAGACATGGAAACGATCATAGGCAGCGCGCGTGGCCATGTTTGGAAAGCCGTTCACATGCGGCTTGATTTCAACGCATTCGGCCAGCCAGGCCAAAACCGGATCGGCGCCCAAAATCCAGTCGGTCAGCGCCACCTTGCTGCTGGCAGGAATGGTAAAATTACGCTGGCGGATGAGACGGGATGCGCCGGAAACCGCGAAGGCCAGCAGATGATCGGCCTCTTCTGTCGCAATGCGCCGCCCGATGCCTTCGATCCGTTCCTCCAGAGGTATCACGCGATTGAAGGTAATGACCAGCAACCGGCGCTGCACGCCGCGATCCATGCCGCCTTGAAACGGAGGAAGCGTGTTGGTGGCGAAAATATGCTGCGCGATAGGTCGGAATTCGATTCGGCTTTTATACACGTCGCGCCCCTCGACCGGCTCGCCGGTGACGATGGCTTTGAATGTTTCGGAGGCGATGGCCGCGGATGACGAGAGTTCATCGCTGGCATTGAGAAGTTTGCCGACCAGACCGACAATGTGACGTTCGTCCCCCATGCGCGCGGCGGTGACGGAACAGATGGCGGAGGCCGGAAGCAATCCTCGCGCAAGATCAAGAATTTGGCTTTTACCGTTTTCGGCGCGCTCGCCCTTTAGGACTGTGGCGCGGGGCTGCAATAGCTTGGTGGCATAGCCCAAAGCGGCAGCGCCGAATATTTCGCCCAGCAACTGGATTTTATCGTCGGCGTCCGCATCACCCAGAAAAACGCCAGTCAACAATTTATGCAGCAGCGTGTCTGGAGATAGGGCTCGCAGCTCATTCCACTTCGCCGTTAAGGTATGACGGCAGCGATGATCGGGACTATGCGGCTCGACGCGTGGCTGACCATCCACCGTAAACCGGATAAACCCGCTGGCGCAATTGATGCCGATGGGTGGCTGAACAAAGAAGTCCTTATCCGTAACCAGCGTCGCCAACTCATGCAATATAGAGTCGATCCGCGTTTTACCCAGCTTGACGACGCAAGTCTCGTCAGCCGGAGATTTGTATTGCGCGCCGTCATATATATGTGAGGCCAGACGCAGCTCATGATCCGCTATCGCTTCCCAATGGCTCGTCCCATATCGCCAGAAGGCTCCTTCGGCATGGACAATTTTGCCATAGCGCTCAATCAAATCTTCCTTTACGCGACCGGATATTTCCACGTCGGAGCCGATATAAACCATTCGCGCACCAGAAGCATTACCAATGCCAACTGGGGTGGCCCCCGTGAGTTGGACAGAAACTGGGCAAACTTAAGAGAGAGTCCCGCCGGTTAAGTTTCGCTGGTTAAGCGGCCAGCCGCTCGATGTCTGTTTCTACCACTTTCTTTTCATAAATTGAATCCCTTTCTT
>CAIQVS010000218.1 GCA_903875345.1 uncultured Pseudomonadota bacterium | reverse complement strand
CCGATCTTTCGGCGACGTGTTCAACCCCAACACCGGCGAGATCCAGGCCCAGGTCGCCCTGGCCGATATCGCCGAGATGGATGCGGCCGTGAAGGTCGCCGCGCGCGCCCAGGTGGGGTGGGCCGCCACCAATCCCCAGCGCCGGGCGCGGGTGATGTTCGAGTTCAAGCGCCTGGTTGAGGCGCGCATGGATGAGCTGGCGGAGATCGAAGGCTTCGACGCCGAGGTCGCCGGTGAATTGCAGCAACGCGCCGTGAACTGGCTGGCTGAAAACGCGGCGCGGCTCGAGGCGCAACGCAAAGAATTCGGCGTTGCCGACGAGGTCGTGGCGCTGCCGGGGCTGTCGATCGAAATGGTGGTCAAGCTCGGCGAAAAAGGCGTCAAGTCTTTGGACGACGTTGCCGATCTGGCCAGCGACGAACTGCGCGAGATCATCGGCGCCGACAATCTGACGGAGGCCAAGGCCAACGAGATCATTATGGCTGCTCGCGCTCACTGGTTCACCGAGGGCGACCCGCCTTCGGCTCCAGCGTGACCGGAAGCCATGAGGTGCGGCGCGATACATGGAAGCGGTTCTCACACCAGCTCGGAAAGATCGGACGAAGGCTCCGCAAGACGGTGAGCGCACCTGTCTTGTCTCAGGCGAGTTGTTGCCGAAAGATGATCTGATCCGCTTTGTTGTTGGTCCCAATCATTCCGTTGTTCCCGATTTGGCGCAGAAACTGCCCGGTCGCGGGTTGTGGGTGAAGGCTGAACGCGTCTCCATCGACACCGCTGCGCGGAAAAATCTTTTCGCCAAGGCCGCCAAGGAAAAGACGATCGTTTCCCCCGATCTTGCCGATCAGGTTGCGCTGCTGATGCAGCGCCGTTGCCTTGATCATCTGAGCATGACCTGCCGCGCCGGTATCGCCATTCTTGGCGAGGAGCAGGTTCAGTCGGCGCTGCGTGGGAAGAGGCTCGGATTGCTGGTGCTGGCCGACGATGCCGGACGAGCGCTCGATAACGCGGCGGCGATACCGGAATGCCGGATGTTTACCCGCGCGCAATTGGGCGCGGCTTTCGGGTATGAGCAAATCGTCTATGTGGGCATCAAGCCGCATGCCTTAACCGACACTTTGAAGCAGGAACTGAAGCAGCTGTCGCGCGTCGCCGCGATTCCCGTTGCTAGGACAGATACGACGACACACACGACCACACATGAAGGGTGCTGAAGCTTATGAGCGAGCAGGAAAAAAAGGTTTTGAGCCTTGGCGGTAACAAGCCGAAACTGGAACTGAAGAAGCCCGTTGGCGGCGAAAACGCTGGCGCAGCCGGTTCGGTCAAGCAAAGTTTCTCGCATGGTCGCACCAAGACGGTTGCGGTCGAGGTCAAGCGCGGCACCGGAAAACGTCCGGAGACGTCTGCGGTCGAGGCGCGTCAACCGATGGTCAAGGGGCCTGAGCCGGGCACATCCGTTACGTTGGGCGGTCGTGGCCGTGCCACCAGCGCCGTCATTCGACAACTGACACAGGAAGAGCAAGAGGCGCGCGCCCGCGCCTTGCGCGGCGCCGTCATTGAAAACGAAAAGCGCGAGCATGAGCTTGCCGCGATGCAAGAATCCGGTATCCCCGTTGGCGGCGAACCGGCTCAGCCTTTAACGCGCGACGCTTTGCGTCAGCGTGAACTGGAAGAATTGCGTCATATTCAGGAGCAGGAAAAAACCGACGTAGAACGTCGCCGCGTCGAGGACGAAGTCAGGGGCCGCGATTTGCAGGCGACGCGACGTGTCGATGCTTCATCCCGCACGGCGCGCGCAGGCGAGACGGTTGTCGGAGCGCGGGTGACGGCTTTGATGAAGCGCGGCATGACGGAAGAAGAGGAAGGCGGTCGTACGGATCGTGGTGGCGGTCGCAAGACCGGACGCGCCACGCCCGCGCCGCGCCGTGATTCCGGACAGGATCATCGCCGTGGTGGCGGCAAGGTCATGGTGACGCAAGGGTCGGACGATGAGGAAGGCGGCGGTCGCCGCCGCAGCGTCGCTTCGATCCGTCGCCGCATGGAGCGCGAACGCCGCGAGGCCATGCTGGCTAATCAGGAGCAGGTCAAGGTTACGCGCGACGTCGTTATTCCCGAAGTCATCACGGTGCAGGAACTCGGCAACCGCATGGCCGAACGCGGCGCGGATGTCGTCAAGACGCTGATGAAGCTTGGCGTCATGGCGACGATTACGCAGACGATTGACGCCGATACGGCGGAGCTTGTGGCGACCGAATTCGGCCATCGCGTCAAGCGCGTGTCCGAATCGGACGTCGAGTTGAACATGTCCGGCATCGAGGACGCGCCGGAGACTCTCAAGTCGCGTCCGCCGGTGGTCACGGTGATGGGGCATGTCGATCACGGCAAAACGTCGTTGCTCGATGCGTTCCGCCAGACCAACGTCGTCGCGGGCGAAGCCGGAGGCATCACGCAGCATATCGGCGCTTATCAGATCGTCATGCCGAAGCCGATGCACGGCTTTGACCGCATCACCTTCATCGATACGCCCGGTCACGCCGCCTTTACCGAAATGCGTTCGCGCGGCGCGCACATCACGGACATCGTTGTTCTTGTGGTCGCTGCCGACGACGGCATCATGCCGCAGACGGTCGAGGCCATCAACCACGCCAAGGCCGCGAACGTGCCGATGATCGTCGCCATCAACAAATGCGATTTGCCTGCCGCCGATCCCAATCGTGTGCGCACGGCGTTGTTGCAATACGACGTGCAGGTCGAACAGATGGGCGGCGACGTTCTGTCGGTCGAGATTTCGGCCAAAAAGCGTACCGGCCTCGATAAACTTGAAGAAGCGATTTTGTTGCAGGCGGAAATCCTCGATTTGAAGGCCAATCCCGATCGCGCTGCCGAAGGCTCGGTGATCGAGGCCAAGCTGGAAAAGGGACGCGGCGCGGTTGCCACCGTTCTCGTCCGGCGCGGCACGCTGAAGGTCGGCGACATTTTTGTCGCGGGCAGCGAATGGGGCAAAGTGCGCGCGCTCATCGACGATCACGGCAAGACTATTACTTCGGCTCCTCCGGCGATGCCGGTCGAAGTGCTGGGTATGAACGCGTCGCCGCAAGCGGGTGACGAACTTGTCGTCGTGCAGGACGAAGCCAAGGCGCGCGAGATCGGGGAATTCCGAGCGCGCCGCAAACGCGCCATAGCCTCGGCGACTTCGCAGCGCGGCACGTTGGAGCAGATGCTCGACAACATCAAGGCGGGCGCGGTCAAGGAACTGCCGGTGCTGATCAAGGGCGACGTGCATGGCTCGGTCGAGGCGATCAAGAACGCGCTCGTCAAGCTGACCACCGAGAACACCGAAGTGCGGGTGCGGGTGCTTGATGCCGCCGTCGGCGCGATTACCGAATCCGACGTGACGTTGGCCAAGGCGTCGCATGCCATGATCATCGGCTTCAACGTTCGCGCCAACCAGCAAGCCCGCGAAATGTCGAAGCGCGACGCGGTGGAAATCCGTTACTACTCGATCATCTATAACGTGATCGACGACGTGAAACAGGCTTTGTCGGGATTGCTCGCGCCGACCTTGCGCGAAAACTTCCTCGGCAACGCGCAGATTCTGCAGGTCTTCAATATTACGAAGGTCGGCAAGGTCGCGGGCTGCAAGATCTCCGAAGGCATCGTCAAGCGCGGCGCGAAAGTCCGTTTGTTGCGCGACAACGTCGTCATCCACGAAGGCACGCTGAAGACTCTGAAGCGCATCAAGGACGAGGTGAAGGAAGTCCGCGAAGGCTTCGAATGCGGCATGGCTTTCGAAAACTACGACAATATCCAGCCGGGCGACGTGATCGAATGTTTCGAAGTGGAAGAAATATCGCGGCAATTGTGATTTTAATCAATGGGATAGAGCGTTGTTGATTTGGCTCGTCCTCGCATGTATAATGAAGGCAACCTAAACAGGTGGATAGGTTGAAACATGACGTTAAGCATCAAAGATCCGGAGGCTGATCGTCTGGCACGCGAGGTCGCGAAGGCGATGGGCGGAACGATTACCGAGGCCGTGCTCGAGTCCTTGCGCGAAAAACGCAAGCAGCAGGAACGTCGGCGTAAGAGCCAAAAAGACGATCTGGTTGAGCGCGTCATGGAAATTGGTCGGCGATGCGCGGCCTCGCCGATTCTGGATGATCGAAGCGAGGATGAAATTCTCGGCTATGACGAGCACGGCATTCCAACCTGATGGTTATTGACTCGTCAGCCCTTTTGTCGATTCTTCTTAACGAGATTGACGCTCGAACCATCGCGCAAGCGATCCGGGAGGATGCGCGGCGGCTTGTGTCGGCCGGAACTCTGCTGGAGGCCAGCATGGTTATCGAATCGCGGCGCGGTCTCGGTATGGAATCTCTCGATGCCCTTTTGGACGAATATGATGCGGAAGTCATTGCCTTCACGCCGAAACAGGCGCAGATCGCCCGCCGCGCCTTCCGAAAATTCGGCAAGGGGCGGCATCCGGCCAATTTGAATTTCGGCGATTGCATTGCCTATGCGCTGGCGCGGGACACAGGTGAGCCTTTGCTGTTCAAGGGCACGGATTTCGGGCAAACGGATATTGACGTGGTTGAGTTGCCTGTGGGCGGCATGTGACCGGCGGGGACATCGGAAAAGGTGTATAAAAATGCGTAATCTTGCGCCGGACATAACGCGGCAACGCCTTTTGATCGAGGCGAAATACCGCAAGCCGGTCGTGACGAAACAGGATGTCGAGCGGTTTTTGTGCGATTTGCCTCAGGCTTTGGATTTGAGGATTTATTGCGATCCTGTCGTTTATTCGCCCGGCGGCGAAGGCAAGGAAGCCAATCAGGGCTATGACGGATTCGTTGCCTTGATCGACAGCGGCATTTCGATCTATGTCTGGGAGAACGCCAAGTTCCTGTCGGTCGTCATTTATACCTGCAAGGCGTTTGACGGCGACAAAGCCCTGCAATTCACGAAAAACGTCTTCGACATCAGCGAGGCCGAAATTTTACCTTTTTAAAGAAAGTTCCCAGTTGAGAAAGATGCGAAAATGAAATTTGCAAAACGTGTTGAGCAATGGGTTGAAGCGGGGATCATTGATTCAGCTTCCGCTGCGCGGATTATGGCGCATGAGGAGTCGCGGAGAGGACTAACTTTTGTCACTGCGATGTTGGGTATCGGCGGACTGGCAATCTTTCTTGGTATAGCCGCAATTGTTGGGGTGAATTGGGATCGCATTCCCGGTTTGGTCAAAATTCTGGTTCATGCGTTGATTAATTCCGGCATCGCTTTCGCTCTTTATCACGTTATTCGGCAGAGCAAGACAGGTGTGCTGGTTGACCTTCTTGCAGGTGTGTTAGCCGGATTAACGTTCACTTTCATTGCCTTGGTCGGACAAATTTATCAGGCGCAAGAGCCAACATGGAAAGCTTTGGCTTTATGGCTGGTGCTGATAACGCCATTCTTGTTGTCGGTTGCGCGCAGCCAAACTTTGATGCGGCTGTGGGTGATCGCCCTGCTGGCCACGTATGGTTTCTTCGTGGGCGATCAGATAGAGAAACTTGATGGGTTGGTGCGCAGTCTTATGATCGTCATGCCGCCGCTGGTGATGATTGCGGTGGGACAGACGACATGGCTGCGTTCGCGTTTTGATGTTGCGATGACGCAACTAAGCGTCATCGGCCACATCGTTATGGTCGCTCATGTATCGTTAGCACAAATAGTCTGGCGCACCACCGATCAGTGGATCCTGTACCCTTTACCGGACAACAACATTCTTTGGGAAGCCTTTATAATCAGTGTTGTTTTTGCCCTTGGTATTGTGGGGTTGCGTCGCGCCAAACTGCTTATCGAAATGCCTCAAGAAATTGACATTTTAATTGTACTCAGCCCGATAATCGGTTTTTTGCCGATGCTCGGTGCGCACGGCGACTGGCCTGTAATCGGGGCAGGAATTGTGATGGCGTACTGGGGATATTGCGGCTGGGTTGGTATCAAGGCGGGATATCGCCGTGCGCTTGATGTTGCCGTTGGATTTATTGCGCTACGTCTCGTCATTGTTTATGTCGAGGTTTTCGGCTCGCTGCTGCAGACGGGCGTTGGATTGATTGTTAGCGGGTTTTTGCTGATTGGTCTTGTTCTCGGTCTCCGAAGAATTTTTGCCTTCATGAAGAAGGAGATTGTCTAATGAGTAGGACTTGTTGCCGCATACATTCATGGGTTCTTGCGGTGTTGCTGGCTTTGCCGATTGTTGGAGTTTTGGGATTAGCCGCAGGCAAGCAACTGTTCATAATGCAGGGCGTTCCATCTCGTGTTTCCATAGTCGGCTATGATCCGATTAACTTAATGTATGGCCATTATTTGCATTTCCGATTTTCGGGGTTAAATGCGCCGGATGACAAGCCGCATGATTATTTTGTGCCGGAAGACGCAGCGCCTGCGCTGGATCGCATGTTGAGTATGCATACACACAGTTTGTCGATTGATGTGCTAAAAACGCCGAATGGCGGAATAACTTTTGGTGCCCTTTATATCGAGAATGTGCCATGGCGGAATTATCTCGACGCACACGTCGACGAAGGAAAGTAAGGAAGGAAGGGTTCCCATGCGCTCTCAACGTCAACTTCGTATCGGCGAGGAAATTCGCCACGCTCTCGCCAGCGTTTTCATGCGTGACGAGGCGCCGTGGCCGCAGGGCTTTGATGCGCCGGTGGTGACGGTGACGGAGGTGCAGGTCAGCCCCGATCTGAAGAACGCTACCGTGTTCATCATGCCGCTCGGTGGCGTGAAGCTGGATGAAACGGTGCGCATTCTTAATCAATCAGTCGGGTTCTACCGCCACGCCGTCGCGCAGAGCGTCAAGTTGCGCTACACCCCGAAGCTGCAGTTCAGCGCCGACCACAGCTTCGATTACGCCCAGCATATCAACACGATTTTGCACAGCCCGGACGTGGTGCGGGATTTGAAGCATGACCGTAAAAAGAACGATGATGACGAGAATGACGAATAAGTGATGCGTGGAATTCAATCCAAAAATACGGTTCACGGCTGGCTGATTCTTGATAAGCCACAAGGGTTGACCTCGACGCAAGCATTGGGGAAAGCGCGGCGGTTGCTCGGCGGCAATAAGGTCGGGCACGGTGGCACGCTCGATCCGCTCGCGACCGGGATTCTGCCCCTCGCGTTCGGCGAGGCGACAAAGCTTGTTTCCTACGTCCTCGACGGCGACAAGGATTATGAATTCACCGTTCGCTGGGGCGAGGCGCGCGATACCGAAGACGCCGAGGGCAAGGTCATTGCCGTCAGCGATCACCGCCCGACGACGCAGGCGATTGAACAGTCCTTGCCGCACTTCGTGGGCGCGATTACGCAAACGCCCCCCGCCTATTCGGCAATCAAGATCGAGGGGCAACGCGCCTATGACATCGCCCGCGCCGGTGGCGAGCCGGAAATGACGCCGAGGCCGGTGTTTATTCGCAGCCTGAGCCTCATCGACAGCCCCGATGCCGACCACTCCCGTTTTCGGGTCTCGTGCGGCAAGGGCATGTATGTGCGCTCGTTGGCGCGGGATTTGGCCGTGAAATTAGGCACTTACGGCCATATCGCGCAATTGCGGCGGACGCGGGTGGGGCGGTTCGGCCTCGATCACGCTATTTCGCTGGCAAAATTAGAGGAATTGAGTCATAACGACGCCGCTTTGACAGGCTTGCTGGCTTTGCGAAGGGCACTGGACGACATCCCGGGTCTGACGCTGACGGCCAGCGAAGCGCAACGGTTGCGCGCCGGTCAGGGGCTTTTGATCCGACCTCATCAGGGCGATCTGTGCGATGCGAAGTTGATCTTCGCCGAGCATCAGGGCGTTCCGGTGGCGCTGGTCGAGCCTGCGGCAGGCGAGTTCCGCGTTGTGCGTGGATTTCACTTTTGACAACAGGAGACAACGATGTCGATTACAGCCGAGCGCAAACAGACGCTCATCAAGAAACATGCCCGCGCCAAGAACGATACGGGCTCACCCGAAGTTCAGATCGCGATCCTGACGGATCGTATCAATCACCTGCAAGGGCATTTCGAAAAGCACGTCAAGGATCATCACTCCCGTCGTGGATTGCTGATGCTCGTCAGCAACCGCCGCAGCTTGCTCAACTATCTCAAGAAGACGAAGCCCACTTCGTACGAGAAGTTGATCGGCGAGCTTGGGTTGAGGAAGTGACGGATCATTTCTTGATCCGTCATCCCCGCGAAGGCGGGGATCCAGCGCCGCTATCGATGCCCACTATGCCCCTCGCGATTCCGGCTTTTCCCGGCCTCGCGTTTGGGGTATTTCTGCGTCTATATTCATGAAGCGCACGCAGCATGAAGGCCGCCGCGCATAGGGCTCGGCGGGACTCACAAAGGGGCTGAGGCCCCTCAACGAAAGAGGAAGATAATGTTTGAAGTTTATCGCAAGGAAATGCAGTGGGGCGGTCGCAAGTTGACTCTGGAAACCGGACGCGTCGCGCGTCAGGCCGATGGCGCCGTGATGGTGACGTATGGCGAAACGACGGTGCTTTGCACGGTCGTCGCCGCGAGGAAAGCCAAGGATGGGCAGGATTTCTTTCCGCTCACTGTCAATTATCAGGAAAAGAGCTTCGCCGCCGGTAAGATCCCGGGCGGCTTTTTCAGGCGCGAAGGACGTCCGTCGGAAAAAGAAACGCTCGTCAGCCGTTTGATCGACCGTCCGATTCGCCCCCTGTTCCCCGAAGGCTATCTCTGCGAGACGCAAGTGATTGCGACCGTCCTCAGCCACGATTTGGAAAACGATCCGGACATCGTCGCCATGATCGGCTGCTCGGCGGCCTTGACGATCTCCGGCGTTCCGTTCCTCGGCCCGATCGCGGGCGCGCGCGTCGGTTATAAGGACGGACAGTTCGTCCTCAATCCGGCGGTCGCCGAGATGGAAGACGCCGCGCTCGACCTCGTCGTCGCGGGCACCAAGGAAGGCGTGCTGATGGTGGAATCGGAAGCGCATGAGCTTCCCGAAGACGTTATGCTGAAAGCCGTTATGTTCGGCCACACGCATTTCCAGCCGGTGATCGATCTTATCATCGCGCTTGCCGAAATGTGCGCCAAGGAACCGCGCGATCTGCCGCAACCGGCCTACGATCGCAAGGCGCTGCAAGCAAAGCTGAAGGCCTTGATCGGTCAGGATATGACCGACGCCTACAACGAAACCGTCAAGCAGAACCGCTACGGCAAGCTCGACGCGCTGAAGGAGAAGGCGCTGAAGGCTGTTCCGGCGGAGGAGTTTTCGTCGGATCACGTGATGACGGAAATCGAGCAACTGAAATACGATCATGTGCGCGGGATGATTCTGGATTCCGGTCGTCGTATCGATGGCCGCGACACCAAGACCGTGCGTCCGATCGTGTGCGAGGTCGGCGTGTTGCCGCGTGCGCATGGCTCGGCGTTGTTTACGCGCGGCGAAACGCAAGCGCTGGTCGTGACCACGCTCGGCACCGGACAGGATGAGCAGATCGTCGACGCGTTGGTCGGCGAATACCGCGAGCCCTTCATGCTGCATTACAACTTCCCTCCCTACTCGGTCGGCGAAACGGGTCGTCTCGGCAGCCCGGGACGGCGTGAGATCGGCCACGGCAAATTGGCGTGGCGCGCGGTGCATCCGTTGTTGCCGCCGAAGGACAAGTTTCCCTACACCATTCGCGTGGTGTCGGAGATTACCGAGTCCAACGGCTCCAGCTCGATGGCCACGGTCTGCGGTTCGTCGCTGTCGCTGATGGACGCGGGCGTGCCGATGCCAGCCCCGGTCGCGGGTATCGCGATGGGGCTCATTAAGGAACAACGCGGCTTTGCCGTCCTGTCCGACATTCTCGGCGACGAGGATCATCTCGGCGACATGGATTTCAAGGTGGCCGGAACGCAGACGGGTGTGACCTCGTTGCAAATGGACATCAAGATCACGTCCATCACCGAGGAAATCATGCGTATCGCGCTTGATCAGGCGCGTGATGGCCGCTTGCATATCCTTGGCGAAATGGCGAAGGCTTTGACCAAGGCGCGCGACGGCGTCAATGAAAACGCGCCGCGCATCACGACCTTCAGCATTCCGAAGGACAAGATCCGTGAAGTCATCGGCTCCGGCGGCAAGGTCATTCGCGAGATTTGCGAAACGACCGGCGCCAAGATCGACATCGAAGATGATGGCACGATCAGCGTTGCCGCGAACGAACAGACCAAAGCGGACGCCGCGATTGCCTGGATCAAGGGCATCGTCGCCGAGGCCGAAGTCGGTCAAGTCTATGTCGGCAAGGTCGTCAAGATCGTCGATTTTGGCGCGTTCGTGAACTTCCTCGGCTCCAAGGACGGGTTGGTTCATATCTCGGAAATCGCGGCGACGCGCATCAACAAGGTGTCCGATGTGCTGAATGTTGGCGCTGAGGTTCGCGTCAAGGTTCTCGGCGTCGATGATCGTGGCAAGGTTAAGCTGTCGATGAAGTCCGTCGATCAGAAAACCGGCGAAGACATTTCGCAACGTCAGGCGAGCTAAGACAGCCTATCGTTTCAAGAACGGAAACCGGCATCGTCTTCAGGGCGGTGCCGGTTTTTTTATGGGGCAACCCAAGCATTTAATGAGCGGTTGAAGTTGTTTTTTCAGTCGCTATGATCTGAAACAGTTATGGCTCCTGTTAACCTATCAGATGCTTATCCCATGAAAATCCTCATCGCCGTTAAACGTGTCATTGATTACAACGTTAAAATCCGTATCAAGGCGGACGGCAGCGGTGTCGAGACGGCGAATGTCAAGATGGCGATGAATCCCTTCGACGAAATCGCGGTCGAGGAAGCTGTGCGGCTCAAGGAGAAAGGCGTTGCGACTGAGACTGTCGCCGTGACCTTCGGCGTGACTCAGGCGCAGGAGACGTTGCGCACCGCGCTGGCGATGGGGGTCGATCGCGCGATTTATGTTCCGGTTGAGTGCGAGACGCAATCGCTGAACGTTGCGCGCGCTTTGCAGAAAATTGTCGCCAAGGAAAACCCCGATTTGATCATCATGGGCAAGCAAGCGATCGACAACGACAGCGGCCAGACCGGGCCGATGTTGGCGGGATTGCTCGGCTGGCCGCAGGGAACTTTCGCCTCGAAGGTGGAGATCGCCGACGGCATGGCGCGCGTGACGCGTGAACTCGATGACGGGTTGGAAATCGTTGAATTGAAGCTGCCAGCGGTGGTTACCGTGGATTTAAGGCTGAACGAGCCGCGTTACGCTTCGTTGCCGAACATTATGAAGGCCAAGAAAAAACCGATCGAGGTTCTGCAACCCGCCGAGCTTGGCGTCGATTTCATGCCGCAGGTCGTCACGTTGAAAGTGACCGAACCCACCAAGCGCAAGGCAGGAATCAAAGTCGCCGATGTCGCCGCGCTGGTCGACAAATTGCGCAACGAAGCCAAGGTTATTGCCTGATTTTTTCTTCCAAGGATGTGTCCATCATGTCTACGCTTGTTATCGCCGATCATGATCATCAAAGTTTGAAACCCGCGACGTTGCAGGTTGTGACGGCGGCTCTCAAGCTGGGGCAGCCCGTGACGGTTTTGGTCGCCGGGCATCAGTGTTCGGGCGTGGCGGAAGCTGCGGCTAAAGTCGTCGGCGTCGCCGAAGTGCTGCGCGTCGACGATGCCGTGTATGAACATTTTCTCGCGGAGAATCTGGCGGCTCTGGTGGCGAAGGTTGCGTCGAGCTATGGCCATGTTTTGGCGGCGGCGACTACGAATGGCCGGAATTTTATGCCGCGAGCTGCGGCTCTGTGTGGCGTGGCGCAGATTTCGGATATTATCGGCATCGAATCCTCCGACACCTTTGTGCGTCCGATATATGCGGGCAATGCGATCGCCACGGTTCAATCGAAAGACAAGATTAAGTTTATAACCGTCCGCGCGACGGCCTTCGATGCGGCGGCGAGCGCAGGCGGAAACGCCATGATCCGGACGGTCGAAGGCGCGGGCGAAAGCGGCTTGTCGAAATTCGTCAGCGCCGAACTGTCGAAATCGGAACGACCTGAATTGACGGCGGCGCGGATTGTCGTCTCCGGCGGACGGGCGCTCGCTTCGGCGGAGAATTTCAAGACGGTGATCGAACCGCTGGCCGATAAGCTTAAGGCCGCGATTGGGGCTTCGCGCGCGGCGGTCGATGCGGGGTATGTGCCGAACGATTATCAGGTTGGGCAGACCGGAAAAGTCGTCGCACCTGAGCTTTATGTGGCCATCGGCATTTCCGGCGCGATTCAGCATCTGGCGGGCATGAAGGACAGCAAGGTCATCGTCGCAATCAACAAAGACCCTGAAGCGCCAATCTTTCAGGTCGCCGATTACGGCCTTGTCGGTGATTTGTTCGAGATGGTGCCGGAATTGACCAAAGCTCTCGGCTGATTTTCAGGCTTTATCCCGCGTTTGGCATTCAATCAGAATATCGCGAGCGATGGGGGCGGCGGTGTGCGCCCCGCTACCGCCATGCTCGACGATGACGGCAATTGCAAAGCGCGGGTTCTGGACGGGCGCGAAGCCTGTAAACAACGCGTGATCGCGTTCCTTCCACGGCAGGGATTCGTTGGTTGCGACTCCATCCTCGCGCTCGGCTTCGCTGATGTGCCGGACTTGCGCCGTGCCGGTTTTCCCCGCCATTTCGAAGCCCTTCTTGTCGATGCGCGCGCCATAGGCGGTGCCGATTGTCTCGTTTACAACCGCCGACATGGCCTCTTGAACCAGTTGCAGGTTGGCCGGATCAATCCCAATGTCCGGTATGGGCGGAGGGGCAACCGGCACGCCGCCGATGGCATGCGCGACATAGGGCGTTATGGCTTTGCCTCCATTGGCGATCCGCGCCGCCATGACGGCCAGTTGCAGGGGGGATGCGAGCATATAGCCCTGACCAATGGCGGCGTTCAGGGTTTCGCCTTGTTGCCACGTCTGTCCATGCGTCGCGAATTTCCAAGCCCGGCTTGGCACAAATCCGGCCCGCTCATGCGGCAAATCGATTCCTGTCTTGTTGCCGAATCCAAGCCGTTTGGCCATCGCCTGAATGCGATCAATGCCGACGCGATGTCCGAGATCGTAAAAGAACGTGTCACAGGAACCGGCCATCGCCTGATGGAAATTGACATGGCCGTGGCCGCCATGTTTCCAGCAATGGAATTTGTAATCGCCGAGTTCATAATAACCGGGACAGAAAACGCGCGCCTCCGGGTCGAGAATATCGGCCTCCAGCCCTGCCAGAGATACGATCGGCTTGATCGTCGATCCCGGCGCATAAACTCCGGAAATGACCTTGTTCAGCAAAGGCGAATGTTCATCGTTGTTGAGGCCATCCCAGTCGTCCTGTGAAATACCGTAGGTGAAAAGGTTGGGATCGAAACTGGGCTGTGACGTCAGCGTCCGCACCTCGCCGCTGGCGATGTCGATCACGACGGCGGCGGCGCTTTCTTCCTTCGCCAGCCGTTGTTGCGTGTATTGCTGAAGCCCGATGTCGATGCCGAGCGTAATGTCGTGGCCGGGCTTGGCGTCATTGCGTGTCAGCTCGCGTACGACGCTGCCGCGAGCGTTGACTTCCATTTGCACATCGCCGACTTCACCGCGCAAATCGGAATCGTAACTCTTTTCGATCCCGTTCTTGCCGATACGAAATCCGGGGATCGACAGAACCGCGTTGTTGTCATCGTCATCTTCGTCAGAGGAATCAAGATCCTGATCGGACGCTGTGCCGACATATCCGAGAAGGTGCGATGTCGCGAGAGTGTAGGGATAGGTGCGCACCTCGCCCACATCGATATCGGTACCGGGCAGGTCGATCGAATGCACGGCAAGCAGGTCCATCTGATCGCGGGTTAAATTGTCCTTGATCAAGACCGCGTTCAGGTTATCGGTGTTGTGCAAATCGCGCAGTATGCGCTTGCGGTCGGCATCGGTAAGGCTGATATAGGCGCCGACCTGATCCAGAAGATGGTCCGGATTTTCTGTCTGTTCGGGGAGAAGAACAATGCGGAAATTCTGCTGATTGATGGCCAGCGGTGTGCCGAATCGATCAAGAATCTGTCCGCGTTGCGGCGATAGCAGCCGCAGATTGACGCGGTTTTCCTCGGCCAGCGTGCGGTATTTCTCGCTCTCAACGACTTCGAGGTAATAAACGCGACCTGCGAGCAATGCGAACAGGCCAGCCTGCGCTGTGCCGACCACAAATGCGCGGCGGGTGAAAAGACGTGCGCGTTCATTCTCGCCGGCCATGATTTAGCCCTGTATCAGGACGGCGCGTTGCAGGCGTATGAACAGCCAGCAGGGCAGAGGAAAAATGACCACCGCAAGAAGGGACTGAATTAATACGGGGAAAAAGGGAACGCTTTGCCCACGGATCAAGCTGATCAGGATTTCTTCCGTGATCATAATGCTGAGGATGGCGATAATGAATCCGACCCACAAGGCAAGAAAGGAATGCCCGGCGATGAAGCGTCGTTGCTGCAAAAGAATTTGCTGGGCAGCAATGAATAACAAGGCTGAAAGCCCAAAGGGAAGCCCGTTGAGAGCGTCATTTATGAGTCCGATCAGGAAGGCGCTGCCGGGGCCAAACAAATCTGGCCGGTGTATCGTCCAATAATATACCGCAATCAGCGCAAGGGGCGGGGAAACAGCGCCAAGAAAAGGCAGAGGCCATGCCGTGACGCTGAGAAGGCAACAGAGGAAAGCCGTTGCCATCGGCAGCGCCTTGCGGGCACCGCTGTCGAAACGCTGCCATGCGGATGTTAGCATTGCATCCGCATCAATGTTTTCTGTTATTGGTGTCGGCATCGATTTTGGCCGCCAACGGATTGAAATCTCCGCCCCGCAGGCTGAAATCGACCAAGCGCACATAATCAATTCGTCCCATATCGGCAGTGGACACGATCCTGTAATCGCCGCGATCATGGCCGACGACGACGCGGCCAACAGGCAGATTGGGTGGAAAGACGCCGCCATGTCCTGATGTAAGAACCAATGCGCCCGTTTGAGGCGAGGCATCCTGCGGCAAATAGAGAAGCTTGGGTTCCGAAGAATTATCGCCTGTCAAAATGGCGCGATCATTTGTTCCGGTGATGGTCACGGGAATGCGCGAGTTCAGATCGGTGATGAGCAAAACGCGCGATGACCAGTCGCCGACTTCGACAACCCGGCCAACCAATCCATCCCCTGTCATGGCCGCCATGCCTTCGCGAACGCCGTCCAGTTTTCCGGCCGTTACAATCAATCCCCGACTGAAGGAACCGCCGATGTCGGCGATGACGCGGGCGGAGATATAAGCCAGTCCGGGCTCGGTTTTGAAGTGCAGAAGGTCGCGTAGTTCTTGGTTTTCACGTTCAAGTGCGATGACTCGAGGTTCCCAGTCCTTGAGGCGCGTATTGGCGTCGCGAAGCTGCTCGTTTTCCTGACGCAAACTGAGGTAGCTGTTAATGTTGCTGGCGACATGCCCTGCGGCAGTCACCGGCCTTGCCATGGCGTCCAGCACCGGGGCAAGCGTATCAACAGTATGAAGCCGCATCTTATCGACCGCCATAGGTTGCACGCGGGCGAGAATGAGCAAGGCCAGCGCGCCGGCCATGAAAATCAGGAAAGAATAACGCTGGGTCAGGCCTCGCCATGAAATTGTGGCAACGCTTGACCATCCTTTCATGCGGGGGCGAATGGGCATCCAGGACCTTCGAAACCAGAAGTTAATAACACATTAACTGAGGGATTCCCGCCAGACAAGACCAAAATTGGATTTTTTTATCAGGTCTCGATGACCATCGCGGGCGGCCAAGGACTATTCAATACGGCCCGTGCGCGCGCGGGGTATTCGGAGGTGAAAGCGGGGATACATGACAGCGTGTTACCAACCCAAAGTCCCGGCAGGCTCGCGCGTGTTTGTGCTACGGGAAATTGTCGGAGCAAACCGGGGGCTAGACGATCGAGAATCTCATGTTGCGGAAAGCCAAGCGGTTTGATGAGACAGGAAGGCTCGTCGGCGTTATCCGGCAATGTCACGCGCCAACGCCGATCCCACAGAACGGTTTCACCGCGATGGATAGGCATAATATCAATGGAATCCACCTCGCGCATTACAGTACATTTTTTATTCTTCGTGCCGATGATGCATCCGTGCAAGGTGCGCGACGGCATAACGGCATCCGGAAGCAAGGCTTTATAGAGCGATGCAAGGGAGACATGTTCGGGGGCGTAATCCTGTGGATGGAGATGCTGCAGGCAGGCCGTCAGAGCGCGTTCGCCAACGGCGCGTGGTTCGGCGCGAAGCTTGTTCAGATCGATATGCAAGGCGCCGGATGCATCGCGTTGTGTGGCTTGGGTTAGAAAAGCGTGTGTGTAGTGTTCCAACGCATCTTTGACAATGGCTGCGCGTTCACCGAGATCAATCAGCCGCTCGATCGTCAGTCCTTCATTCGTCAACAAAGGCATGACGCGCCGCAGACGACCACGCGCAAATTTTGGCGAGCTGTTGCTTGAATCAATTATGAAGGGAACCTGATTTGAAATGCAGGTGGCGATCAGGCGTTCTTTCTCTATCGTCAGAAAGGGGCGCAAAATTTCAATGCCGTTCACGATGCTGCGTTCGGGAATTCCCACCAGTCCATCGATGCCGCTACCTTTGGCGAGACGCATCAGTATAGTCTCGGCTTGGTCTTCACGATGGTGCGCGAGCAGAAGGCGCGTAATGCCGTGATGTCGGCAAGCTTCGGTCAAAAGGTGATAACGCGCTTTGCGTGCCGTGATGTGCAGACGGCTGACAACCGGCGGATGTTCCCAGCGCAGGATTTCGGCGGGAACGGCCAATCGAAGCAGCGATTGCTGCGTTGTTTCCGCTTCCTGACCGGATTCGGGACGCAAGGCATGGTCGACGATCAGAGCGATCAGGTGCCGACCCGTTTTTGCGGCCCAGTCTTTTGCGCAAAGCGCCAACGCCATGCTGTCGGGACCACCGGAAACGCCGAGCGCAAAACGATCCGGCCATGGTGCAAACCGCTTAACCAGATTTGCAAAATCATCGGCATTGAGCGGGGTTGCTGGGGGCAAATTCTTCAATCTCTTTCAAAGTTTATTGCGGGAGCCGATGCAATGCATCGGCTCTTTCCGCAAAGCCATTGCTGTACAATCTGACATCAGAAAAAACGCACAACTACGCTGATTGTCTTGCCAACCTGTTGGTGCGGTCTGTCGTCAAGTCCCGTGGCTTGCCGAACGGTTCGTCCAGTTTGACGCGCTTGTTGAAAAACCGGTTAAATTACCACCGCACCAACTCTGTTTGCTAAGTTCTTAACGCTCTGCCCAACGCCCCTTAAAGGGCGCCGAGGTCAATACTCACATCTTCAAGCTCGCCAGCACCGCCAGCAGCAGGATGGCGACGATGTTGATGATCTTGATCATCGGGTTGACGGCGGGACCGGCGGTATCCTTGTAGGGATCGCCGACGGTGTCGCCGGTAACGGCGGCCTTGTGCGCTTCGGAACCCTTGCCGCCGAAGTTGCCTTGCTCAATGTACTTCTTGGCGTTGTCCCATGCTCCGCCGCCGGAGGTCATCGAAATCGCGACGAACAATCCCGTCACGATCGTGCCGAGCAGCATCGCCCCCACCGCCGTGAAGGCTTGCGCCTGCCCTGCAGCATAGAACACCACAAAGTACAACACGATGGGCGCGGCGACCGGCAACAACGACGGGACAATCATTTCCTTGATCGCGGCGCGAGTCAGCATATCGACGGCCACGCCGTACTCCGGTTTGGCCTTGCCTTCCATGATGCCGGGAATCTCGCGGAACTGGCGGCGCACTTCCTGCACCACCGAACCCGCTGCGCGTCCCACGGCGGTCATCGCCAGCGCCCCGAACAGGTAGGGCAGAAGACCACCGATAAAGAGCCCGACGACCACATAGGGATCCTGCAGATCGAACTTCACGTCGACCGACGGGAAGTAGTGATGCAGATCCTGAATATAGGCGGCGAACAACACCAGCGCGGCCAGCCCTGCCGAAGCAATGGCGTAGCCCTTGGTCACGGCCTTGGTCGTGTTGCCGACGGCGTCGAGTTCGTCGGTGATAACGCGAACGTCCTTTGGCATCTCCGACATCTCGGCGATGCCTCCGGCGTTGTCCGTCACCGGGCCGTAGGCGTCGAGGGCAATGATCATGCCCGCAAGCGCCAGCATCGTCGTTGCGGCAATCGCAATGCCGAACAATCCGGCGCTGGAGTAGGCGAGGATGATGCCGACGCAGATCACAACCACCGGCAGCGCCGTCGATTCCATCGACACCGCGAGACCCTGAATGACGTTGGTGCCGTGGCCGTTCGCCGAAGCCTCCGCCACGCTGCGCACCGGGCGGAACGCGGTCGAGGTGTAGTATTCGGTGATCCAGACCATCAGAGCGGTCACGCCGAGGCCGATCAGGGCGCAATCAATAACCTGCATCGCGTAGATCGTGGAACCGTCGATCTTGGTGATGTAGCCCTCGAACCCGCCGAAGACGTTCTGGACGACGAGGACGATCAATCCCGCCGACAGGACGCCGGTCGCGATCAAACCCTTGTAGAGCGCACCCATAATATTGTTGCTCTTGCCGAGGCGCACGAAGAACGTGCCGACGACCGAAGCCGTGATGCAGACTCCGCCGATAAGGAGCGGCAGAATCATCATGTCCGAACGCGCCTTGCCGTCAAAGAAGCTTGCGGCCAGAAGCATCGTGGCGACGATGGTGACGACATAGGTTTCGAACAAATCCGCAGCCATACCGGCGCAATCGCCGACATTGTCGCCAACGTTATCGGCGATCACGGCGGGATTGCGGGGGTCGTCTTCCGGGATCCCGGCTTCGACCTTGCCGACCAGATCAGCGCCGACATCGGCGCCCTTGGTGAAAATGCCGCCGCCAAGACGGGCGAAGATGGAGATCAGCGACGCGCCGAAGCTGAGGCCGACGAGCGCTTCAATGATCGTACGTGTCGCGCCTTCGCCGGTGACCTGCTGTTGCAGGAAATCATAATATCCGCCGACGCCGAGAAGTCCGAGGCCGACCACCAGTAAGCCGGTGATCGCGCCGGAACGGAAGGCGACGCCAAGCGCGGGATTCATGCCTTTTTCAGCCGCAGCGGCGGTGCGCACATTGGCGCGGACGGATACGTTCATGCCGATAAAACCGGCGACGCCCGACAGCACCGAGCCGATGACGAAGCCGCCCGCCACGTAGGCGCCCAAGAACGCGCCGAGGGCTATGCAGATTACGATGCCGACAAGGCCGATGGTCAAGTATTGGCGGTTGAGGTAGGCTTGCGCGCCTTCCTGAATGGCGGCGGCGATTTCCTGCATTCGCGGCGTTCCGGAAGGGGAGGAAAGAACCGAACGCCCCGTCAAAAGCCCGTAAAGCAGGGCGACAAGGCCGCAAGCAAAAATAAGCAGGAACGCGTTATCCATAGGGAACCTCTTTCATTGAGTGATCGTGCGAAGGATTTTCTTTGGGGAACGCCAGAGTGAAACCCAGCGTAGAAGTCCAAATCTTGCCCAAAAAACTGCGCGAAAGCAAGCCCCTGACTCTTTAGCTTCAGGGTTAACCGGAGAACAAGAGACGCAGAAGAGAAGTAGGGAACAACTGATTCGTCATAAGCGAATCGGCTTTTCAAAGCACCACAGTCAAACGGTCAATTTTCAGTATTGAATCCGCAATTTTATGCGCGTGTGTCGAAAAGAAAATTGGCGGAGAGGAGGAGATTTGAACTCCTGAAAGGCTTACACCTTTAACGGTTTTCGAGACCGCCGCATTCGACCGCTCTGCCACCTCTCCGACGCTTGATAACAAACAGTTTTTTAGCTTATGAGCAAGAAAAAAACCTGTCTGCTTCCTAAATTGTATTAACCAAGTTTCGGTACCAATTTTGAACGTGCCCTTATAACAGAACGAAACGCGGAGTCGAGTTTCGATGCGGTCTCGTTCTGTATAGCTCCGATAGCATGGGAGTAGGGAGAACCTTGATTGTCGGCTTGCCGCAAGGCGCTCGATTACGTCATAAGAGCCTAGTTAACCAACAGAATCTCTTTGGCAGCTAACTGGACGGCAATACCCCGCTCCCCCTGTTTCAGCGTCGCCGGTCTGCCATCGCTATTTACTTAGAGGGGGGCGAAGGTTGCTTCATTCAGCCTGTGTTGTTACCGCCCGCAGACTATCATAGACGTGCGTTGAATCCGTGAACGCCTGACGTACCGGAACGCTCTGGAATGAAGCTGACACAAAGTATTTCTTCAAATTCGACAGTTCCTTCGGATCAGGAGATTTATCGCTGTTCCATCCCAGAATAAGCCAGCCATTGGGTTTCAAAAGAAAATGGCAGGCGCGCAAAGCCTCATTTTGATCCTCTGCGGTGTTAAGGCCGTAGCCGAAAACGCCGCTTAACACGAGCGTGTCGAAGGACGCACGTGGCCAATGATTAGGCGCATCCTGAAGAGAGGTCGTGACATGTCGTTGTGGCGCGCCCCAAGGAGCAACAGCCGGATCGATATCGATTGTTGAGCATGTCGCGCCGTTTGCGCCCAAGAGCGCAGGGTAGCGTCGCGTGTAGCGGCGACAGCCGACATACAACACCTGCCCACCTTGACGCCCAATTGCGGGGATGAGAACATTTTTCATGAACAGTCGATCTGGGAAATGCCCTACCCGCAAATCATGCAGCCAGCAGCCGAGACTGTGACGAAGATCACCCGGCAGAATGGCGCGCGCCAAGCGACGCCATAAAGGGTGCTGTACTTGTGTCGTCACGTTCTGCATGAAATGACTTTCTAAAATCCATAAAGGATGATCCTGCATTGATACCAAGCTTTGGGTAGACTTAACAGGAATTCGCGGCTTTTCGTTGGGTTGATTTGATGGCACGTTATGTCAGAATTACGAGCTTTGCAAACAAGACCTGAGAAGAGCCGTTGACAGTTTTGTCATGGAAGGTGACTGTAGGAATTGAATATTCTCCGTGAAAGGCCTGTCTTCCTATGGTAGGTCAAATCAAGTTCGGCGCCCCTCCTAGTCCATAGCATAAGAACACACCATGCGTTTTGCGATTGCCGCCATCGACCGTTATCTGGGAGTGTACGAGGCCTTCGTGCATGCCGGTTGGCAACCGCTGAAACTTTTCACTACGCCTTCGCAGCATGAACTCAGCAACAATCAGGCTGTCATCGCGTACGCCGAAAAGCATAACGCTGTGATCCAGATGTCGCGCATGACGGAACATGATCTGGCGGAATTGCAGAGACAGGGTTGTGAGGCGCTTATCGTCGCGAGCTACAATTGGAAGATTCCCGACTGGCAACCTTACCTGAAATGCGCCGTCAATTTTCATTCCTCGCCGTTGCCTGAAGGGCGCGGGCCTTATCCCATTGTGCGCGCCATTCTTGAAAATCGGGATTCGTGGGGCATCACCTGTCATCGGCTCGCGGCGGAAATTGATAAGGGCGACATTCTCGCGGTTGAGAGGTTTCCGTTGCAAGCCGACGAGAGCCACGAAAGCCTTGACTTAAAGACGCAGATGGCGGCGCAACGCCTAGCGGCCAAGGTTGCGCGGGAATTTATGCCGCTGTGGGAACAAGCCGTACCGCAGGGCGAAGGCAGTTACTGGAAGAAGCCGACGTTACAGGAACGCATCATTGATTTCCAACAACCAGTTGCCGATATTCTGCGCCATATCCGGGCATTTGGCTCGACCGAAAGTCTGGCGAACATCGGGGGCGCATGGCTGATCGTCAAACGCGCTGTGGGTTGGGTTGATCCGCATGTGGTTGCGCCGGGACAAGCCGCGCATGTGTTCAACAAGTCGATTGTGATTGCGGCTTTGGATGGATATATCGGGCTTCTCGAAAGCGACTTTGCGCCGCCGGAAATCGTCGCCCAGATGCAAAAATGATTCTGCGCCGATCCCGTTTTGTCCATCAGTTGCCGGTCGGTAAGGATCGCATCCTAATCGTGCATGCGGTCAATCCTATGCGCCTTCCGGCGGATCACGAGGTTGATACGCTGCTGAATTACTTTTCCGAGCCGCGTCATGTGCCTGAGGATTACGCGGCATTGACGGCGTTGATCCCCTACACGCGCGATGCCATCGAACGCGCGATTGCGGGGCTGGTCGAAAGGCAAATTCTGACCGAAAAGACGCCGGAGGAGGAGTTGGCCGCCATTGCCGCCGAGCTTGCGCCGACGCATGGGCGCGATCCGGCGGAACTGTTCGAACGCTATCGCCGCACATTGCAGGAGGGGGCTTCGCCCTATTGGTCGGTCGGAGCGGCCTATGGCATGAAGGATTTGGGCGCGGCGGCGAAGCGCGTTGATGCCCTGCTGTTCGGCGATTGCGACATCCAGATGGAGTCCGATTTTCTGCGCCGCGAAGCCGCGCAACGTGGCATTGATCTGCATGTCGCGGCGACTTTTCCCGACGATGTACGTTTCGCCAGCGAACATAAACATGATGTCATTTTTATCGGCGCGTTGCGCTCACGCCATTCGATTACGGAGGCGCCAGCAAACGGGCAAGCGCCGCATGCCCTCTATATCGCGGAGGCGCATCGGTTGCTGAAACAACTGCGCGAGAAAAGTCCCGCGCCGATTTTTATCGACAATCTGCCGGAGCCGACAGTGCAGCCCTTGGGCATGGCGGAGCAGGGGCTTGCCGGACATCGCACCCGGTTTCGGCTGGCGAATGTGACGTTGTCCGAACTGGCGGCGACGATACCGGGCGCGCATGTGATTGATGTAGCGGCGGCGCTGGCTGTGGTCGGAACCGAAAAAATGCTTGATGACGGGCTTGTGGATTTTACCCATTTCGGTTCGCCGGGCTGGTTGCTGCAAAGGCCGGAGCGTGAAAAAGCTGCTGTCCATAATATCTTTCCCGACATGACGCCTCTGGCGCAATCCGTCGGCGGCAATCCCTATGGACGTGAGGCGGCGCTTGCGGTTACGCACATTGATGCGCTGGTGGCGACGCTCGGCATTGATCGCAAGAAGTGTGTGATCGTCGATCTCGATGGAACTTTGTGGCCGGGTGTGCTGGCGGAGACGGGCAGCCCCTTCGCGTGGACGCCGGAGATTAGCGGCGGTTTTTCGCATATTGGATTGTATTTCGGTTTGCATGAAGCCTTGCTGTGCCTCAAGAAACGCGGCGTTGTGTTGGCGTGTGTCAGTAAAAACGACGAAGCCACCGTGCGCGAATTATGGAAGTATTCTGATCACTATCCGCGCCAGCGCCTGTTGATGCCGGATGATTTTGTGACGTGGCGCGTTAACTGGAACGACAAGGTCGATAATATCCGTTCGATTGCCGAGGAGCTTGGCTTCGCGCTCGACAGCTTTCTGTTCATCGACGATCATCCGGTTGAGCGCGACCGCGTGCGGCAACGCTTGCCGGGGGTCGAAGTTTGGGGCGAAGACCCGTTTAGCCTACGGCGCCGTTTGCTGAGTGATCCGCGATTGCAACTGCCCGTCATTACTGAGGAAGCTGCGTCGCGCAGCGCGCTCGTCAAGGCGCAACTGGATCGCCAGCATCTGCGTGCCGATATCTTGGATGAGGCGAGCTATATCGCATCGCTTAATATCCGGTGTCGCATCAAGCGCCTGACACCCGGTGCAGCGCAACTGGGGCGGGTTGAGGAACTGTTTCAACGCACGACGCAATTCAATACCACGGGACGTAAATTTTCTCTAAGCGAGCTGACTGGTTTCACAGAAAATGCGGCAGCGGCGATTTTCGTGATCGAGGTTTCGGATCGATTTGGCGAACATGGCCTCGTTGGTGTGGCTGTCATTTCTGGAGGCGAGATTCTGGGGTTGGCGATGAGCTGTCGTGTTCTCGGCATGGGTGTCGAGCATACCTTCATGCAACATATTCTGGCCGAGATGAAAGACGTTACGCCGACCCTAATCGGGCGCATCATCGAAACGCCACGCAACATCCCCGTCCGCAACATCTATCGCGATAACGGGTTCACTGAGATTGAACCGGGACTTTGGAAAAATTGCTAGTGGATTGTGTCAGCTTAATTTTAGAGAATTAACTTTGAAGCAAGAGCGGAGGAGCCCCTCTCCCGCTTGCGGGAGAGGTTGGGTGAGGGCGGGTGAGGATAGAAAATGCCTCAACATTTTGGTCCCGCCCCTAACCCCT